>JANOBW010000001.1:0-3530 GCA_031411855.1 Opitutia bacterium
GATCCTCCAGACCCGCAACAACTACGAGAAGAACCTCTTCAACGGCGACCTCGGCAAGGTCACCCGCGTCACGCCCGACGGCTCCTCCCTCGCGGCCGATTTCGGCCACGGCGAGCAGGAGTTCGACCGCGCCGACCTCCCCGATGTCACCCTCGCCTACGCCGCCACCGTCCACAAGGCCCAGGGCTCGGAGTTCCCCATCGTCGTGCTCCCGCTGGTCAAGGCGCACTTCACCCTGTTGCAACGAAACCTCGTTTACACCGGCGTGACCCGCGGCCGGAAAAAGGTCTTCGTCGTGGGCGACCCGGCCGCCTACTCCATGGCCGTCCGAGCGGCCGAAACCACCCTCAGGATCACCGGCCTCCCCGGCTGGCTGAAACAGCCCGCCAAGACCACCTGGTGAGGCAATGGCCTGCGGCCTCGCCCCCGGGAACGCAGGGCTCCGCACCGGCTTGCTTCGCCCCCACGACCTCCCACGACCGGTAAGCGCTGCTTCCTCGGCAAAGCGGCAACGTTGCGGTCTTCTTCCTCGCCCCGCGCCCACATCCCCTCTTTTGTCAGCTACTGTCAGCCCATGTCCGCCTCCACTTCACGCTCTCACTGGACCGTTCAAAAGTTTTCCAACCTGGATGCCATGCGGCAGGCCCAGGTGAAGGGCTGGCAGCAACTGACGGGAGCCCAGCGCCGCGCCGCCGCCTGGGAACTGGTGCAGGAAGCCTGGGCCATGCAGAAAAGAAACCCCGATGAACTCCGACTTCAAAGAGCTGTTACAAGCGTTCGCCGACCAGGGAGTTAGATACCTGATCGTCGGTGGTTATGCCGTCATCTACCATGGCCAACCCCGCTTCACCAAAGATCTGGATGTCTGGGTGGAGCCCACTTCGGAAAACGCCCGCCTCCTGGCCGCCGCCTTCAGGCAGTTCGGCCTTCCACTCATCGAGGTCACCGAAGAGGACTTCGCCCGGGAAGGCACCCAGTTCATGGTGGGCCGGCCTCCTGTCGCGATAGATTTTCTCACCACCGTTCCCGGCCTGTCCTTCGCCCAAGCCTGGGCTAAACGCGTGCCTGACAGTGAGGAGGGAATCACCATCTTTTATCTGGGCCGGGAAGACCTCAAAATCGCCAAAAAGACCGCCGGTCGCCCCGTGGACTTGGCCGATCTCGACGAGCTCGAGAAAAACCAACCCTGAGTCTGCGGTCCCTTTCGCCAGAATCCCCATCCCTACGTTGCGGCCGCAGTCCAAAGCGCTCCGCGCCCTTCATCCCCGGGAACGCCGGGCTCAGCACCGGCCTGCCTCGTTGTTTCGCCTTCTGCCTTGGCTCTTGAAACGTGGTGCTTTCGCTCGATTCACCCGATCGGTCCCATTCAAACACGACGACACTTACGCCATTGCCAACACCAAGCCTGAACACAGCTTGAGCCGAGCCACAGATCATGAACCTCGCGACCATCGAACACGCCAGAAGTCGGCAGGAGGAACTCGGCCAGTTTCTCACGCCCGCTCCTGTCGCCGACTTCATGGCTTCCCTCTTTGGTCCGCTCCCCGGCGTGGTTCGCCTCTTGGACGCCGGAGCAGGCGCTGGTGCCCTCACCTCCGCCTTTGTCGCCCGTCTCTGCTCTGAAAACCACGGCGTCCGCTCCCTTGAAGTCACCCTCAACGAGCTGGACCCTCTCATCCTCGCTAAACTTTCCGCCAATCTGCGAACCTGCCAGGACCGCTGCACCGAGGCGGGCATCCGCTTCACCTACACGATTCACGAGAGCGACTTCATCCAGGAAACTTCCGCCCGTCTCTCCGACAGTCTGTTTGGCCTGGCTCCCCCGGCTTTCGACGCCGCCATCATCAACCCGCCCTATCGCAAGATCGGCACCGATTCCCCCGAACGCCGCGCCCTGCGTTCCGTCGGCATCGAAACCAGCAACCTTTACACCGGTTTCATCGCCCTCGTGCAACGTCTGCTCGTCCCCGGTGGCCAACTGGTCGCCATCACGCCTTGCAGTTTCTGCAACGGCCCCTACTTCCGCCCCTTCCGCGAGGACTTCCTCAAACATGTGGAACTCCGCCGCTTGCACGTCTTTGACTCACGCCAGGCCGCCTTCCGGGGCGACAGCGTCCTTCAGGAAAACATCATTTTCCACGCCGTGAAAGGCCGCAGCCAGCCCGACACGATGACCGTCTCCTCCAGCAGCGGCGCACCGGGCGGTATTGTTTCGGAAACGACCTTTCCCTTCGCCGAGATCGTCCACCCGCACGATGTCGAAAAGTTCATCCACATCCCCTCCGCCGCCTCCCACGCCGCCGCCAAGGAAACCCTCGAAGGACTCACCACTAGCCTCGCCGACCTGGGCCTGACCGTCTCCACCGGGCGCGTCGTGGACTTCCGCCTTAAGGATTCCCTGCGGCAATCTCCCGGCTCCGACACCGTCCCGCTTCTCTACCCCTGCCATTTCAACGGCGGCACCGTCCACTGGCCCAAACCCGAAGCCCGTAAACCCAACGCCATTCTCGACAACGAGGAAACCCGTCCCTGGCTCGTCCCCTCCGGCGTTTACCTGCTCACCAAACGCTTCACCTCCAAGGAAGAGCGCCGCCGCCTCGTCGCCTGCCTCTTTGACCCCGCCGAGATCAAAACCGAATGGGTGGGTTTTGAAAACCACCTCAACTACTTCCACGCCAAAGGACGCGGACTGGACCGCACCCTCGCCCTCGGCCTCTTCGCCTTTCTCAACTCAACCGTCGTGGACCACTACTTCCGCCGCTTCAGCGGCCACACCCAGGTCAACGCCACCGACCTCCGCACCCTCTCCTATCCAGGCCGCGACACCCTCCTGGCCATTGGCCGCGAACTCCCCGCGCTCAACGCGCCGCAGGAAGTCATAGACCAACTCATCGCCCAGCACCTGCATGCCTCCTGAGAAGCCCAACCGCAAAGCCGCCGCCCGGAAACGGCGTCTCACCGAAACGATGGAGGCTCTCACCGCGCTCCAATTTGGCTCAAAGCAGCGCAACGAAATCGCCGCCTACACCCTCCTCGCCCTTCTTGATCTCCAGCCCGAAGCCCCTTGGACTGATGCCCAAGCCCCCTGCGTGGCATCACCCCGGTCATTGACTTCATCGCCGAGGCCTACGGCATCCGCTACGCCCCCAACACCCGCGAAACCATCCGTGACGATGCCGTGAAGTTTTTCGTCGAGGAAGGCCTACTCCTCCGCAACCCCGACGACCCCAACCGCCCGACCAACAGCGGCAAAACCGTCTATCAGATCGAACCCACCGCCCTAGCCCTCTTCCGCCAACTCGGCACCCTGGAGTGGCAACCTGCCTTGCCGGGTTAGCGGGAAAGGAAAATGTGTCCTTGGCAACCGTGGGGTTGGCAACGCTCGGCCGAGGCCGCAACAGGGTCGCCGCACTCCACGGTGCTTCGCACGGTTGAGACCGTTTTGGATGCCAACGAGTCCGTGTTTACCGGCGACACGTTGCGAGCAGATGCGGTCGAGTGAGTGCCTGTGGTGGAGAAGTTCGTGTTTC
>JANOBW010000002.1:0-1522 GCA_031411855.1 Opitutia bacterium
CATCCCGATCGACCGCATCGGCGGGACCAGCATCGGCGGGTTGGTGGGGGGCCTTTACGCGCGGTCCCACGACCTCAAAGAAGTCGCCTCGCTGCTGCGGGCCCGGTTCGCGGAACGTTCCAAAAAACTTCATGACTACACGCTGCCGGTGGTTTCCGTGATCGGGGCCCGGCGCTACACCCGGGGCATCCGCAAGATGTTCGGGGACAGCCTGATCGAAAACTTCCCCACCGACTTTTTCTGCGTGTCGTGCAACCTCACCCAGGGGCACGCCGTGGCGCACGACACGGGCCTGGCCTGGGACTGGATCGTGACGAGCATGAGCCTGCCCGGCTTCGCCCCGCCACGGGTTTTCCAAGGGGAGCTGCTGGCCGATGGCGGTGTGCTGGAAAACCTTCCCACCCGCCAGGCCCTCCGGCGGGCCCGGGGGCCTCTGCTGGCGGTGGACCTTTCCCCGGTGAGCGACCTGCGCTGCAACCCGGCGCTTTCGGGCCGTTTCCACGGCCTGCGCGCCCTGCGCAAGGGCCTGCCCGGCGTGCCCCAGATTCTGCGCCGCACCTCGGTGATCCAGGGCGACACGCTGCGCCCGGCCGCCCTGGCCCGGGCCGATCTCGTGATCCAGCCCGAGGTGGGGCACTTCGCGATGTTTGACTGGGAACGGATGGACGAGATCGTGGCGGCGGGCCGCGAGGCCGCGAAACGGGCCCTGGACCTGGGCTGGCCGCTCTCGCCGCCCGGCGAGGTGTCGTCGTAGGGCGAGTGGTTTCGCCCCCTCAGTTTTGGCGGACGCGGAGGCGCGCAAAACGCGGGGCGTTTCCCGTGGCCGGGACATTGTCCCTCACGGCGACCGTTTCCGTGCCGTCACCGTTGTCCACCAACGACATCTGGGTGAAGGCGGAGACGGTGAAACCGGTGGCGGAGGGAACGGGGGAAAACTCCGGGAAAAACGTCAGGTCGGCGGCCCCTTTGACCCGGGTGTAGGTGATCCCCAAGTAATCCTGGGCGGGGGTGACGGAGACCAGGCCCACCCGGGGCAGGCGGGTGCCGGCGGGCTGGCGCGGATCGGAGCCGAAGGCGTATTCGAGGAGGTTGGAAACACCGTCGCGGTCGGGATCGGCGGCGGGGCCGGAGACAAGGGGATTGGCCTGTTCCGCGGAGGTGAAATGGAGCGCGGCAAAGGCGGTGAAACTGGGGCCGGGGGGCAGATTGGAAACGAGAGGGTCGGTCCCGCCCTGGTATTCCTGGAGGTTGGTCAGCCCGTCGTGGTCGGGATCGTCGGCCGCGGCGTAGGTGTTGGTTTTGAGTTTTTCCCATTCCCAGAGATCCGGCAGGGTGTCGCCATCGGAGTCATAGGTGGCGGGAAACTGGGCGAGAAAGACGAGCTCGGCAAACTCCGGCCGGTCTGTGTAGGGGTTGCGGTTGTGTTGGTAAACACTGTAGATCAGGTGGTTGCGGAGGCGTTCCTCCTGGTCCACGGGGTCCTCGCGGTGCCAGGCGAGCAGGGTGGAGAGGCGGCCGAAGC
>JANOBW010000003.1:0-2476 GCA_031411855.1 Opitutia bacterium
GGCGGCCCCGACGGGCTGGTCGAGGATGCGCCCGAGGAGGGCGGCCCCGTAGTGCTGGAGGGAGTAGTATTGGGTGAACTTGAAGGGGGGCAGCCAGGGGTCCACGGGTGGGAGGGTGGACCCCGGAAGGTAGGCCGCGACAAAGGAAAGGTCGGCGATTTTTTCCGAGGAGGCGTCGAGGTTGGGGATGGAGTAGCGCCAGAGCAGGGCGTAGCCGAGGCCGGCGGCAAACACCGCCAGACCGCCGCACCACTCCCGGAAATCCCTGCGGCCCAGCCAGATGAGCGCGGCCGAGGCGGCGGTGGAAAACGGCAGGACCCAGAGGAGGCGTCCCAGGCCCGCGAAATGTTCGGCGCAAAAGAGGACCATCACCAGGGCGAGCACCCCGGCGGGCAGGGCGAGGCCGAAGGGCAGACGCGTGACGCGCCGGACGGCCAGTCCCAGGCCGGTCAGGTTGAGCGCAATCAGCAGGATGGTGATGAGGTTGGCGAGGTGCAGCACGGCGGTGGGGTTGTTTCGTTGACGAAGGGTTTCAGCTGACGGTGACCTTGAGGCCGTCGCGGGCGACGGTGAAGTCCACAAAGCGTGCCCGGGGGTTGGGCGGGGTGCGTTCCAGGCGGCCCCTGACGCGTCCCGCGGCGGCCTGGTCGCGGCAGAAGAGCAGGAGGTAGCCCCCGCCGCCCGCGCCGAGCAGCTTGGCGGCGGCGAGGTCGTCCCCGGCCGTTTCCAGCAGGGCGTCTATGGCGGGGGAGGTGGTGCCGGCGTCGAGCTCGCGGTTGAGGCGCCAGCTGCGGCGGATGCAGCGCTCCAGGGCGGAGCGGTCGCGGCGGAGGAAGGCGTCGTAAAGCTGGTGGGCGTTGGCCCGGATGCTGCCGACGGTGAGGAGGGTTTCGGCCCGGCGGCGGAACATGTCGCGCACGATCTCGGCCAGGAGGTTTTTGGCCAGGCGGGTCAGGCCGGTGTAGTAGAGGAGGATATGCGAACCGGCCCCTTCGTCGAGGAGGTCGGAGGGCAGGTGGCGGACGGCGGGAAGCTGGCCGTGGCCGGGGAGGGTTTCGATGAGTTTGAGGCCGTCCCAGAGCGCGCCGGCCTGGTCCTGCCAGCCTCCGCCGGTGGTGAGAAGCTGCTCCAGCGCGAGGACGAGGCGGAAGAGGCGGACGCGGTCCCAGTCCAGGCCGGAGGCCCGCGCCAGGGCGGCCAGGAGGGTGGTGGCGAGGATGCTGCTGGTGCCAAGGCCGGAGCCCTTGGGGACGGCGCAGAGGAGGGAGATTTCCAGGCCGGAGCCAAACTGGCGGAGGCGTTGCCCGAGGGTCTGGCCGGCGGTGGTGTTTCCGCCCGAAAACTGCGGGTGAAAACCGGCCAGGCAGAGGGCGGCCTTGACGAGGCTGAAAGGGGCCTTGGGGTTGGCAAAATCGGCCAGTTCCTCGAAGGTGGAGACCGTCTCGCTGCTGCCCTGGTCAATGGAGTGGAGGCGGAGGGTGAGCTCGGCGGTGGGGCGGACAAAGACCTGGATGGGGGGCTGGCCGTTGAGGAGGACGGCGACATTGAGGACGGCTCCGCCCTGTTCAAAACAGAGGGGCGGGGTGTCGGTCCACCCGCCGGCCAGATCGAGACGGACCGGGCTGCGGGCCCAGACGATCTGGTCCTCCTTGAGGGCGAGGGAAGGCCTTGGAGCCTCGCCGCGGGGTTGCTCCAGGATGGCTTTGCGCAGCACGGCGAAGGCCTGTTTCTCCTCCTCGGCGGCGTCCGTTTCGTTTTCGGCCAGATCGCGCAGAAACATGTGAAGGCGGGCGGCCTGTTCGGGTTGGCGGACGTTGTTTAACGCGGCCCGGGCGGCGGTGCGGAAGGTGGCTACGTCCAGGCCGGGAACTTCCCGGGCGAGGCGGGCCAGGTCGGCGAAGTCTATCCCGTAGAGTGTCGGGTCGTTGGTCGTGGCGAGCTGGGTCAGGTGCTGGCCGAGGCAGGCGGCGAGGGCTTCCGCGCGCTGCCCGAAGTGGCGCCCGAGGTCCATCGTCGCGTCAATCTGGGCGGCGGACAGCCGGGGGCCGGCCAGCCATTGCGAGGAAAGACGGGGATCGGGAGTTTCGGAGAAAAACCAGTCGAGCCAGTCTTGGGTGATCTCCCCGGCGGCGAGGACGGGGAAAAGGGCCACGTGGAAGATGTCGCGGCCGGTTTCCGGGGCGAGGCCACGGGCCTGGAGCCAGGCGGGGAGGGGACGTCCGCAGAACAGCGTGGAGGGTTCCTCGGCCCGGCCCCGGAAAGAGTCGTCGAGGTGGTGGGCGCGGAAGGCGTGGCCGCCGGGCACGGGCGGGCAGCTCAGGCATTGGAAACGCCCCATCCGGTCGAGGCGGGCCCCGGGGGGAAGGTTGGCGAGCAGGTTCCAGCCCTCGTAGATGTCGGGCTGTTTCCCGGCGATGGTGTCGAGCCAGACGGGTTGATCGGGGGGCGGCGGGTTGGCCGGAGCCTGGGGAGCGAG
>JANOBW010000004.1:0-9132 GCA_031411855.1 Opitutia bacterium
CAGTCGGCCATGGCGGCCACGCCCGCCCCGGAGAAGGACCGCACCGTGCTTGTCCTGGTCCAGTTGGCAGGGGGAAACGACGGCCTCAACACCGTGGTTCCCTTCGCGCAGGACACCTACTACAAGATCCGTCCCACGCTGGGGATCAAGGCGGAGAACCTGTTGAAGCTCAACGACTCGGTGGGGCTCCACCCGTCCCTGGCCCCGCTGCGTCCGATGATGGACGCCGGCAATCTCGCCACCGTGCAGAACGTGGGTTACCCCAACCCCAACCGCTCCCACTTCACCTCGATGAACATCTGGGAATACGGCGGGCCCGAGGAGTTCAAGAAACACACGGGCTGGATCGGTCGCTGGTTTGACGCCGAATGTCCTCCGGAGGCCGCCCCCAAGCCCGGCTCCCCGCCGTCGGCCCACACCGACCCCATCGGCTTCCATGTCGGCAAGCAGCTTCCCGAAACCTTCCTCTCCAAGCAGCCCCACAATGTTTACACCCGGCTGACCGTGGACACCCGCGACGGCACTTTCGCCAAACGCGACCAGCTCAACGACCCCGGCACGGCCGGCAACCTCCGCACCCTGCTCGACCAGGCCGTGCAGGACCCGCAGGTCTCCTACCTCAGCCACGCCTATCCCGACGCGCTGGTGACGGAGGAAAAGATCAACAAACTCATCGCCAACCCCAACTCCGGCGCGACCTACCCGGGCAACGATTTCGCCCAGCAGCTCCGTGCCATCGCCGCCCTCGTCGGGGCCGGCCTCTCGACCCGGGTTTACTACGTTTCGCTGGGCGGTTTCGACACCCACGCCGGCCAGCTCGGCCGCCATGCTGAACTCCTCGGCACCCTGGCCAACGGACTGGCCGCCTTCCAGCAGGACCTCGCCAAACGGGGCCTGGCCGACCGCGTGCTGACCATGACCTTCTCCGAGTTCGGACGCCGTCCCGACGAAAACGCCAGCCAGGGCACCGACCACGGCACCATGGCCCCGCTCTTCGTCTGCGGCGCGGGCGTCAAAGGGGGCGTTTACGGCCAGTCCCCGCTCCTCCCGAAAAAGGTGAAAAAAGGCCAGCCGATTGACGACCATCCCTTCGACGAACGCGCCACCGACTTCCGCAAGGTTTACGCGACCATCCTGAAAAGCTGGCTGGGCGGCGACCCGTCCAAGGTTTTCAACACCGCCCCCTCCACCCTGGGATTCCTGGGGTGAGGGGCTACCCGCTCGGATGTCGCCAGCCGTCACACACCCCAGGCAAGGCGCTGATAGTTAAGCAGATGGCTGAAGGTGACGTTGTCCGAGGTGGAGTTGCCTCCGAGGAAGCCGCAGCCGAGGGTGAAGGACGGGGTGAGGCCGGTGCCGAAGCCGATGCAGCCCTGGGCGGCTCCGGCGTTGACGAGGAGGCGGCTGGCCTCGATCTCCCGGGCGAAGCGGTGGGCCCGGCCTTCCGAGGCGGTGTGGAGGGCGGCGGTGTGGCCCTTGCCGCATTTGTTCAAAATGCTGCGGCAGAAGGAGATGGCTTCATCATCGCCCGAGACGGTGAAGAGGCTGATCATCGGGGCCAGTTTCTCGGCGGCGAGCGGGCCGGAAAGCTCCTCGCGGCCGGCGGGGATGACCACGAGGCGGATCGGGAAGGCGCGTTTGATGCCGCAGGCGGCGGCGGTTTCGGAGGCCGGGCGGCCGATGACCTCCTTGCGCAGGTGGCCGTCGGCCGGATCAAAGACGTGGGCGCAGAAGCGGCGTTTCTCGTCGGGCGCGAGGACGGCGGCCCCGTTGGCTTCAAGGGCGGCGGCGAAGGCGGCGCGGACGGCGGCGTCCACCACGAGGTTGTTTTCCGAGCCGCAGATCACACCGCAGTCAAACGACTTGCTGCCAACCACCTGCGCGGCGGCCTTGGCCGTGTCGGCATCGGGCGCGATCCAGCAGGGCGCGTTGCCGGCCCCGACCCCGATGGCGGGCGTGCCGGAGGAGTAGGCGGCCTTGACCATGCTGGGGCCGCCGGTGGCGAGGATGAGGGCCACGCCGGGATGTTTCATGAACATGGCGGTGGTGCGGCGGCTGGAGCGGGCCTTGATCGGGAGGACGAGGTCGGCGGGCGCGCCGTGTTTCCGCAGGACGGACTGGATGAGTTCGGCGGAGCGGGCCCCGACATTCTGGGCGCTGCGGTGGACGGAGAGGATGAGGGCGTTGCGGGCCTTGAGGCAGACGAGGGTTTTGAACACGATGGTGGCCACGGGGTTGGTCACGGGGATGAGGCCGAGGACGACGCCGGCGGGCGCGGCGAAGGTGTCCACCCGGCCGTTGGCGGATTCGCTGGTGAGCAGGCCGCCGGCGGCTTTGCCGCGCAGGGAGCGGGCCACCTCGAGGGCCGAGAAACGGTTCTTGGCCGTCTTGTCGGCGGCGTTGCCCATCTTGGTCTCGTCCACCGTGGCCTGGGCGAACTCGGCGGCCTGGTCGGCGAAGGCCTGGGCGATGTCGCCGACGAGGGCGTCCACCTTGTCCTCGGGCCACTGGGCGAAGTCGCGCTGGGCGTTGGCGGCGCGGGAGACGAGGGAGTCGGTGGCGGTGTCAATCTCGTCGGCGAAGATGTATTCGGAAAGGCGGCGGTTCATCTCCCTCATCTTGCCGGAAAGGGAGCCGGCCAGGGCGCGGCTGATGGCGAGGCCGGTGGCGGGATGGCTGGCGCAGAGGCTGTTGAAGTCGTCGGTGCTGAACCAGCGGGCGGCGACGGCGGTTTCGGCGAAGGCGCTGGCGGAGCGGGGCTGGCCGTCGCAGAGGCTGAACTCGCCGAGGAAATCGCCGGCCTTGAGGTAGCCGAGCACGCTGTCGGAGTCGGTCTCGGTCGAGGTCAGCTCCAGGCGGACCTCTCCGTTGTCAATGAAGTAGCAGCCGTTGCCCGGTTCGCCCAACTCCATGATGCAGGCGTCTTTGGGAAAGGAGACCGGCTGGAAGTAGGACTGGACGGTGGCGCGGTCGGCGGGGCTGAGGGAGTCGAGGAAGGTCATGGTCCCGGCACTGTGGTGAAGAAAGGTTCACAGGCAAGGCTCGGCTTGTTCAGGGATCGGGAAACAGCCACTGCTGCCGGAACGCCGGAGACCCGGTTGCCCCCGCCTCAAAGCCGGACTGGCGGGCGAGGGCGCGGAGGTGGTCCACGGTGTCGGCCTCGGCGGCGGGTTTGTCTTCCCTGAGTCGGAGGATGCGGGGGAAACGCAGGGCGAAGCCGCTTTTGTGGCGCGGTGACTGCGTCACTCCCTCGAAGCCGATCTCGCAGACCAGGGTGGGGGTGAGGCGCCTGACGGGCCCGAAGGTGTCGAGGGTGTTTTTTCTCACAAACCGTTCCACCTGTTGGATTTCAGCGTCGGAAAGTCCCGAATACGCCTTGGTCACCGTGACGAGTTCGCCGGCCTGCCAGAGCGCGAAGGTGTAGTCGGTGTGGAGACCGGCGCGGCGGCCGTGGCCGGCCTGGGCGAAGGTCATGACAAAATCAAGGGAGAGGGGGTCCACCTTCCATTTGAACCATCCGCCTTTGACGCGGCCGCTGGCGTAGGTGGCGTCCCGGTGTTTGAGCATGAGGCCCTCGACGCCCCGTTCCCGGCTTTGCCGGCGGAGCGCGGCCAGCTCCTCCCAGTTTCCCTCCAGCAGCGGGGAGGCGCGCAGTGTCCCCGAGGACGGCCATGGGGCCGCGAGTTTTTCAAGTTCCGCGCGGCGTTCGGACTGTGGTTTTCCTCTGAGGTCCGCCCGGTGCAGGCGAAGGAGGTCGTAGGCCACAAACACGGCGGGGAAGCGGCTGCGGAGGGCGGCCGGGGCCGTCTTGCGGTTCAGCCGTTGCTGGAGGTCGCCAAAGGGCGAGGGTTGGTCGTTCCCCGGTGTCCAGACCAGGATCTCGCCGTCGAGGACGGTGCCTTCGGGAAGGCGGTTTCCCGCCTGGGCCAGCTCGGGAAAGGCCGTGGTGACGGGTTCCCCGCCGCGGGACCAGAGCCAGACCTCTCCCTGGCTTTTGAGGAGCTGGGCGCGGATGCCGTCGTATTTCCATTCGGCCGTCCATTCGGTTTTGGGACCCAGTTCCGAGGGGTCTCCGGCCAGGGGAGAGGCGAGGAAAAAGGGCAGGGGGCGGGGCTCCTCATCCGACTCGTTTTCAGGGCGGAGCAGTTTTTGGAAAAACTCCGGAGTGGGCTCGATCCTGCCTGTCAGCCGGGCCGCCATGACGGCCGGTTCGAGTCCGGCGACTTCGGCCAACGCTTTGGTCACCAAGGTTTTCTGCACGCCGACCCGGAAGGAGCCGGCGAGAAGTTTGTTGAACACAAACCGGTCGGTCCGCCCCAGTTCGGCCCAGGCGCGGCGGATGAGGCGGGATTGCTCGGCCGGGGTGCCACCGGACAGGGGCCGGAGGTGGCGGGTCACGATTTCCGAAAGGGTGACCACCGGAGGATCAACGGGATCGGGCAGGAGGAGGGTGACGGTCTCCGCCTGGTCCCCGATCTGGGCATAGGATTCCTCCACCAGCCAGGCGGGGATTCCCGCCGCCTCGCCGGCCCAGGCGCGCAGCGTGCGTCCGGAGACGGGGGAGGGCAGGCGTTCCCCGGCCAGAAAGTAGAGGGCCCAGGCGGCGTCTTCGGGGGAAGCGGACGCAAAGTGGGCGCGGAGGGCGGCGCTTTTGGCGTTCGTCGAGTTTTCCCCGTCGAGGGTTTCGAACAGCTCGGCAAAGGTCTTCACGGCTCGGGGGCGGGCTCGGTGACGGAGCCCCATGTTTCCCCTTCGAACTGGGTGTTCCAGGTGAAGGAATCGCGGCCCTGTTCCCGGAGGAAGCGGGCCAGGCTGGAGCTGAAGCCGTGGGTCACCCCGACGCGTTCGGCACCGGTGGCCCCGATGGCCTCCAGCAGTCCCGGCCAGTCGGCATGGTCGGAGAGGACAAAACCGCGGTCGAGGGACTCGCGCCGGCGGTTGCCCCGGGCCTGCATCCAGCCGCTGACGGCGGCCAGGGAGGCGTCCCCGAACCGGGCCAGCCAGGGCGAGTCGCGGGTGGACTGGGGGGCGATGACGAGGCCCCTTCCCCCGGCTTGGGCGATGTGTTCGAGGGTGCCGGTTGTGGCTGCCGGAAGAGTCCGGCCCGCCTCGGCGTAATGGGGAAGAAAACGGGAAACCGAGCCGTGGACCATGAGCGGACCTATGTCGGGGTTGAGGCCCGAGAGCACGCGCTGGGCCTTGCCGAGAGCGTAGGCGAAGACGACGCTGGTGCGCCCCTGCGCCGCGTTGGCCGCCCACCAGCGGTTCAGATCGGCGAAGATCTCCGCCGATGGCCGCCAGCGGTAAACAGGCAGGCCGAAGGTGCTTTCCGTGACAAACACATGGCAGCGAACGGGTTCGAAGGCGTCGCAGGAGATGTCCGGCTCGGTCTTGTAATCGCCCGCGATGACCCAGACCTCGCCTTGGTGCTCAATCCTCACCTGGGCGGAGCCAAGAATGTGGCCGGCCGGGTGAAGGCTGACTTTCACGCCGTTGAGGGAAACGGTTTGGCCCCAGGCCAGGCCCTCGATGCGGGCCTGCTGGCCGACGCGCTCACGGAGGACTCCCGCCCCGTTGGCGGCGCACAGGTAGGCCGCGCTGCCCGGGCGGGCGTGGTCGCTGTGGGCGTGAGTCACGACAGCCCGGGCGACCGGACGCCAGGGGTCCACATAAAAGTCTCCGGCGGGGCAGTGGAGTCCGGACTCGGTCTGGAGGATCAGGTCGGGTCGAGCCATGCGGCCGCAGGTTTACTTGGAAGGTGTTTCGGGTTTGGCGGCAACGGAGGCGGCCAGGGCCTTGAGGGCGTCCTCCGACTGTGTTTTCGGGGTGGCCGAGAGGTCGCGCCAGATGACCTTGCCGTCCTTCAGGAGAAAACTCTGGCGGCTGGCGTAGCCGAGGGTGACGGGGACTCCGAAAGCTTTGGCCACGAGGCCTTTTTCGTCGGCCAGAAGTGTGAAGGGCAGTTTGTATTTGGCCTTGAAGGCGGCCTGTTTGACCACGCCGTCCGTGCTTACCCCCACGACGGTGACACCGGCCTTGCCGAGGTCCTCAAAATGATCGCGGAGGTTGCAGGCCTGGGCGGTGCAGCCGGGTGTGTCGGCCTTGGGGTAGAAATAGACAAGGACGGGGCCTTTCTTTACTAGTTCGCCCAGGTTGGTCGTTTTGCCTTCGTCGTTTGGGGCGGTCAGGGAGGGAGAGGCGGAACCCACGGAGATGGGGTCGGCGTGGGAGAAGGAAAAAAGCCCTCCGACGAGGGCCGCAGTAAGGAGTAGTGTTTTCATGCGGATAACAATCTGCGTCCGGTCCGTGGTGCTGGCGAGGAGGATGTGGGGGGAGGCCGGCGCGGAGGCTGGACGGTCGGAAGGCGGGGTCGGGGCTTGCGGGCCGGAGCCAGGCCGCCTGTGTTTGCCTCATGTCCGATCAGACCACCAACCTGGCCGAGGTGAAACAGGCCGTCTGGAACTTTGCGCAAGAGCGCGACTGGCCCCAGTTTCACTCCCCCAAAAACCTGAGCATGGCCCTCGCGGCGGAGGCGGGTGAGCTCATGGAGCATTTCCTGTGGTGTTCTCCGGAGGAAAGCCGCACGGCGCTGGCCGATCCGGCGAAAGCCCGGAAAATCCGGGAGGAACTGGCCGACGTGGTGATTTACGCCCTTCAGTTTGCCAACGTGACCGGGACCGACCTGGCTGCCGCCATCGCGGAAAAGATGGCCCGGAATGCCGCCAAGTATCCGGTGGAAAAGGCGAAAGGCAGCAGCCGCAAATACGACGAGCTGTGAGGGAGCGCCCGGCTTTGGGGAAGGTCTCAGGGAGGACCGATCATTTTCAGGACAGCCTCGGCCGGGACGCAGTTTTTGACCACCATCTGAAGATTGCCCTGAGGGGCATCGGCCGTTTTTTCCGTGTAAAGGGAGGAGGTGCTCGATACCATGCCAATGACGGCCCCGCGGGAGTTGAACAAAGGTGATCCGCTGGAACCGGTGGCGTAATCGGCGGTGACGGCGAGGCGGGTGACCGGTTTGCCCCGCAGTTCCTGATAGACAAAATAGCGCGAAATCATCCCGCTGGTGAAACTAGAGAGCCGCTGCTGCGGGTTGCTGAGAAGGTAAACGGGATCACCGGCGGCCGAGCCGGTCTCGATCGGGATGGGCTTCAGGCCGGAGGCTTCCACACGCAGGATCGCGATATCCTCGACTTCGGAGGCGGCGAGAATCTCACGCACCGGATAGATGTGGCCGGAAACGTCGGCCACCGCCATGCCGGGGGACTCCGTGCCACGGCTGGGGGCCAGGCCTGATTCCAGGACGTGGTAATTGGTCACAATGGCCCCTTCCTTGGTCAGGACCCAGGCCCCGGCCGGCCGGAGGTGCCAGTTGTGGCATTTGTCGCAGAGATAGCTGTTGAGAAAGATCAGGCAGCCGGGCGTGTTTGCGGCCGCGATATCGGCGGGCGCGAGGGTCGGCGAGGCTGTTTCCCGGCCTGGCCGCGCATGGTCTTCCCGGGAAGCCAGGATCAGTTTGGCCATGGTTCTTGATTTCTGCGGGGCGAGCTCGGCGGAAGTGGTCAGCTTGCCGGTCTTGACCAGTTCGTTAAAGTTTTTTTCCAGCGTGCCCAGGGTCCGTCGGTCATCCATGGGTTCCTGGTAGCCCGAACCGGGTCCGTTGGCACCGAGGGGCAGGCTGGTGGCGAGCATGGCAAGGGTGATGAAATTCCCTAAGTGTGACAAGCGGGGTGGCATGGGGAAACACGATGCCGGAGCCGACCGGCTGTCAAGTATGGGGAGTCTGCCGGAATGCCTTTGTCCCAGGCGAGCCCCCGCCCGGGGCCGGTCCTGAAGTTGAGGCTGGCACCAAGCTGCCTTTCCCGCATTTTTCCCCGCTTTGTATGACATCGCTGTTCCAGCAATTTATCATGTTTCGCCGGGCGAACGAGAGCTTGTTTGCCGTATCCAACCTGCTGGACTGGGCGATCACGATTCTGCTTGGCTTCACCTTCTTTTACACCGTCTCCGTGCTCGGTGGAACCCGTGAGTCCGTGTTGAACAACGTCTCGGTTCTGGTCGGCCTGCTGTTGGCGCTGCATGGATGCTGGTGGCGTTCTGAAACGTCACGGCGGGCCAAGATTGACTGGCGGGCCGCCTGGCCCTGGCCCTTTCTTGTTTTTGGCTGGATCAGCGCGCTGTGGCTTTCCCCCTGGGGGTGGAATGGGCGAGGGGAAATGCTTCTCTGGACCTTGGGTGCCGCCTATTTTTGGGTGCTGGTGCATCATCCCCGGGACCGCTCCCGCCTCTGGGTCTTGATGACCATGTTTGTGGTCACCATTTTGTTTTCCTGCTACTGGGCTTTTCACCAGAAGTTTCTGGCCGTGGTGAATCCCTGGGTGGCCGGTCCCAATTACATTCTGGACAACCTGCCGCGCCTAGGCATCGCCCGTTATCAACTGGAGCAGTATGCCGGCAGAAGCAGCGGAACCTTTGGAAGTCCGAACAATTTCGCCGGTTTCCTCCTCATGGCGATTCCTCCCCTGTTGGTTGGTTGCGGGCTGACCAGATTCAGCGGAGTGGTCAGAATCCTTCTGGGCTACTGCGGTTTCATCTGCGTGGCCGCGCTGTATATGACAGTCAGCCGAGCCGGCCTGCTTTGTCTGCTGGCCATACTTCCGCTCATCCCTCTTTTCGCTTTTGACTCTTGGAAACAGAGGGTGGTCTCCTGGGTCATCGGGGGGGCGGTCCTGCTTTACGTCGGCGCCTTTTTGTATAACGCCGACAATGCCCTGAGAGGCAGATTCGACCAGTTTATCGGGGCGGAGGCGAATGGTTCGGTCAAGTTCACCCCCGAATGGAGCCGGCCCCACCTGTGGAAGGCTGCCGTTCAAATCTGGCAGGAACACCCCGTTTTGGGAGCCGGTGCCGGTGCTTACGATCAAGCTTTTGAGAAATTCCGCCCGGAGATCCTCCAGCGCCAGGCGGTCCATGTTCACAATGATTATCTCAACACCTTTTGTGATTACGGGGCGTTGGGGGCGTTGCTTCTTTTCCTGCCCGCTTTTTTCCTTGTTTTCTGGGCCTTGTTCAGGTGGTGGCACCTGCCCAGCCATGTCCGCGGCGAGGCCTTTGTGGAAAGGACACCCTCGA
>JANOBW010000005.1:0-3327 GCA_031411855.1 Opitutia bacterium
TGATGTCGCCCACCGCGTAGATGTGGGGCAGGGCGGTCTGGTAGAACTCGTTGACCTTGATGTTGCCCTTGGAATCGAGGCCGACACCGATCTCGGCCAGGCCCATGCCGTCGGAGTTGCCCGTGCGGCCCTGGCACCAGAGGAGCACATCGGAAAACACCACCTTGTTGGATTTGAGGAAAACGCGCACCCCCTGGTCGTCGGCCTCGACCCGCTCGTATTCCTCGTTGTGGCGCAGGATCACGCCGTTTTCGCGGAGGTGGTAGGCCAGGGCGTCAATGATCTCCTCGTCGAGAAACGACAGGAGCTGGGGACGGGTGTTGATGAGGTTCACCTTCATGCCCATGCGTTTGAAGATGGTGGCGTATTCGCAGCCGATCACGCCGGCGCCGTAAATGGTCATCACCTTGGGCGTGTCCTTGAGTTGGAGGATGGTGTCCGAATCAAGGATGCGGGGATGTTTGAAATCAATGTCGGCCGGGTGGTAGGAACGCGCCCCGGTGGCGATGATGAAGTGGTCGGCCGTGTAGGTCTCCTCGCCGGAGTCGGTGTGGACACGGAGGGTGTTGGCCTCCGAAAAGGAGGCGCGCCCGTGGATGAGGGAAACATCGTTGCGGTCGTAAAACCCCTGGCGCAGGTCCACCTGGCGGGTGATGACACCCTGGGCCAGTTTCAGGAGGTCCGGGTATTTCACCTTCTGCGCCTCGGAGCCCTGCGAAAGCCGCTGCACGGCGTGGCGGAGCATCTTGGAAGGGATGGTGCCGCGGTGGGTGCAGTTTCCGCCCACGCGGGCGAACCGTTCCACCATGGCGACCCGTTTGCCCTCCTTCGAGAGTTTCATGGCCGCGCCCTCGCCTCCGGGGCCGGAACCAATGACCATCACGTCGAAATCGCGTTTCATGCGGAGGCGAGGTGAATCCCTCCCCCGCCCCGCCGCAAGGCATTTGCGGAGGGCGGTTTGGTTTTGCGGGCGTGACAACCCGCCCCGGGCCGTGTTGGGTGGCGGTTTACCGCATGACACCAAGCCCGAAAGAACCCGGAAACATGGGCCGCCATCTCTCCCTGCTGAAGTCCGTCAAATGGCCTTTCGCGGGAGCCTTCGCCTGCGGCATCATTTACGCCGTAAGCAGCGGCATCGGCCTGCCGTTCATGGCCAGCTACATCTTTCCCCGCATCTTCCAGGGCGAGGCGTGGAGCAAAGCGGACCAAAAGAACCCGCCTGTCCTCACGGTCATCGTGACAGGCCCGGGAGCGGAGTTGGCCAAGGTCAAAGCCGGAGACACCCCCATCCCGGCCGACTCCCCCGGCCAGTTTAGCCAACCCCTGACCGAAATCACCCACGGCAAACCGGTGGAGGTGGCGATCCCGTCCGGCCCCTCCCTCTCGACCGTGCAGGTGGCGGTATCCAAGCCGCGCGCCGAGATGCTGGGCAAAACCGAGATCCTGCTCATCTGCCTGCTCTTTCCCCTCGTCTTCCTTCTGCGGGGGGTGACCGATTTCGGGAACGCCTACCTGGGCAGTTACTGCGGCATGAGGATCCTGGAGGACCTGCGCCTCCGCGTCTTCGCCAAACTCCAGCGCCTGCCCATGAGTTTCTTCGGCGAACAGAGCCGGGGCGACCTCCTCAGCCGCGTCATGCAGGACGCCCAAAACGTTCAGACCGTGCTGAGCGGGGCGGCCAACGACCTGCTCAAGGAGCCCCTCACCCTCGTGGGCGGCCTGATCTCCCTCTTCTACCTGGCCTGGGACTCCGGCCAGTTCGCCTTCGTCCTGTTTTGCATCATCGTGGTGCCACTCTGCATCCTGCCGGTGCGCCACTTCGGCAAACGTGTCTTCAAACGCGCGGTCGAGTCCCTCAACAAGATGGGACGCCTCACGGAGACGCTGAACGAAAACCTCGGGGCCGTCCGCGAGATCCGCGCCTTCGGCCTGGAGGAGCAGCAGTCGGCCAAGTTCCAAATCGCCTCCCGCGAATATTTCGACCTCAACCTCAAGGTTTACAAATACCTCAAACTGGTCAGCCCGGTCGTGGAATTTGCCGCCTCCCTCGGTATTTCGATGGCGATCTATTACGCGGCCGGCCGCGAGATGCGCCTGGGTGACGTGATCCCGCTCATGTTCGCCCTCCAGATCTGCTACGAGCCGATCAAAAAGCTCAGCCGCGTCCACTCCGAGCTGAAACGCGGCGTGGCCTCCCTGGAACGCATCGAGGAGATCCTGGCCGCCGACGAAACCGTGGCCGACAAACCCGGCGCGGCCGCCCTCGGACACCTCAAAGGGCGTCTGGTTTTCGAGAAGGTCAACTTCCACTACAAGCCGAGCGAGCCCGTCCTGCGCGACTTCTCCGCCACCCTCGAGGCCGGCAAGGTTTACGCCCTCGTCGGCCCGACCGGCTCCGGCAAAACCACCCTGGCCGGGCTGGTCCTGCGTTTCTTCGACCCCGTTTCCGGCCGTGTCACCGTGGACGGCCACGACCTGCGCGACATCCGCGTGGACTCCCTCCGCCGCCAGATCGCCTTCGTCCCCCAGAAACCCTATCTGTTCAACGAAACGCTCCGCGAAAACATCGCCCTCAGCCGTCCCGGCGCCACCCAGGCCGAAATCGAACACGCCGCCCAACGCGCCCAGGCCCACGACTTCATCAGCGGCTTCGCCCTCGGCTACGACTCCCGCGCCGGCGAGGGCGGGGGCAGCCTCTCCGGCGGCCAGGCCCAGCGCGTGGCCATCGCCCGCGCCTTCCTGCGCGACGCCCCCATCCTCATCCTCGACGAGGCCACCTCGGCCCTTGATTCCGGCAGCGAGGAGAAGGTCCAGCAGGCCCTGGCCGAAGTCGTCAAGGGCCGCACCGTGCTCCTCATCGCCCACCGTTTCAGCACCCTCAAGATCGCCGACGAGATCCTGGTCCTCGAAGGGGGATGCCTCGTGGACCAGGGTCCGCACGATGTCCTGATGGGCCGCTGCGGCCTTTACCGCGAACTCTACAACAAGCAGGTCTTGGCCTGACATTTGCTGTTGCCCAACCCCTTCCAAAAGTTTTCCACCTTAACTTTAGTCTGATTCATTCCTTTCGTTTCCACCTTTCACACCAACACACATGAGCAACATCACCGCCATCAGCCAATTCCTCGGCAAAGAGTCCGATTACCTGCTGAACCACAAGGCCATCGTGCCCAAGGAAACCCTCCACCTCCCCGGTGGCGACTGGGTGAACCGCATCTTCGTCAACACCGACCGCAGCAACCGCGTCCTCGGCAACCTCCAGCGCATCTACGGCACCGGACGCCTCGCCAACACCGGCTACGTCTCCATCCTCCCCGTGGACCAGGG
>JANOBW010000006.1:0-17131 GCA_031411855.1 Opitutia bacterium
CTCGGCGCTGGCCTTGAGGAACTGGACCATGGGGGCCAGGATTTGGGCCCGGGTTTGCAGGACGCGCGCGGCCTGTTCCTGATGAAACCGGACCGCCGGGAAGGTGGTGGAGAGGCCGAGGAGAAAAACCACGGCGCACCAGAGGCCAAAGGCGATGAGTCCGGGGTGTTTTTGGATGATCCTGGGCACGGGAAAAGAGGGGGACAGGTTAGGCAACTGGTGCGGGGAGGGAACGTCAAAGCACACTCATGAACGTTAATCCCCAGGGAGTTAAGCTCAGCTTCATGCGGCGGGATCAGTAGATGAAGCTCACGCCCATTTCCCCCTGGCTGCGTGGGTAACGCTCGCTTATCTGGTCCGAGCCGTTGTATTCAAACTCGGCCGCAAGGAAGATGCGCCAGGATTTGTTCAGGGTGTGCTCGACGCGTGCCTCGACGGAGTCGGAGACGCGGCGGTGGCGGATGCCGGCCACGGCTTGGTTATCCCAGTTCCAGCGCTGGAATTTGTAACCGACGGAGATGTCCCAGTCCTTGGGTTCCCAGGAAAACTTCTGGGAGAGCTGGAAATGGTCGGCATCGTAGTAACCGGGGCCGTTGTCGCCCTCCCGGCGGAGGCGGAGACGGCTGGTGCTGCTAAAGTTTTCGAAAAGGGGCTGTTTCCAGAGGAGTTCCCCGGTGAGCTGGCCGCGGTCGAGTTCGGTCCCGGTGATGTTGGCGCCGGTCAGGCTGCGCTGGGTGCGGTGGGTGTAGAAACGGGTCTCGTCCGTCAGGGACAGTTCGAGTTTGCCCTTGTTTTTTTCCCCGTGGCGGCGGGTGAGGGCGAGGCGCGCGCCGTAGCGGTCGTAGTCGTCCAGCTTGGTCGCGAAACGGGAGACGCTGGCAATGCCCTGAAGCGAGGCCGTCCAGTTGACGAGAAATGTCTTTTCCACCAGGGGGCGGAATTCGGCCTGGTGGAGGCGGATGATGGAGGAGGAGGAGACCAGTTCGTTGAGGGAGACGTCGAAGGCCTGGTGGAAGTAGAAGTATTGGAGTTGGGCCCCGAGTTTCCAGGTTTGGTCGCCGACCGGCCGCTTGGCCTCAGCCATGAGCATAAAGAGCTGCTCGTCCGGCATTTGCGGGACGGTGAAGTTGTGGGTGTTTTCCAGGAGGGAGAAACCATACCACTGCCATGGCGAAGCGTTGGGCAGGCCGAAGAGGGTCCATTCCGCGGAGGTGCGGGCAAAGGTGGTGCCCACGGGGTTGAAGGCACTGTAGAGGGCGTTGTCCTTGTAGCCGACGGAGGTGTTGACCCTGAGCTCGGAGGAGGCGTTTTTGCGCCATGACTTCAGCCAGCCTTGGTCGGCTGATGACTTTCCTGAGCCGGCGGCGACGACCGAGCCGCCTATGATCATGGCGTCGAGCTCGTCGTTGGTGTAACTTTTGGTCACCGCCGCAGGTGTGGCGGGGGAGGTGGCGGGGACGGGGGAGGTCTGGGCGGGAAGCGGGTGGGGGAGGAGGGAAAAAAGACAAATCAGGGGTAGGGTAGGGCGCATGGGGTCACGAGTGAAACCGTGTTTACCAACGTAAAAAACGCAAGCGGCCGTGAGACCGCTTGCGTTGGGTTGAATGTGCTGGGGAGGCGGTTGGGGAACCGGGGATTACTCCTTGCGGCGGGAGCCGTCCTGGACTTTGCCACGGACTTCCTCGCGGAAATCCTTGCGGAGTTTGGCGAGGGCTTCGAGGGCGGCCTTTTGGGATTCCTTGAAGGCGTCGAGAAGGGCTTTTTTGGCTTCCGCGGTGGTGGCGGCGGCGAGGTCTTCGCGCAGCTTCTTCTGGGCGGCGGCGAGGTCGGCCTCGGCGGTTTTGATCTGGGCGATCAGGGCCTTGGCGGCGTCGGAGAGGGTGGCGTCGCGGGCATCCTTGACGGCCTCATGGATGGCTTCGAGTTTTTCCTTCTGGGAGGCGATCAGGTCCTGGTTGGCCTTGCGGAAGTCGTCGAGGACTGTTTTGCGCTGCTCGGCGGTGGCATCGGCTCCGAGGGCGTCCATGGCGGTCTTGAGGTCGGCGCGGAGCTTGTCCTGGGCGGTTTGGAATTCCTTGATGAGGGCTTTGACCTCGTCGGAGAGCTCGGGGGCGGGGGGGCGGATTTCGCCGGGTCCGGGAGGAGGCGGCGGGACATCGCGGGGGGGAAGGAGATCTTCGGCGCGGGCCGCGAACTGGAGGGTCAGGGCGGTGGCCAGGATGGCGAGTTTGAGTTTCATGATGTTTGGGATGGGTTGGTGTGTTACCGGGGTTGCGAACCGGTGAGACCCTTATGGCAGGGAGCGTGCCAGAGGGTTTTGTTTATTTCTAAGTGATTCTCTTTCAGTTATTTAGTATTTTATGGTCCGGGCTGGCGGTGTGCGGACGGGGGCCGGTTGGGGGAATGCGCCCAGGCGGGGACGGGTCTTGGGGACAGCGGTTGGGGAAACGCGCCCAGCCCTCAGGAGGCGGGTCCGCCGGCGGGAGGTGTTTCCTTGGGCGGGGCGCCGTGCATGACTTCCTCCATGTCGAGGCCGGCGTGACGCTTGATACCTTTGACCAGGAGCACGAGCGCCACGGCGGAGACGGCGGTGGTGGGCACAAAAATGACGGGCCAGCTCCAGATGAGCATCTTGCCCATCTCCTCGTTGAAGGCGTCCGTGCCGGTCTCGCTTTGGATGAGCCAGCGGGCCAGGACAAAATTGAGGATGGCGCTGAGGACAAAGGAGGCGGCCAGGATGAGGGTGCAACGGCGCAGCAGGGAGTTGAAGTTCGAGGTGGTCCCGCGGGAGCGCAGGGCGTTGTCAATTTTCTCCACATCAAAGACTTCAGGGCTGTAGAGGAGGGCGCCGACGAGGGATTTCTTGGTGAAAAGGGACACGATGGTGGCCAGGGCGAATCCGGCCGGGAGGGCGGCCTCCTTCCAGGCCACGATATCCTTCGACAGCTTGAAGAGCCCGATGCCGCCTGTGATGATGACGCTGATCAGGCCGATGGTGCTGAACAGGCTCCAGCGTTTCCGTTTCATGAGGTCATAGATGCCGTAGCCCAGGGGAAACAGCATGGCGAGGACCAGCAGGTGGCTGGGCTCCAGGCCGAACCATTCCTTGCCCTTGGACAAAAGAAGCGAGGGCACGATCACGTTGAGTGCGATGCTGAGGAGTAGGTTTTCCCGGGGAGGAGTGGATGCTTGGCTCATGAAGGTTTCAGTGATGGGGAAGGAACGTTCCGGGCCAAGTGCTTTCCCTGTTTGCAGTTCACCCCAAGATTCCTAAGCTGCCCCTTGTGAAAATTACCTCCCTCCTGTTTTTCACTTATCAGGCCCTGACCTGCCTTTCCCTGTCCGGGGCGGAGGTGCCCCCGGAGTCCGCCCCCCGATTGGACACCCCGAAACAGCTGGATGATCTGCGTTCGCTCCAGGACGGCCTCCGGAAGGTGCTGCCGGATTGCCGTGCGGCCACGGTGGTGCTGGAGGCCAACGATGGCAGCGGTTCCGGGGTGGTGGTTTCCCCCGACGGCCTGATCCTGACCGCCGCCCACGTGGCGTTCAAGCCGGGGAGGAAATTCAACGTGATCCTGGCGGATGGACGCAAGGTGAAGGCCGAGTCTTTGGGCATGTCGGAAATTTCGGACGCCGGGATGGTGCGTCTTCTGGAGAAGGGCACCTATGCCTTTGCGCCGGTGGAAAAAAGCCGTTCCTCGCAGGCGGGGGAATGGTGTTTCGCGCTGGGCCACCCCGGCGGCCTGGACGAGTCCCGCGGAGTGGTCCTGCGGATCGGCCGGGTCATCAGCTTGGCGGGGGCCACGGTGAGGAGTGACTGCGACCTGCTTCCTGGTGATTCCGGCGGGCCCCTGTTCTCCCTGGACGGCCGTGTCATCGCGATCCACAGCTCCATTCGAAGCGACCGCTTGGACAATAACTATCACGTTGATATCAAGGCGTTTGTGAGGAATTGGGATCGCTTTGTCGGCAAGGAGGTGATCCCGGCGACGGGGAGTGTGTCCCAGGGATTTCTCGGGGTCAGGACGGCGGAACGTCCCGACGGGGTCTCGGTGGTGGAGTTTGATGGAGAGGGGCCTGCTGGGAAAGCGGGCCTCCGCCTGGGTGACATCGTCCTCGCCATCGGCGGCGAGGTGGTGACCGATCAGGAGTCGTTTTCCCTGGCGGTCCGTTCCCACGCTCCCGGGGAGGACATCACCCTGAAGGTGCGGCGTTTGGAAAAGATTTTGGAATTGAAAACCACCCTGGGCTCCCGTGGTCCGAACCCTAAGTAAACACACGATGAAACGCCCGCTTCAGCTCTGCCTTTACGCGCTCCTCCTTCTGGGGTGCCCTGCGGTTGTTTTTGCCCAGGAAACTCCGATTGAGGAACTGGCCGCCAAACTGCGCACGAACGGCGGGCAGCCGGCCAAGGCACTGCGGGAGCGATTTGAGTCCGCCCGCTCGGTCACGGTGCGTTTCCACGACGGCAACGCCAACCGGGCGCTGGGCACCGTGGTGGATCCCTCCGGCCTGGTGCTGGCCAAGTTGAGCGATGTGGAGGAAATCTCCGGTCTGAAGGCGGTGCTGGGCAACATGAACCGTGTTCCCGCGCGGATTGTGGCCCGAGATGCCGTCAATGATCTGGCCTTGGTCAAGGTCGAGGCGGAGGGTTTGCCTTCGGTTTCTTTGGAGGGGGAGATTCCCGAGCTTCCGATGGGCACCATGCTTTACGCCCTGGGGCACGACCGCACCCTGTTCCGCATCGGCGTGGTCTCCGCGCTGGCGCGTGAGATCAAAAAGCCGACCGGCAAGATGGGGGTCATTGTGGGCAAGGGTGTCAAGGAGGGTGGAGTCAGAATCCGCGAGGTGCTGCCCCAGGGCGGCGCGGCGGCCGTCGGGGTCAAGGCGGGAGACATCATGCTGGCTGTGAATGGGGAACCGGTGGAGTTTCCCCAGGATGTGACCAAACTGGTGGACCGCCATTTTGAGGGTGAAACCATCACGGTCAGGATCCGCCGGGAAGAGGATGAGCTGGAACTGAATGTGAAGCTAAGCGCGGCTTCCAAACTATTTGAGGCGGATGACGTTGAGACTTTCATGCCGGGAGAAATCTCGGGGCGAGTCAGTGGGTTTGAACGGGTCATCCAGCATGACATGCCCCTTGATCCCCAGGCGATGGGCGGCCCGGTCTGGGATTTGGACGGTCACTTGGTCGGAATCAACATCGCGCGGGTCAACCGGGTCACCACCTATGCGTTGTCTTTGGATGTGGTGAAAAAGAGCGTGGCTCAGATGCGGGCCGAGGCGGCGAAGTCCGAGACGAAGAAGTGATCCGGCGGTGGTGTCCTTCCGCGGTTGCCCGCAGGTTCAGGCGGATTCCAGTTTCAGCCGGATGATTCCCACCCGGTCGAGGCCCCTGATGACGGGATAAAGTATGTCGAACTCGAAACTTTTGACGGCGAAGTTGGACCGGTTGGGGTAGCGGTGGTGGTTGTTTTGGAAACACTCACCCATAAAGAGGACATCCACCGGGAAGGTGTTGTGGGAATGGTCGTCGAGGTGGAAGTTGCGGTAGCCGTATTTGTGGCCGCACCAGTTGACGAAGGCCCCGTGGACGGGTCCCATCAGAAAATGCACGGGGAGAAGGAGATACCACCAGGCGGACGGGGCGAAGGCCACATAGAAGGCGGTGTAGCCGGCCATGCAGGCGAGGGAGAAAATCCAGGAGCCTCCGATGGCCTCGACGGCGTCCCAGCGGGGGAGTTTTCCGGCCAGACCGGCGGGAACCTCACGGCGGCCGTCCTTGAGATCGAAATAAACGCGGCGGGTGTGCCACATCATCGAGAAAACCTCGCGGAAAAAGTGGGGGGAGTGCGGGTCCTCCTCGGTATCGCTGTGGGCGTGGTGCTCGCGGTGAAGCACGGCGTAAGCCCGGGGATTGAGGTAGGAGGAACCTTGGGAACAGAGGGTGAAGAGGTGGAAGAACCTTTCCCAGAACCTGCTCATCGTGAACTGGGTGTGGGAACAGTAGCGGTGCAGGAAGAAGCTCTGGCAGAAGGCGCTGAGGAACCAGTGGCCGAAGAAGAAGGCGAGGATGGGAAGGGCGGACATGGCGTGGTTTGGTTGGGGGGCGGAGACTTCGGAGAAGCGCGCAGTCTTGCCTTCAACTTCACAGTCGCAACCGATTCCGCCAGCAGGCGGGACTGAAGGGCTCATAACGGAACCCGGACGGACCTCCCCGGGGTTGGTCAACCGTAGGAGAAGCGGATCTCGGTGATGCCGGAAAAGCCGGGGAGCTGGCGGAGGCGGTCCATGATCCCCTTGCGTTTGAAACTTAACTCACTGCGGACCATGGCGTTGGCGGCGGCCACATGGAGCACGTTGCGGCTGATCTTCATGGGGCGGCACTGGGAGGCGTGGGCGTCGCCGATGACATCCTGCCAGTGGGCCATGAGCATGTCCTCCGGGCGGGCGTCGAGGAGGCGGTGGTTGGCGACGATGACCTCGATGAGGGAGTCGCAGCGGATCGGGCTTTTGCCGCCGCTCATCTTCTGCTCCCGGAGGTTGCGGTAGTTGAAGGGTTTGCCGTGCCAATCGTAGAAGGCAGGCGATTGCTCCACGGGAATGCCGCGCATGGAGGCGAGGAGTCGTTCTTGGGAGCGGTTGAGTTTCACGGGGAGGGACAGGGAAAGCCACCGGGCGCTGCCATCCAAGCCCCAAAGGATTCGGCGGCGATTTTGGATAGGGGAGCTCCGGCTGGCCGGTTGGTTTCTTTATGACCAAAACTCTTCTTGCGCGCCTAGGTCGAATTGAGATGAACGCGGAGTCATAGATGCACAACACCGACCTGATTCTGACGCTGACCGGTGGTTTTACCGCCGCCCTTTTCCTTGGCTATGTGACGCAACGGATAGGGCTCTCCCCGATCGTCGGTTATCTGCTGGCCGGCATCGTGGTGGGGCCGCACACGCCGGGATTCGTGGCCAGCGCGACCATGGCCGAGCAGATCGCGGAGATCGGGGTGATCCTGCTGATGTTTGGCGTGGGCCTGCAGTTTCACTTCAAGGAGCTGCTGGCGGTGAAACGCATCGCGATCCCGGGCGCGATTCTGCAAAGCCTTGCCACCACGGTGCTTGCCGCTGTCGTGATGCACGCGTTCGGCTGGTCCTGGCCGGCCGGCATCGTCTTTGGGCTGGCGATCTCGGTCGCGAGCACCGTCGTGCTGACGCGCGTGCTTTCGGACAACGGCGACCTTCACACCGCGACCGGACACATCTCGGTCGGCTGGCTGGTGATGGAGGATCTGTTCACCGTTTTCGTGCTGGTTTTGCTGCCGGCAATCTTTGGCCCCGGTGGTGGCGATGGTCCCGGGCTTTTGACGGAGATCGCGTGGACGGCGGTGAAGATTCTGTCGTTGGTGGCTTTCACGTTTGTGGTGGGAGGCTGGGCCATTCCACGGCTGCTCACCGGCATCGCCAAAACCGGTTCCCGCGAACTTTTCACCCTGGCGGTGCTGGCCATCGCCCTTGGCCTCGCGGTGGGCTCGGCCCTGCTCTTTGGAGTTTCCATGGCCCTGGGGGCTTTTCTGGCCGGCATGGTGGTGGCGCGCTCCGAGTTCAGCGTGCGCGCGGCCACGGAGGCCTTGCCGATGCGGGATGCCTTTGCGGTGCTCTTTTTTGTCTCGGTGGGAATGCTGTTCGACTGGCGGAGCTTTTCCGACTCCCCGGGGCTCATCCTGGCGACCCTGGCGGTGATTCTGATCGGCAAACCCCTGGCCGCGATGGTGATCGTCCTTCACATGCGTTATCCGCTGCGGGTCGCGCTCGCCGTCTCTGTCGTCCTCGCGCAGATCGGCGAGTTTTCCTTCATCCTGGCGACGATGGGACGGGAGTTGAAAATTCTCCCAGACCACGCGGCCAACATCCTGGTGGCCGCCGCAATTATTTCGATCACGATCAATCCGCCCGCCTATCGCCTCCTTCCCGGGGTGGAAAAACTGTTGCGGCGGTTGGCCCCGGGATTCGTGGCCTGGACCGAGCGCCGCGTGCTGGGCGAGGTGAAGGGTGAGGCTGGCAAAGCAGGCCCCGCCTTCCGGCACCGCGCCATCGTGGTCGGATACGGTCCCGTCGGCCAGACGGTGGTCCGCTTGCTGCGGGAAAACGGCATCGAGCCCACCATCGTGGAGCTCAACATTGAAACGGTGCGGCGGCTGGCGGCCGAGGGAGTGTCGGCGATCTATGGCGACGCCTCCCACCTGGACACGCTGAAACAGGCGGGAGTCGGCACGGCCCGTGCCCTGGTGCTGAGCTCCTCAAGCATCAAGGACGGCCATGAAATCATCCGGCAAACGCGGCAGTTGAACCCGAAGGTGCGAGTGCTGGCGCGCACCGCCTATGTGCGCGAGCTGGATGAGCTGCGCCAGGCCGGTGCCGACGCGGTGTTCTCCGGCGAGGGCGAAGTGGCGCTGGCCATGACGGAATGTCTTCTGGGAGCGCTGGGGGCCACGCCGGAGCAGATAGACCGGGAGCGCCACCGCGTCCACGACAAGCTGTTTGGCAAGGAGACTGCGGCAGGTGGTTGATGGGCAGAACGGGAAGCAGGAGGCGAGTGTCATACCAATTCGCGTTCAAACCTATAACAATCACGCTGTGCCCCGAGGAGGCGGGACGCCCTCGTCCCGCTTGCGTTGACCGGCGAACCACGAGGGCCGAGGGTGGCCCTCCTCCTTTACGAGACCCGTTTTTATACGTTTGAACGCGATTTGGTATCAGAGGGAGATCGGTTTTCAGAACCTTGATGTAGCACCGCTTCTATGGCGGTTTTGCAAATCACCAGGTGGCTACGATCCAGTCCGTCTGCTGTTTCACGAAGTCCAGGGCCTTTTCGCCATCACGGCGGAGGGATTCCAGTTCACGAGCGGCCGGGTCGAAATCGGCCAGGGTGGCGGACGGTGTCCACGTCAAAACCTCCCTGACTTCCGCCAGGGCGAGTGCGTTGGATGGGGCGGGTTTGCGGAGGAGGCCGCCGGCCAGGACGAGCATGGCGGCGGCGGCCGTGGCGGTGAGCCACCACGAGGGGTGAAAGGCGGAGTCCGCGGAAGAAAGGCGTGGGGTGCGCACCACTTCGGCCATGACGCGGGAGGCGAAGTCGGCGGATGGCATCTGAGGCCGGGTGGGACGGGATTCACGCAGGAAGGCGGCGATGGGATTGGGGCGGGAGTTCATGGGCGTGAGGGGGTGGTGAAGCGGAGGAGGGCCGAGGTGGCGGTGCGGCGGTCAAGCCGGGCGATGAGGGACTTGAGTTTGATGCGGGCCCGGAAGAGGCGGATTTTGACGAGGGATTTGCCGGTGCCGGTCAGGGCGGCGATTTCCTCTACACTGAGGTCCTCTCCGTAAAAGAGCCAGAGGGCCTCGTGCTGGTTGGCGGGAAGTTCGGAGCGGGCCAGGTCCCAGATCTGGGAGGAGTTGTCGGCCCGTTCGCAGTCGTTGCCGGCGTGGTGGTTCGTGCTGGGTTCCGGAGCCTCCTCGAGGGGAAGGGGGACGGCGCGGCGGAGTTGGTTAAGGGCGGCGCGGTGCGCGATGGTGTAGAGCCAGGTGGAAAACCTCGCCTCCGGACGCCAGCGGGGCAGGTGTTTCCAGGCCTGCACAAAACATTGCTGGGCAATGTCCTCCGCTTCCTCGGCCCGGCGGACACGGCTGAGGATGAAACGGAAAAGCGGGCCTTGGAACCGTTTGACCAGCACGGCGAAATCCGGATGCGAACCGGAGGCGGCGCGGAGGGCGACCGACTCGTCGGAGTCGGGGTCTGCCAGGGTGGGATACATGGAGGCGGTTTTGAACGTCGAACGTCGAACTTTGAACGCCGAACGTTGAAGTGGTTGCTGAGGAGTGTTTTAGTGGGGGAGGGTGAACGCGGCAAGTCCTTATGTTTTAGCACCCGACCCGGTCATTTGCCCTCTTCTTTGGATTTCACCTCGATGTTCACGTCGGCCCCAACTTTGAGTTTACCCTCCTTTTTGGACTGGAGGGCCAGTTCTTTGAGATGCTCGATGGTGATGGCGGATTCCAAGGTGATGTTTTCCCCCACGGCCTGGATTTTGGTCTTCCTGATCTCGGCGATCAGGGGGTTGCCGGTGTCGGAGGCAGCCATGCCGAGCAGTCCCTGGCTGAACATCGCCATGTTTTTGGCCCCTTCGGCGTTGCCGGTGTCGAGTTGGGCGGAGACCAAAATGCTGTCGCCTTCCTCGCGGAGATGGACGGTGAGTTCCCGGGCGTTGCGGAAGGCGAGGAAGTCGGGCCTTTTGACTCCGGAAGCCGTAAAGTTGACCCAGGCAAAGAGGCCGGGCTGTTTGGCCGAAGGCGGAGGGGTGGCGAGCGAGGGGGATTTTTTGTCGAGGACCAGCAGGCTGGCGGCCAGATCCTCGGGGTAAGAGGACCCGATCAAAAGGGTGGGGGTGGCCACCGCGCTGATGGTTTTGCCCTTGTCCGCGGTGAAACTCCAGATTTCGCGGTCACCCTGCTTTACGCTTTTGAAATCCTGGGCCAGGACGGCGGCGGAACGCAGTTTGGCGACATCAAACTTTCCCCGCAGGATGAGGACTCCGTGATCGGCCTCGCCCGAACCGTAGAGGGTGACGCCGGTGAGATCGGTCTCGGGATTGAAGCCGAAGTGCTCCTTCATGCTGGCGAGCTTTTCCTGCTGATCGGGAACGAGATCCGATTTTTTCAATTCGGCCAGGAGCCTGCCGCCCACAAAGGATTCCTGGTCATGGTGGACGATCCATCCGGCGGAGGCGCTGACATCGGCGGGGTTGAGGGCGGCGGCGTTGAGGGCGAGTCGGGCGGCGGCGACAAGGGTGAGGGCGGCGAGTTTCATGAGGTGCGTGGGATTAAGTGCCAAGTTAAGGCGTGCGGCGGCCCCCCGGTTACAGGCTTCGGCAAAAATCGGGAAAAAGCTCAGTCGGCCTTGCTACCGGGTGCCTTTTGCTGGAGCCGGTAGCGGACGGTGTCGCGGGAGGTGCCCAGGAGGCGCGCGGCGGCGGAAACGTTGCCGTCGGCCTGCTCCAAGGCGTTGCGGACCAGACGGTTGCAAGCCTCCTCGAAGCTGAACGAACCGTCGTCCGGAAAGCGGAAGGCCGGGGTGAGCCAGTCCGGGGGATCGTCGGCCGCGGCCGTTGCGTTTGCCGGCCCGTCGCCGGTGGTGGCGGCCAGATGTCTGAATTCAAGGGGAGCGGCGCCCTGCATGATGAGGGCCCGTTCGAGCTCATGGGAGAGTTCGCGGACGTTGCCCGGCCACGGATGGGACCGGATCTGACGTTCGCCCAGGGGCGAGAGGGAGGCCTTGGGGAGGCGATAGCGGATGGCCAGGCCGGCCAGAAGGTGGCGGGCGAGGGCGACGATGTCCTCGCCGCGCTGGCGCAGAGGCGGGATGTCGAGATGGAGGAGGTTGAGCCGGTGGTAGAGGTCCTCGCGGAAGGATTTCTCGGCCACGAGCTGGCGGAGCGGGACATTCGAGGCCGCGATGATGCGGGCGTCCACCGGCAGGTCCCTGGTTCCGCCCACGCGACGTATCCTTTTGTCTTCCAATACTTTCAGTAGCTTGGCCTGGGTGGCGGAGGGCAGGCTGGCGATTTCGTCGAGGAAGAGGGTGCCGCCGGAGGCGGCCTCAAAGAGGCCCATCCGCGCGGCCTTGGCATCGGTGAAGGCCCCGCGTTCGTGCCCGAAGAGCTCGCTTTCGACGAGGTTTTCCGGGATGGCGGCGCAGTTGACCTCGACGATCTCCTTTTCCGCGAGCGGCCCGCGCCGGTGGAGCCAGCGGGCGAGGGAGGTTTTGCCGGTGCCGGTGGGGCCTTCGATGAGGACGGGAGGGAGGTTTTCGCCGAGCCGGCGGTCGGTCTCGAGCACCCGTTCCAACTGGGCGCGGAGCTCGCCGAGGGAGTTTCCGAAATAGAAGCCGTCCTCCACGGCGGAGGCAGCCTGGGGAACCGGTGGGGAAGGGGAGGGCGACCGGCGGATGCGGTCGTGCTGCTTGATGCGGGATTCGCGCCCGCTGCGGAGGGCGCGGGCGAAAACGAGGGGAAGCTCCTCGGTGTCAAAGGGTTTGGCCAGGAAGTCGGCGGCCCCGAGGCGGAGGGCCTCGACCGCGAGGGGAACGCCGCCCTCGGCCGTCATGACCACGACGAGGGTGTTTTCACTGTAGGCCTTTTCCCGGAGGAGATCGAGGGCGTTGCCGTCGGGCAGGTTGACATCGCTGAGGGCGAGATCGAAGGGCATTCCGGCCAGGGCCCGGCGGGCGTCGGCCAGGTTTCCCACGGCGGTGACGGAGGCGCCGGCCCGTTCCAGGAAGGCGGCGAGGCGTTTGCGCAAAAGGGGTTCGTCCTCAATGAGGAGCAGGTCGCGGGCGGCCAGGGGGGAGGGCATGGGAGAGGGATTTCAGATTTCAAATTTCAGATTTCAGAAATGGCGGTGGGAAGGCAAAGGACGAATGTGGGGAAGGGATTGTTATTTGGGCGTGATTCGGGGGGATTCGTCCGCTCAACTGTTTTTCTTATGCGATTGGTTTTCTGGGACATTGACGGGACCCTGGTCCGCTCCGACGGAGCCGGCCGGCGTTCGCTGCGGCGCGCCTTTTCCGAGGTCTGGGGCCGCGTGCCCGACATAGACGCCATCTCGTTTGGCGGGCGGACCGACCACTGGCTGGCCGGGGCGGTGCTGCGGGAAAACGGGCTCGAGGCCTCGCCGGAGAATCGCAAACTCCTGCTGGACAGGTATGTGCAGGTGTTTCCCGCCGAGATGGCCGACACCACCCCCCTCCTGCTCGCGGGGGCGGCCGAGGCCTTGGCCGCGGTGGCGGCGGCCGGGCGGTGGCACCAGTCTTTGCTGACCGGGAACGTCCGCCCGACGGCCTATCTGAAGGTCGGCCATTTCGGCCTGGCCCACCATTTCACGTGGGGGGCGTTTTGCGACGGGCATGAGGAACGCGACGACCTCGCCCGCCATGGTCTGAAGCTGGCCCGCGAGCGTCTGGGCTCAGAACTTTCCGGCGAGCGAATCGTGATCGTGGGCGACACGACCCGGGACATCCGTTGCGCGCGGTCCATCGGGGCCAGGGTCATTGCGGTGGCCACGGGCGCGGACACCGCTGAGGAGCTGGCCGCCGCCGGGCCGGATGACCTGATCCGTTCCCTGGCCGAGGCCGAGTGGCCGGACCGCCTGCGCCAGTTCGAAGGCTGACCGGGGGGGGCGGGTCAACTGAAGGAACGTCCGCAGCCGCAGGTGGAGCTGGCGTTGGGGTTACGGAATTCGAAACCCTTGCCATGAAGGCCGTCGTCGAAGTGGATCGTGACCCCTTCGAGGTAGGCCAGGCTGGAGGCGTCCACGTTGAACTCCACGTCCTGGCTGGTGAGGGTCACATCGTCGGGCTTCGGTTCGGCGAAGGTCATGCCGTATTCAAAACCCGAGCATCCTCCGGCCTCGACAAAGATGCGGAGCCTGCGCCCGTCGGCCCCATGCTGTTCGCGGAGCAGTTGGATCTGGCGGGCGGCGTTTTCGGTCAGGTTGATCATGGGCAAGAATGCAATGAGGTTGGGCCGGGTGTCAAACGTCCTCCCCTGTTTGGGAGGGCGGAGTTGGTGGTGGGCAGGGAACAACCGGCCCAGGCGGTTATCTTTCTCTCCCATGCCGCGTTTCCTCCCCGCCTCCCCCTTTCTGGTAACCCTCTGTTTCCTAGCCACCGCCGCCGCCGAGTCCGCGGAGGGGGGAATCGGGGTTGAGCCTGTCCGGTCCGCGACCGCCACCCCCGAGGTGGTCCGCCAGGTGGAGGGGTGGACGGTCCGGGTCCACCCCGAGCTGATGGAAAAGGATCCCGCCGCGGTGGAAAAGGCCCTGGGCCTGCTTGGGCGGCAGCTGGCCGAGATCGTGCGGGTCGTTCCGGCCGGAGCGGTGGCAAAACTGCGGGAGGTCACCCTCTGGTTTTCCCCGCCCCATCCCGGCGCGGGGCAGAAGGCGGAGTATCATCCCGGCGCCGAATGGCTCCGGTCCCAAAGACGCAACCCGCTCATGGCCAAGGGAGTTGAGTTCACCAACATCGCCATTTTCGAGCAGGAGACGAGGCGGATGCCCAACTTTGCCCTGCATGAGCTGGCCCATTCCTTTCACGACCGGGTCCTTGGTTTTGGCCAGCCCGACATCCTGGAGGCCTACCGGCGCGCCAAGGAAAGCGGGACTTATGAAAAGGTCCAGCGGTGGAACGGCGACGGCAAACCCACCGTCACGGCGCGGCATTACGCCCTGACCAACGAGAAGGAGTATTTTGCCGAGGCGACGGAGGCTTTTTTCGCCCGGAACGACTTCTACCCCTTTGACCGCAAGGAACTGAAGGAGCACGATCCCGTGATCTTCTCCGTGCTGGAAAAGGTCTGGAACAGCGTGCCCGCCCCGGCGGAAACCTATGTGGTGACGGCGCCCCCGGCCTCCCTGAAACTCGACCCGTTTTACCACAAGTTCATCAGTGCCAAAGGTTTTCCCATCGTGGCTTCGGAAAGGGTCAATGACTACGCCCTCAAGGAGGCCGCCTATCTGGTGAACCTCATGCTGGTCAAACGTCCCGATATCCGCTCGGCCCTGATCGAAGGGGGAACGCGGATGTGTCTGCTGGCCCACAACGAGTTCACGACGGACCTGCCGGACTTCGCCTCCTTCCGTCCCAAGGATTTCTGGGACGCGCGGGCCAGGGGCACCGGCGGTTCCGAGACCGATCCCTGCTGTTCCGCCGCGGAGGAGAACCTGCTGGGCTATCCGGGCGATCCCTACTCCACGGAATGCATTCTCATCCATGAGTTTGCGCATGCGGTCCATCTCCGGGGCGTGAACCGGCTTGATCCCACGTTTGATGGCCGTTTGCGCGCGGCCTACGAGGCCGCCATGGCTCAGGGTCTCTGGAAAGGAAAGTATGCCGCCACCAACCATGCCGAATACTTCGCCGAGGGGGTCCAGTCCTGGTTCGACAACAACCGCCCGCCGGACCACGACCACAATCATGTGCATACCCGCGTCCAACTGAAGGAATATGATCCCGGGCTGGCCGCCCTGTGCCAGGAGGTTTTCCGTGACACGGAACTCGTTTACACGTATCCCAAAACCCGTCTCCATGGCCATCTCGAGGGGTATGATCCCACCCAGGCCCCGTCTTTTGCGTGGCCGGAGCGGCTGAAGGAGGCCCGGAGCGCCCAAAGGGCCAAGATTCAGGAAAAACAAAACGCCGAGGCCGGGCGGGAGGCAAAGTGACTTCCCCGGCCTTTTTTGGCTCCGCCAACGCCCACATGGCCGGGTGCTCATCGTTGATAACCAATAAGGTGAAGCAGGGATGATAGGCGGCCGGCCCCATCCTGTTCTCTGAGGCGATTCAAGACAGCCAAGGTAACATTAACCACAGAGGCCCAGAGGTTCGTGGTGATTTTGGAACTGTTGTGGTGGCGTTTCTTTGACACAACTTAGGCTACCATACCGTTTAAACAGATATTTCGGCCAATCCGGGCATTGGCCTCTGGTGCTTTTGAGCCCCAAAGGGGCGGAATACGACAGCTCGGGGCAGCCCACTGGGAAAAAAGAAACAACCTCACCCAAGTCCTGCAAGGGCGATACAAGATGTTGAAAGAGAGGTTTCGGTTGGTGGTCACGCCCCTTCAGGGCTTGGTGTTAAAATGGATCCAACCCCAGGCATTCCGCCTTGGCTTTTGAACTTTCGCTGCCACCCCTTCTGTCACCGCCTCCGGGGTGCTGGGGGCGTGGGAAGGTAACCGAGGGACTGGGAGGAGCCCGGGGTCATCCAAGCATCACCACCGCCCGGCAGAAGCGGCAGAACCGAAGGGGCCATTCCGGAGTCGGTTTCAAGGAGAGATTTGCCCCTTTTTTTTGGGTGGATTTTGGGGTGAAAACATAATGTCAATCATTTGAAATTTACCACTAATTTATCTGCTAAAGACTTTCCCCTTTTTTAGGGGTAATCTCTACTTAATAATTAATTAAAGATAATTCCATGATCATTTATAGGGTTAACTTAGAGGTGGTGTGTCATGATGTTTGTTTTGTTTTTGTGGTATTTCCTGCGGTTTTTTCTGTAATTAAGAATTAAAATGCTTTGTTAATTTAACCATTTTCTTTAGAAAGAAGCGTTTAAACTATTTATTTAAAGCAAAAAGGCGCGTAAGAATCTGTGCTAAATAACTTTAAGAGATGTGATTTATTTTTTTTACTATTTTTGGATAGCTTTGGATTGACTTGTAATAACCCCTGTATGTCAGGTTAACCAGACAATGAACCCTTGTTTTCTTCGTTCACCATGATTCCTGCCAGTTTAGACATTCTTTTAATCAGCCGCGACCCGCTGTTGCGTGATCTTTTGATCCTGCATCTTGAGCAAACCGGGCGCTGGAGGGTTCACGTCTCAGTTGATGGTGCCATCACCCCGGGGGAGCGCCCTCCGCTGCATGTGCTGATTGACTTCAATTCTTCGGAAGGTCTTGGGATTGTGTTTGTGCAGGAGTTCATGGGCCGTTGGTCGGAATGCCGCTGCATGGTCATGGCAAAAATGTTCAGCGAGGCTTTGGTTCGTCTCTTGCGGCGGGTGCGAGTCTCGGGGCTTTTTTCCAAAGCCAGCGGTCCGGCCGCGCTCAACCATTCGCTGGATGTTTTGGCCAACAAGGGTTTTTATCTGTGCTCGGATTTGGAGAGGGTCTGGTCCAACGAAAGCCCTGACAACTCACGGTCCCTGACCTGCCGTGAGGTGGAAATCCTTTCCATGGTGGCCTCCGGGATGAAGTCTCCCGAGATTGGCCGCCGTCTCGATCTCAGCGTGAAGACCGTCCACAACCACCGGGCCAACATGATGCGCAAAGTGGGGGTCAGAAACGTGGCCCAACTCGTCAATTACGCCCACCAGAATGATCTGGTCAGCCAGAGTTGAGCGGGGGTTTGGGTCCTGTTGTCGTCGGTCTCAATCCATCGGTCGGGGTGGTCCGTTGTCTGAATAAAAGGGTGGAAGAGTCAGGCCGGCCCGTTTTGGCGAGATGACGGAGGCAACCCGGTCCTACGTGCGCGCGGGTGATCGGTTAAGCAAACAGGATGGGGCGGCCTGCCTTCCCTGGCCCGGG
>JANOBW010000007.1:0-16419 GCA_031411855.1 Opitutia bacterium
CAGCGAGCGGCGCACCTCGGAGAGGCTCCGGACGGGATGGATGATATGGCAGCGGCGGGCCAGGGCCGCCACCACCGCGTCGTTCATCTGGCTTTGGGGATGGTGGGTCTTGATCAGGCAGTCCCCGCATTCCATCAGGTCGGCCACGGGCCGGCCGGCCGCCAGGTATTGGTCCAGGTCCACATAGAGGGGGGAATTCCGGTGGCTGGGAAAGTTGTTGAGGATCAGGTCAATCAGCAGGTGCGTTCCGCTCCGCATCAGGGAACTCACCATGATGGGTTTTCCCGGTCCGCGCGGAACGGGACCGGGCGGGCACACGCAGCGCGGGTTGTTGTGGGGGAAGACCCGTGATCCGATCCTTCTTAGTTTCATGACCGGGAAACGAAGGTGTGGCAGCGGTGCGAGGGGGAGCTCATGGTCGGTGGTCCGATGCGGTGAAGTTCCTGTGAGGGAACCGTCAGCATCGGTTCCGGTTTCGGTTTGGCCAACGCCGAGAGGCTGGTTTCCCCTGACAATGCTGTCAGGCGGTTGCCTTGCTAAGTGAGGGCCGGCAGGTTTGAGCCGTCCGAGATCGGTGTGTTTTCCGTCCGGAACCGGGGTTTCCCGAACGACAAGGCTGATTCCTGGCGGCGGGAATCGAGGTCTGCATGAAGACAAGACCGATTTCGGGGGCCGGAAACGGGGTTTACCGGACGACAAGGCCGATTCCTGGCGGCGGGAATCGAGGTCTGCATGAAGACAAGGCCGATTCCGGGCTGAGAAAACGTGGCCGCGGATCTGTTAAAACGTGATACGCGGCCGACGGTATGGCTGGCAGGTTCCCTTGGCCCGGGGTGGGAAGCAGAAAACTCCGTGTCCCAGCTTACCGTTGCACCGGGACCACGATCAGGCCGGGCATGTTTTTGGCCGGGTTGGGGTTGAAGCCCCGCAGCACGAGCACGGTGCCGTTTTCCCGCACCAGATCGGCCTCGACCGCGATGCGCTGGGCCGTCTCCCGCATGTTCTCGTAGTCCTCGTTCGGCTTCGTCAGCGGGTAGGCGCCCCAGAGGAGCATGATGAAGCGGCTGACGCGCTCGTCCGGCGTGATGACCACGATGGGGGAGGGCGGCCGGAAGGAGCTCACCACGGCGGCGGAGTGGCCGCTTTTGGTCGAGACGATGATGCCGCGCACCGAGAGGTCCCGGGCCAGCACGGCCGTGGCCTGGCCGACCGCGAACTCGATGTTTTTGTCGTTCAGGCGCAGGTCCAGCGGGGTAAGGCGGCGGAATTGGTCGCGCTCGTAAAGCCAGGCCTCGGTCTCGCGCAGGACGGCGTCCATCATCAGGACCGTTTCGACCGGGTGTTTGCCGGCGGCGGTTTCGGCCGAGAGCATGACGGCGTCGGCCCCGGAGCGCACCGCCGTGGAGATGTCGGTGACTTCGGCGCGGGTGGGCCGGGCGTTTTCGATCATGCTTTCGAGCATCTGCGTGGCCACGATGACGGGCTTTTGGAAACGGCGCGCCATGTTGACAAGCTGGTCCTGGATGGGCGGGAGCTGTTCCAGGGGAAGCTCCACCCCGAGGTCGCCCCGGGCCACCATGATGCCATCGGCCACCCCGAGGATTTTCTCAATGTTTCCCAGGGCCTCGGGCATCTCGATTTTCGCGATGATGGCGCAGGAGGACTTCTCCTCGTGGATGATCTCGCGGAGCTCCAGGATGTCGTTGGCCTGGCGCACAAAGCTGAGGGCGAGGAAGTCCACGCCCAGGCCGAGGGCGAAACGGGCGTCCGAGATGTCCTTCTCCGTCAGGGCTTTGACGGAAAGTTTGGCCCGGGGCATGTTCATGCCCTTCTTGTTTTTGAGCAGGCCGCCATCAATCACGAGGCAGCTCACCTCGGTGCCGGCGACGGACACAACCTCGAGGGAAAGATTGCCGTCATCGAGGAGGATTTTCTGCCCCGGGCGGACATCGCGGGCCAGGGGCTCGTATTGCGAGGGGATGAGGCCCGGGCCGCCCTCGACCTGCCGGGTGGTGACCGTGACCTCCTCGCCCTTGACCAGCATGACGGAGCCGCCGGCAAACATGCCCACGCGGATCTTGGGGCCGCAGAGGTCGGCCAGGATGGCCACGCCTTTTTTCAAACGCTCGGCCTCGGCCCGGACGGTCTGGTAAACCTCACGGTGGCCTTCCTGCGTGCCGTGGGAGAAGTTCAACCGGAAGACGTTCACACCGGCCTCGATCAGTCTGCCGATGACCGCGGCGCTGGTGCTGGACGGCCCGAGGGTGGCGACGATCTTGGTGCGGCGGTGGTTGAGCAACCGTTGGCTGGGATGGATGGGCATGGTCCCTGACAGCATGGCCCGTGCCGGACCCCGCCAAGCCCAAACCACGTCCCCGGGTCAACACGCTGCGGCCGGTTTTCCCCCCGGTGGCAGTTTATGGAGTGCGGTGGCAGAAAAGTGCGCCACTGCGTTTTGTGGCGAACGCAAAGGCCGTAACACGGAACTCAACAACGACGCTTCCAATCTTCTGTTTAAAATGGAGAACGGCTGGAGTTCGGAGATTCTTGTTTGGAACAGAAGATCAGAAGATTCGCATGCCTTTGGGTGTCGTTGTTTCAAGGCGCGCCTGTTCTCAGGATGGAGGTCTGTGTGTGTGTTTGGATCGCATGGCTCAATTTGCCCGGCGGCGTGTCTGAAAACGAGACATGACTCGCCCCCTCGTTGCCCTGTTGCTGCTCTCCGCCACCTCTTGGATGTGGGGCGCGGAAACAGTGGCGACCGTCGAACCCGCCGTCCCGCCGGTCTCACCAGTGGAAGCTGCGCCCTCCGTGGCACCGGTGCCCCCGCTTCTGGCCGGGGCGCGGGAACTGCTGGCCCAGATCACCCCGGGAAACACCACCTACACCCACAAGACCCCCGTGGTGCGGTGGGGCGCGGAGGGTTCGCCGGCCGTCTGCCACACCGATTGCAGCGGCCTCCTCATGTCCTTGCTGACCCGGACCAACCCCGTCTGGGACGCCGCGTCCTTCAAGCGCAACTTCGGCTCCACCCGCCCCACCGCGCGGCGGTTCCACGACGGCATCATGGCCGGCAAGGGGTTTATGGCGGTGGGCAAGATCACCGAGGTCCGGCCCGGCGATGTCATCGCGATCAAGTTTCCGCCCGGCGGCGACAGCACCGGCCATGTCATGATCGTGGCCGAGGCCCCGAGGAAGGTCGCGCCCACCAAGCCGGTCGTGCCGGAAACTGAGCAGTGGCTCGTCACCATCCTTGATGAAACCACTTCCGGCCACGGCCCGGCCGACACCCGCCGCAACCCCGACAAGACTTTCCGCGGAGGTCTTGGCCAGGGAGTGTTCCGTTTCTACACCGGCCCGGACGGTGTTCCCTGCGGCTACGCCTGGAGCGCGCTTCCGGGCTCGGCCTTCCAATCGGGAGCGGAGCGCAAAATCGCCATCGGCCGCCTGGATGCGACCTACAAGCCCTGAGGGCGGTCGGGGAACCGTTCAATCTCCCGCTTGCCAATGAGGGAAGAGGTTACAACGTAGAGTCCATGGTTAACAATGACCTACTCGCCCGCATCACCATAGATCCCGAAATCTGTCACGGGAAGCCCTGCGTGCGCGGTCTGCGTTACCCAGTTGAAACCGTTTTGGAATACCTCGCCGGGGGAGATTCTGCCGAGGATTTATTGGCCGAGTTTCCTGATCTGGTGCGGGACGATATCCGGGCGTGCCATGAGTTCGCCAAACAGATGCTTACAGCCAAGAGTGTTCACCTGGCACTGGCATGAAGTTTGTGGTGGATGCCCATTTACCGCGCAGTCTGTCCACTTGGCTGACTGGTTGTGGTCATGACTCCATTCACACCCTTGATCTTCCGGCAAAAAACGAGACGAAGGATAGGGCCATCAATCAAGTATCCATTGATCAGCAACGTGTTGTGATTTCAAAAGACACAGATTTCTTTTACTCACACCTGTTGCACGGGAGGCCCTGGAAATTGCTTTTGGTCCGGACAGGAAATCTTTCGACCCGTGAGTTGCGCGCCTTGTTTGAACGTAATCTTGCCCAGATAGAACTGGCTCTTGAAACAAACACCTTGGTTGAGATTGATCACGAGTCTGTCAGGCCAGGAGCCTGATTTTTCAGCCAATTTTTCCCGCCTTTTTCACCTGTCACCACCCATGGAACCCGCGCCCAAACTCACCCCCATGATGCAGCAGTATTGGGAGGTCAAAAAGGCCATCCCGGTGGGCGCGCTGCTCATGTTTCGGATGGGCGATTTTTATGAGATGTTCGGGGAGGACGCCGAACTCGGCTCACGTATCCTTGGGGTGACCCTGACCCAGCGCGGCGGCATGGCCATGGCGGGGGTGCCTTACCACGCGGTGGACGCCTACCTGGCTCGTGCCTTGGGAGCGGGAGTGAAGGTTGCCATCTGCGACCAGATGGAAACACCCAAGCCGGGCCAGCTCGTCCGTCGCCAACTGACCCGCATCCTCACTCCGGGCACGACCATCGAGGACAACCAACTCCAGGCTTCGCGGAACCATTTTCTTCTCGCGCTCGACGCCGACAAACGCGGCCTGCACGCCGCCTGGCTCGACCTTTCGACCGGTGAGTTTCAGGTCTCAACCGAAACCTCGCCAGCCAACCTCCTGCCGCTCTTAACTGCCTTGGACCCCAAGGAGTTGCTCCTTCCCGCCGGTTCCACCGAACGCTGGGCGACCCTGCCCATCCTCGCCGGTTTCCTGCCCGGCTGGCAGGCCTTCGCCCAGGGCCGTTCCCGCACGGATCTCGACCCTTGGCGTTTCGAGCCGTCGTCCGGCGGACAACTCGTGGCCAAGGCCCTCAACGTCCACAGCCTCGACGGTTTCGGGATTCTGCCCGACCACCCCGCGCTTGGTCCGGCTGGCGCCCTCATCCACTACGCCACGGAGACCCTCTGCGCTCGTCCGGCCAACCTTCGCACTCTTCGCGAATACCGCTCCAGCAAGGCGCTGCTGCTCGATCCGGCCACGCTGCGGAATCTCGAAATCTTCACCTCCTCCTCCGGCTCGCGCATCGGCACGCTGATCGAAACGGTGGACGGCACCGCCACCCCGGCGGGAGCGCGTCTGCTCGAAACCTGGCTGGCCGCTCCCTCGCTCGACTTGGAGGAACTGCGCGGGCGCCACGCCACCATCGGCGCGTTTCTCGAGGCCCCCGGCGCGGTTGGCGAACTCCGCGAACTCATGCGCGGTGTCCGCGACATCCCTCGCATCCTCGGGCGTCTCCAGAACCGTCTCCGCAACCCGCGCGAACTCGGCGGCCTGCGCGACACCCTCCGCGTCATTCCCGACCTGCGCTCCGTCCTCACCACTTTCGACCATCCCGCCGTCTCGAACCTGGGCGGGCGTCTGCGGGAGTTTCCCGAACTGGCCGATCTCCTGACCCGCGCCCTGGCCGAGGAACTGCCTGGCAAACTTGAGGATGGCGGCTACATCGGCGACGGCCACGACGAGGAGCTTGACCGTCTGCGCGGCCTGACCCGCGGCAACCAGGCCTGGCTGACCGAACTGGAGCGGTCCGAACAGGCCCGCACCGGCATCAAGAACCTCAAGATCAAATACAGCGGCGCGTTTGGTTACGCCATTGAGATCTCCAAATCCAACCTTCACAACGTCCCGCCCGAATACATCCGCCGCCAGACGCTGGTGAACGCCGAGCGGTTCATCACCGAGGACCTGAAGAAGAAGGAGACCGAAATCCTGCACGCCGACGAACGCGCCTTGGCCCGCGAACAGACCCTCTTTCAGGAGCTCGTTTCCACCGTCCTGCTCGACGCCGCACCGCTGGCCGAGGCCGCCCGTGTGCTGGCCGAAATTGATGTGCTGGCCGGCTGGGCCAACCTCGCCCGGCTCAACCACTGGTGCCGCCCCGAGGTGGACGACAGCGACGAACTCATCATCGAGGAGGGTCGCCATCCTGTTGTGGAACAACGGCTTCGCAAGGACGCCCACGGCCTGGCCGGCAGCACTTCGTTCGTCCCGAACGACACCACCCTGGTTGCCTCCGACGAACAGATCGCCCTCATCACCGGTCCCAACATGGCCGGTAAGTCCACCTACATCCGGCAGGTCGCCCTCATCGTCATCCTCGCGCAGACGGGCTGCTGGGTCCCCGCCAAACGCCTTAAACTCGGCCTGGTGGACCGCGTCTTCAGCCGCGTCGGTGCCAGCGACGAACTGGCTCGGGGCAACTCCACCTTCATGGTCGAGATGAACGAGACGGCCAACATCCTCCACCACGCCACCGCCCGCTCACTCGTCATCCTCGACGAGATCGGCCGCGGCACCAGCACCTACGACGGCCTCAGCATCGCCTGGGCCGTGGTCGAGCATTTGCATGGCTCCGGGGCCAGCGGCGCGCGGACGCTGTTTGCCACTCACTACCATGAGCTTACGCAGTTGGAAAAACGCCTGCCGCGTGTCCGCAACCACTGTGTCGCGGTCAAGGAATGGAACGACGAGATCATCTTCGTGCGGCAGGTCATCCGCGGCGCGGCCGACCGCAGCTACGGCATCCACGTGGCCCGCCTGGCCGGCCTGCCCGACAGCGTGGTCGAGCGCGCCAAGGTGATTCTCGCCAAACTCGAGGCCGACGACAGCTCCCACAACCTCCTCCGCCTCGCCCTGCGCCGCGGCAAGGGCTCCGGCGAGATACCGGAAAGCCCCCAACTGAGCCTCTTCTGAACCCCTTCATGTCCGCCCCCTCCAAGTCCGCCTCTGGCACCGCCGTCAAGGCCGTTCTCCTCATCCTGGCGGCGGTGTGTTTTTATCTGCTCGGCAAACCCAACCCGCCCGCGCCGGCCGCCCCTTCGCCCGGAACAGTCCCGGCCAAGTAATCATCATGTTCCGCGTGATGGGCTGGAGTTGTCCGCGAACGCGCGCAGCGCTGTGGAGTGCGGCCGCAACGCTGCCGCTTTGCCGAGGAAGCAACGCTTCCCGGCCGGGGGAGGCCGAAGAAATCAACGAGTTGAAATCAGGGCGGGGCAGCTGGAGGATTCCAGATGTTTCCCCCGAAGTTCACGTTTGGGGCCGCAGCGTTGCGGCGGCCCCGGAAAGCGGTGGCGTTGCAACCGCACTCCAAGGTGCTTCGCACTCACGGCGAATTTTGAACTTCATCACGTCGAAGATGTTAACCACTCTGCCCCCATGACCCCCACCCGACTCACCTCCCTGCTGTTGCTTCTGCTCACCCCGCTTCTCGGCCTGGCCGCCGACAGCGCCGAACGCCTCCAGCTCTTTCTCCTCATCGGCCAGTCCAACATGGCCGGACGCGGCAAGGTCGAGCCCAAGGACCAGGTGACCAACCCGCGCATCCTCATGCTGACGAAAGACTTGAAGTGGGTTCCCGCCAAGGACCCGGTTCACTTTGACAAGGACGTGGCGGGTGTCGGCCTCTGCTCGGAGTTTGCGCGGACCCTGGTCGCGGCGGACAAGGACCTGCGCATCGGCCTCATCCCCTGCGCGGTCGGCGGCAGCAGTCTCGACCAGTGGAAACCCGACGGCCAGTTCTACCAGGAAACCCTCCGGCGCGCCCGCGAGGCCATGAAACGCGGCCAGCTGGCCGGCATCCTCTGGCATCAGGGCGAGTCCGACTCCGACCCGGCCAAAATCGCGACTTACGGGGAACGTTTTTCAACCCTGATCGGGCGTCTGCGCAAGGACCTGGAGGCTCCGGCGGTTCCCGTCGTGATGGGCGAGCTCGGCCGTTTCCGCCCCGCCAGCAAACCCTTCAACGACGCCCTTCCCGCCATCGCCAAGCAGGTGCCGAACTGCGGTTTGGCCACGGCCGAAGGCCTTGATGACAAGGGTGACAAACTTCACTTTGACGCCCCGTCCCAGCGCAAACTCGGCGAACGCTACGCCGCTGTTTATCTCAAGCTGAAAGCCGAGGCGAAGACGCCGGGCAAGTGAGGGTGGCATCGAACGCGCGCAGCGCTTTGGAGTGCGGCCGCAAGGCTGCCGCTTTGCCGCGGAAGCGACGCTTCCCGGCCGTGGGAGGTCGGAGAAACCAAGTCAGGCCGAGGACTCCATGTGTTTCCCGTGAAGGTCATGCCAAGACCGCAGCGTTGCGGCGGCCCCGGAAAGCGGTGGCGTTGCAACCGCACTCCAAGGTGCTTCGCACCGCTCAGATCACAATGCCCGCGATCGTGGCCGAGAGATAGGACGCGAGGGTGCCGCAGAGCAGGGCCTTGAGGCCGAGTTTGGCGAGGTCGGCCCGGCGTTCCGGGGCCAGCGCGCCGATGCCGCCGATCTGCATGCCCACGCTGCTGAAGTTGGCGAAGCCGCAGATGGCGATGCTGAGGATGAGCAGGCCTTTTTCGGTCACGATGGGGACGCTCTTGTTGGTCAGGTTGTTGAAGGCGAAAAACTCGTTGATGGTCAGCTTCTGGCCGAGGAGGGTGGCGACGTTGCCGATGTCGGCCTCGGGCACGCCCATGGCCCAGGCCATGGGGTAGAACAGTTTGCCGAAGATCCAGTTGAGCGAGAGGTCGAAGTCGGGGTTGAAGAGATGGCCGATGGTGATGATGAGCCAGTCGAGGCAGGCGATGACGGCGATGAAGCCGATGAGCATGGCGATGACGTTCATGGCGATCTTGAAGCCCTCGCCCGCACCGTGGGAAATGGCGTCAATGACGTTGCCGTATTCGCTCTTCACCTCGAGTTTCACCGTTCCCATGGTCTGGCTCTCCTCGGTTTCGGGAAACACGATCTTGGCGATGACGAGGGCTCCTGGAGCGGCCATCAGGCTGGCGGTGATGAGTTTGGGCGCGAGGTCGAGGCCGGCGTCCTTACCCATGTTGACATAAACCACCATGATGCCGCCGGCGATGCAGGCCAGGCTGCCGCTCATCGAGGCGAGCAGTTCGCTTTTGGTCATGCCGGCGAGGTAGGGCCGAATCATGACCTGGGCCTCGACCTGGCCGACAAAGGCGCTGGCCACGTTGCTGAGGGCCTCCGCGCCGCTGACCCTCATGACGAAGTTCATGGCCTTGGCGATAAGGGAGACGAGCCGCTGCATGATGCCGAAGTGGTAAAGCACGGCGACGAGAGCGCAGACCAGGATGATGGTGGCGGTGATGTTGAAGGCGAAGACAAAGCCGCCACCGCGGTAGTCGGCGATCTTGCTGCCGTCGGGAGGCTGCCCCACCGCGATCCCGCCGCAGACAAAGGACGCCCCCTGGCGGGCGAAGCTTTCCAGTTTCCCCATGGCCGAACCCAACAGGGAGAAGAAGTCAGCGACAGGTTTGACCTTGAAGATGAGCAGGGCGATGACGACCTGGAGGGCGATGCCGGTGCCGACGAGCCGCAGGTTGATTTTGCGGCGGTTGTTGGAGCAGAGGAAGGCGATGCCGAGAATGAGGGCGATGCCGAGCAGGCCGTGGAGACGATCCATGAGGGTGGTGGGGTGGGAGGAAGGCGCGAAGGGGTGGGAAGGGAATCAGCAGGACTGATGCCGTTTCAGGGGTAAACCAAAGCGGGGAGGGACGAACCTTGGTAAATTCCCCACACCACTTCAACCTCTTATCCCCGAGCGGTTTTGTCTCTGGCGGCGCCGATCCGGCGGCGGGCGTCACATTCGGAAGCCGGGCACAAAAAAACCGGGCCTTTCGGACCGGTTCTTTAAATGGAGCGCGCAAGGAGGCTCGAACTCCTGACCTCGACCTTGGCAAGGTCGCGCTCTACCAACTGAGCTATGCGCGCTTGAGGGAGCAGCGAAAGGAACAAAAAGGCCTTTCTCGGTCAAGAGGTTTTTTGGAAAAACTTCAAAAAGTTTTTGCGGCCCCGGCTTGCCGCTTCCGCCCGCACCGTGCCACCTCGCAAGCCTCCATGAAGTCAGATCCCGCCGCCTCCGCCCTGGCCCGCCAGGCCAAGTTCCACACGCAGGTTTCCTTCCGCCGCCAGGCCCTGCGCGAGACACTCGCCCGCGAGCTCTCCGGGGTCCACCGGCTCACGCTGGAGGTGGGCTGCGGGCATGGCCACTGGCTGGCGGCCTACGCGGCCCGGCACCGCGAGAGGTTTTGCCTCGGGTTCGACCTGCTGCAGGGCCGGGTGGAAAAGGCGGTGAGCAAGCTGGAACGGGCCGGGCTCGGCCATGCGCGTGTCATCAAGGCCGAGGCGGTGGAGCTGCTGGAGGAGTGGCCGTCCGGGCCGCTTCTGGACCAGGTCTTCATCCTCTACTCGGACCCGTGGCCGAAATGCCGCCACCACAAGAACCGCGTCCTCCAGCCCTCCTTTCTGGAGCTGGTGGCGGGCCGCTGCGTCCCGGGGGCGCGGCTTCATTTCCGCACGGACCACGAGGAATACGGGGAGTGGGCGCGGGTCCGGATGGGGGCCCATCCGCGCTGGCGGATGCTGGAAAACGAGCCCTGGCCCTTCGAGCAGGAGACGGTCTTCGAGCGGGTGATGGGCGGCCCGAAGGTTTCCCTCATCGCCGAGGTCCGCTGAGGCTGCCGCCAGCGCTCACTTCGGCGGCGGTTCGCGGGGGACCGTCCCCAGCATGTGGAGGTCGAGCAGGACCTTGACCCGCGCGAGGATCTCCCGCCATTCCGACCGCATGACTTCGCGGGCGGACTCTGAGTGTGCCGCGCAGTAGGCGGAGACGGGAACTCCATAGTGTTCGGCCAGCAGCAAGGCCCGGTAGTTGTGGAAACGCTGGGAGACTATGACCACGCCGCCGGCGCCGCCGTAGGAGGAGACGCGGGCCAGGGAATCAAGCGTGCGGTAACCGGCGGGGTCCCGCACCAGGGCCGTGGCCGGCACGCCCCGCCGGACCAGGCCCTCGCTCATGCGTCCGAGCTGGTTTTGCCCTTCCGGTCCGCCGTCGCCGCTGAGGACGAGGGTCTTGACTTTGCCGGCCTTCCACAGCACGGCGGCGGAGTCGAGGCGGTGCTCAAAAAAATCATTGCCGGGCAGGGTGCCGAGAACCAGGCCGACGGCGGAGACGGGAACGTCGGCGACGTCGTCGTGGGCCAGCGACCTCGTCTCAAGCACCACGTAGAGATTGCAGCCCAGGACAAAGAGGGCGAGGGCGGCGAAGCCCCCGGCGGCCCAGCGCAGGAGGCGGCGGAGCCGGCCGGCCCTGGGTTTTTCCATACCCTTGGTTCCCATCGGTTTACTTGAACCTCACCGCCTCGGGACCGGTGGCGCGGGGGAGGGCGGGGGGAAGCGGGATGGGTTCCGGTTTGCTGCCCGGGAAAACAGGCTGGGAGTTGAGCACGTTGACATCCAGCCAGGCCCGGAGGCGGCCGACCCATTCGCGCGCGCCCACCCGCATCTGCGAGGTTGAGTCGGCGTGTTCGGGGGCGGCGAAGCCGGTGGCCTTGAGGCCGAAGTGCTCGGCCAGGTAAAGGGCGCGGTGGAGGTGCCAGTCCTGGGTCACGATGACGACCTCCTTCTGGCCGAAGACCTGTTTGGCGCGGGCCACGGAATCCAGGGTGCGGCGGCCCGCGAAATCGCAGGTGATGGACCCGGCGGGAACCCCTTTGGCCACGAGGGCGTCGCGCATGGCCGAGGGTTCGTCGTAGTCCTCGGTGGTGTTGTCGCCGCTGACGAGGAAGTGTTTGACCCGGCCGGATTTGAAGAGACGGACGGCGGCCTCGATCCGGTCGTTGAAGTAGGTGTTGCCGGGCTTGGTCCCGAGGACGAGGGCGACGGGTGTGTCCGGCACGCCGCGCGGATCGGTCGCGATCAGCGCGTCCCCGTAGGAGGCCACCTGCCAGGCGGCCCAGAAGGCGGCCCCCAAAGTGAGGAAGAGGATGAGGAGAAGCCACTTCCACCAGGAGGCCCCGCCCTTGCGCGCCCCCGCCGCCGGCTTCTTTTTCTGAGCCTGGGACGGTTTGGGCTTCGGGTCGGCTTGGGAGCGGGCGGGCTTGGGCATTTGTGTCCACTGTGGAAGGCGGGGACAAGGGCGACAAACCCGAACTTGCCGTTGGGGGCCGCTTCCGGATTTCGCCTCGCCCGGCGGGGGCAAGGTGTTTGGCTGGGGCGGTGCTGGCTTATCTTGAACATTTCGCCGTCGCCGTAAGCGCCATTTCGGGCCCGCTGGCGGCCGGGGGCAAACGGGTGGACCTTTTTGGTGTCGTGGTCCTCGCGTTGGTCAGCGGGGTGGGGGGCGGCACGGTCCGTGATCTCCTGCTCAACCTGCGGCCTTTCTGGCTGGGCCGGCCCGAGTTTGTCATCAACGGCTCCGTCGCGGCCCTGGCGGTCTTTTTCCTGGCCCGCCGCCGGCGTATGCCGCGCTCCTTTCTGGAACTGGCGGACGCCTTTGGCCTGGCGCTCTTCACCGTCATCGGCGCGGCCAAGGCCCTGGACCAGGGGGTGGGGCCGGTCAACGCGGTCGCCCTGGGGGTGGTCACCGGGGTGGCGGGCGGCATTTTCCGGGACCTGCTGATCGGCGAGATCCCCCTGGTCTTCCGCAAGGAGATCTACCTTTACGCCACGGCGGCGTTCTGCGGCGTCACCCTCTTTGTCCTGCTGGACTGGCAGTGGCCGGGGCATCCGGGCAACCGTCTGGCCGGCATGGGGTTGTGCCTGGCCATGCGCCTGGCGGCCATCCGGTGGAAAATCGCCCTGCCCGTTTACGAGAACGACGGTTCCGGCCCTCACCAGCCCCAGCGGTAGCCGGTGTTGGGAGGCGGGGTGCGCTGGATGTGCTCCACGATCTGGACGCCGGTGAGGGAGCCGCGGATGCCGCGGTTGCGGGCGTAGCCGCGGATGGTGAGTCTGCGGCCGCTCAAGCCTTGGACCAGCAGGTAGTTGCGTCCCTCCAGCAGCGGGGCGGTCACGACCCCCTCGCCGGTCCAGCGCTCGTTGCCCGGTTTGGTGGGAGAGCTCTCGTCCCTCGTGTTTTTGGAGGCCGTGTAGTTGACCCCGTTGACCTCGAACGGGAGCATGGGGACGCTGCCCCCGGGACCTTCCTCCTTGTTTTCCCCGGAGGCCACATAGAGGTAAACGAGGTAGTCGTCCCACGGGATGTTTTCCACGGTGACCTGGGCCCCGTAGTTTCCGACCGTGGAGCTGCCCGAGGTGGCCCCGTCGTCAAGGTAGCCCTTGAACAGCAGGGCCAGGGGAGTTTCTCCCGGGACCGGGCAGTGGTAGGTGGCGGCCGAGATCCAGGTGACGGTGGCCTGGGTGGGTTTCCCGGCCAGGTCCTTGTCTCCGGCGGTGGCCTTGAGATCGGCCAGGGTGCCGCCCGCGCCCAGGGCGTTGTTCCAAAGCGCCCGGGGGATGTCACCGGCCGCAGAGGACGGGGCGAGCGAGTCGGGCGTGCCTTCGCAGAAATTGATGCCGATGACCTCTTCGGCGGTCAGCAGGGCGGGGGCAAACAGCAGGACCAGGGAGGAAAGCAGGGTGGGGTTCATGGGCGGAGCTAAACCTTTTCCCTGGCCCGATTCCAGAACAACCTGTCACTGTCCGCGCTGCCGGACGGCCTCGAAGAGCGCCACGGCCGCGCAGGCGGAGACGTTGAGGCTGTCGGCCAGGCCCGCCATGGGGAGTCTGACCGGGAAGACTTCCGCCCTGTCCTTGAGCCAGAAATCGGAAAGGCCGGTGTCCTCCGCGCCCATCAGGATGGCGACGGGGCCACGCAGGTCCATGTCCCAGAGCAGTTTATCGGTGTGCGGGGTGGTGGCGGCGATGCGGACGTGGCGCGCCTCCAGCCAGGCCGCCAGCTCCCCGTTGGAGGCGACGGCCGCGGGCACGCGGAAGAGGGAGCCCTGGGAGGCCCGGACCACGTTGGGGTTGAAGAAGTCGGTGCCGGGGTCGGTCGTGATGAGGGCGGCCACACCGACGGCGTCGGCCACGCGGAGGAGGGCCCCGAGGTTGCCGGGTTTTTCCACACCCTCGCAGACGAGGTAAAGCGGGGAGGCCGCGGGGGCGGGAAGTTGTTCCAGGGAAAGATCCCAGGTTCTGACCACGGCCAGGAAACCGTCGGGGCTGTCCCGGTGGGAAACCTTGGCGAAGGCGTCCCGGCCGCAGGGGAACACCTGGCCGGCCGGTGGGGAGAGCCGGGCCGCCAGATCATGGTCCTCCGGGCCGCGGAAGAAGTCCGCCCCGAGGTAAAGTTCGGCGATCTGGCGTCCGCCGAGGAGGGCCCGCTCGACCTCGCGCCGCCCCTCCACCAGGAAACAGCCCTCGGCCCGGCGTTCGCGGGGTTCGCGGAGCCGGATGAGGCGTTTCAGGCGGGGGTTTTGCAGGCTGGTGAGCGGCTCCGTCACGGAAGGCTCAGGAGGCGGAATCGTAAATCGTGACCTTGACCCACTTGGTGTTGTGGTCGGCGATGAACTTGAGGTGGATGGGGTCCACCTGGTAGGCGGCCTCGCCGGCGATGTTTTCGAAACCGGTCACGAGGGCGACGTCGAAGGTGGTGTCAATGATGGGGCGGCGGGTGGTGTCGGCCACGGAGCCGACGTGGAAGAACTTGAGGGAGGAGCACTGCCCGAGGGATTCGACACCGGCGCGGAAGGAGGCGCGTTCGGCGGCGGTGAGATCGCGGCGGAGCCAGAAGTAAACAGCGTGGATGAGCATGGTGGGAAGGAGAACGCCCATCCATCGGAAGGGCGGGCCGTCTGGCAAGGTTGGAAACGGTGCGAGGCCAGGGCAATAAGGCAGGTCGGCCGAGGCAGTTTAGCCGCAGAAGAACGCAGAGAACGCAAAAAACGAGGCAGTTTTTAGATAGGATGACAGGATTTTACAGAATTCAAGACAGGTGTGAAAGAGCTCCTAAAATCATCCTGCTCATCATGTTAATCCTGTCCAAAATCGCCTCGGTGTCCTGTCTTCGCTCCCTTTGTATCCTTCGTGAGACAATTTGTATGGAAATGAGGCGCGTGCGCGTTGGCGTTTTCTTTGCGTTCTTTCGCGGCAATCATGCCTCGGCCTGTCTTGCCTAGAAAACCGGCCTTGCGGAGCGCTCGCCTTGGCTTTGCCTGCTTTCCCATGGACAAACTCGAAGAAATTTTCCGTCTCCAGGACGGCCTGAACAAACGCATCGGCGTCAACACCGAGGGCATGAGCGACGAGGAGAAGGCCAAATGGGTCCTCAATTACACCCGCGCCATGCAGCAGGAGATCGCCGAGCTGATTGACAGCGTGCCGTGGAAGTGGTGGGCCAAGTATCAGAAATTCGACGAGCAGAACGCCAAGGTCGAGGTCGTGGACCTGTTCCATTTTCTCATCTCCATCGCCCAGGTCCTGGGCATGTCGGCCGAAGATGTCCACCAGGCCTATCTGAAAAAGAACCAGGTCAACCACAACCGCCAGGACACCGGTTACAAGGTCAAGGACGAGTCCGACTCGAAGCACATCTGAGTCCGGGAAACCCCGCCGCCAAACTGAATCGTTGCCTTTCGTATGTTGTCCCGCCATCAGGCGGAATAAACGTGAGGCGTGAGCTGAAGCAAGGTGTTGGGGAACCCGGTTCCGCCCGAAGGCGGGACAACTTACGCACCAAGCCCATGACCACTTCCCCAAGTTCACCCACTCCGCCGGCCGTGACCCGCTGGGAGATCGTCCAGCGCGGACTACTGGTCCGGTGCCCGAATTGCGGGGCCCCGAACGCGCTGTTTCTCAGGCAGTTGACGATGAACAAGGCCTGCCCCTCCTGCGGGCTCAGTTTTGAGCGCGGGGCCGGTTTTTTCCTCGGCTCCATGTCCATCAACTACACCGCCACCCTCGTGCTGGGTTTGCTTCCGGTCGCGATCCTGTGGTATGTGAACGTGTTGGGCGGCCAGGCCACCATGGTCCTGCTGTTTGCCCTGGTCCTGCTCTTCCCCATGGCCTTTTACCGCCATTCCCGGAGCCTCTGGCTGATGTCCTATTTCTATTTTCTGCCCCAGGAACTGCCCGCCAACGGCGGCACCGGCGTCCCCGAGGACAAACTTTCCTGAGGCCTGTCCTTCCCCTTTTCACCTGTTTTCCTTCCACCTGACTTCAACGTTCGATGTTCAGCTTTCGACGTTTAAAATCACTTCCATGTCCTCTCCCTATTTTGTCATCATGGCCGGCGGCCGCGGCGAACGTTTCTGGCCCGAAAGCCGTCTGCGCCGCCCGAAGCAGCTTCTGCCCATCGTGGGCGGGGCCCCCATGCTGCGCCAGACCCTGGACCGCCTGGCCGATCTGGCCCCGCGTGACCATATCCTGATCCTGACCAACCGTTTGCAGGAGGCCGCCGTCCGCGCCATGTGCCCGGACCTGCCCCCGGAAAACATTGTCGGCGAGCCGGCCGCCCGCGACACCGCCGCCGCTGTCGCCCTGGCCCTCCTGCTGGTCTCCCGCCGCGATCCAAACGCGGTCTTCGCCATGCTGCCGTCCGATGCCGCCATCCACGACACGGCCGGGTTCCACGCCTCCGTCCGCGCGGCCGTCGAGGCGGCCGAGCGCGAGG
>JANOBW010000008.1:0-7680 GCA_031411855.1 Opitutia bacterium
TTCCGAACCCAAAAAAGGGCGGAAGAACTTTTCAGCCTTTGGTTCCCTTTGGAGAAATTCGGACTTTTGCGGGCCGGTAAAAAGGTAGTGCCCTTCGTCCGTGGGTTTGTTGCCGCAACGCATCTCCGGAGTCGGGCCAAGGGGCTTGCGCTGTTTCACCACAAATGAATCAGAACCGGGAGTGAGGTATGGGCTGATGTTGGAAACTTCGATATAAGAAGTTTTTGCTCCTTCGGCATAGTCGAAAAGCCTTTTTGTAGGTTGGTTCACGTGTCCGAAGCCAATGACGACGCAATGAACATGTGCTTTGCCACTGGCCTCGTTGGCCCAAGTGAAGGTCCTGTGGGCGAAAAGAATTTTGAGTTTATGTTTTCCCATGAGCAGGCCCCACACAATGGGGACCTGTTCGCCCTGAGTGATGCTGTTGGTGGAAACAAAGGCGCAACGAATCGCGGTTCCTTTGGTGTAGATGGCAGCCTTGAGAAACCATGAGACCACGTAGTCCAGATCGCCCGTGTTGGCGAAGTCTCCAAAGACGACGGCCATGTCTTCTTTCTGGGGGGCCTTTTGATAGTGTTTTCCAATAAACGGGGGGTTCCCCAGCACATAGGAACACTGCTTGGGCGGGAGGACTTTTTCCCAATCGGTCCGCAGGGCGTTGGCGTGGACGATGGTGGGGCTTTTCTTGAGGGGGATGCGGGCGAAGTGTTGGCCGAAGGCTTTGGCGAAGGTCATGTTGACCTGGTGGTCGGTGAGCCAGAGGGCGGTTTCGGCGATGAGGGCGGGAAACTCCTCAATTTCGATGCCGAAGAATTGGTCCACGTTGAGGAGGGCGAGGTCGGCAATGTCGAGACCAAGGGCAAGTTGGCTGTCTTTGCCGTGCAGGTGCATGGCCTTGAGGAGTTCCAATTCCAAGGCGCGGAGTTCGCGGTAGGCCACGACGAGGAAATTGCCACAGCCGCAGGCGGGATCGAGGAAGCGGAGGGAAGCCAGCTTGAGGTGAAACTGGCCGAGGGCCTTTTTGCGGGATTGGCTGCCCAACGGACCTGCGGAACCTGCTTTGGCAAACTCCGCTTTCAAGTCGTCCATGAACAGCGGGTTGATGACGCGGAGGATGTTTTCCTCGGAGGTGTAGTGGGCGCCCTTGGCGCGGCGTTCGGCGGGCTCCATCACACCTTGGAAGAGGGAGCCAAAGATGCCGGGGGAAATGCGCGACCAGTCGAAGCGGCAGCATTTGATGAGGGCGAGGCGGTCCTCGGCGGTGGTGTCCACCACGTCCAGGCGTTCGGCAAAAAGGCCGCCGTTGACGTAAGGGAAGGGCTTGAAGTCGTGGGTGAGGTTGAGGGTGCGGGAGGCGGGCGGGGTATCGAGGACTTGGAAGAGGCGGCCTAGGCGCTGGCCAAGGTCGGAGCCGTCCTTTTTGGAAAGCTCCACAAAGCGGGTGAAGGTGTTCCAAGAGAAGATGTCCGTATCCTCGGCAAAGAGGCAAAAGAGGACGCGGACCAGGAGGCGTTCGAGGGCGTGGCCCTGGTAGCCTGATTTCTTGAGGGAATCGTGAAGGGAGCCGAGGAGGTTGACGGCCTTTTGGTTCACCTCGGGCTGGGACTGGAAAAGCTGCTGCTCCTCATCGCGGATGAAGGAGAAGAAACGGAGCTTGTCGGGAAACTGGTCGAGGCTGAAGGAGGCGACGGGCTGGAGGTTTTTGGTCCGCTTCGGGGCCATGCCTTTGAGGAACTCGTGGACCTCCTCGCCAAGATCGTAGAGGGCGAAGTGCCCGAAGTTCGAAACCATGATCCAGCGCGGCCTTTCCTCGGGATCAAGGTGTTCGAGGTATTCAAAGGCCTGGAAGGCGGCTCCGCCCTTATCGAGGGAGAGGTCCTTCCCCGAGGACTTCATTTCGACGAGAAGTTTCCCGGGCCAGAGGAGATCAATCCGGCCTTCGCCACGTTCGGGACGCTCGATGCGGTATTCGTGGACAGCTTCGACGGCGTGGCGGTCGCGTCCGAAGACCTGGAAAAACTGGTCGAGGAAGGATTTGGCGTCGGCCTCCTCGCGCTGGTCACCCCGCCAGCGGTTGGCGAAAGCCAGAGCCCGGGTTTTCATCTCCTCGCGGGACAAGGTGGGGACGGCAGCGGGGGCGGACATGCGGCGGGGAGTAAGTGACAACAAATTAACGTTTGGCAAGGCGGGGTTTCGTGTTTCCCGGCGAGCGCCCGGCCTGACCTCATAAAGCCTAAGCCGGCGATCAAAACCGGAAGAACCAAAATTAAGCGCAGGTGCCGCGTTTGACGATCCACCTCCGTCAAAACCTGCGATATGCGGAAGGGGAAGATTGGAGTATCAAGATTCATCTGATAATCAGCAGGTTGTGGCGTTGAGGTTATTCACCTTCCGGGTGAGCCTTTCGTAGGGGCGGACCTTGTGGACCAATCCGTAACCGCCAGATCTCCCATGCTTTCGGGCGGCCACAAGATCCGCCCGCGCGAGTTCGATGCGAATACCTTCCGCGACCCCCCATCACCCCCGGCAGACGCGCAGGAGTTCGCCGTGGACCTCGGTGGCGGCCAGGGGAGTTTCCGAGGGCGTGACGGGGCCGATCAGCACGGGCCAATCCAGCGAGTTTTCCGGCCGTCTTCCGTGGGAACCTTTGACGAGGGTGGCGTCGAGGGGAATCAGGTCCATCATCATCCGGAAGCCCAGCATCTTGCGGAGAAGTTTGCCGGCGGCGCGGAGTTTGACGAGGGGTTTGGCGGGGTCGAAAAAGAGCTCCACCGGGTCGTAGCCGTGCTTGCGGTGGATGTCCACGCAGCGGGCGTATTCGGGGGCGAGGTTTTCGTCCTCCCAGTGGTAATAGGTGAACCAACTGCGGGCATCGGCCACGGCCACGAGGTCGCCGGCGCGTTCATGGTCGAGTCCGGCGGCGCGGAGACTTTCGCCCTCCAGAACTTTCTCCACCCCGGGAGTCGCCTCCAGGGCGGCTTTCACGGCCGGACGCAGCGTCGCATCTGGCACGTAAACGTGGGCGATCTGGTGGTCGGCCAGGGCGAAGGCGCGGCAGGTGCCGGTATCGAGTTTTTCCCGGCCGACTTCGTCTTTGAACGACAACCAGCCGTGCTGGCGGAGGACGCGGTTGAGGTGGACGGGCCGGTCCACGGCGGTGAGGGCGTATTCGGAGAGGACGACAACGGTCACGCCCCGGGCTTCGTAAAACGCGATGAGGTCGGCGGCGAGGGTGTCGAGGTCGGCGCAGGCCTGTTTCGAGCGGGGGTCGTCCGGACCGAAACGTTGCAGGTCGTAATCGAGGTGGGGCAGATAAACGAGCGAGAGGTCGGGCGACTCCTTGTCCTCAATCCAGCGCGCGCTGGCCGCGATCCAGGCGGACGAAGGCAGCCCGGCCGTCGGCCCCCAGAAGGCAGGAAAGGGAAACGGCCCGAGATCGGCCTTGATCCGGGGCCGGAGGTCCATCGGGTGGGTGTGGATGTCGAAAAACTTCCGTCCGTCGGCGGGGTAAAGCGGGCGCGGCGTGATGGAAATTTCCGCCGAAGAATACATATTATACCACCAGAAGAGTTTGGCCGTCTTGAAGTTGGGACGTTCCGCGCGGAGGGTTTCCCAGAGTTTCGTCCCCTGGATGAGGGCGTTGGACTGTTTCCAGAAGTGGTGCTCGTGGAGGGTGCGGTCATACCAGCCGTTGCCGACCGAACCGTGCCGGGCGGGAGGCAGGCCGGTCAGGTAGGTGCTTTGGGCGGAGCAGGTCAGGGCGGGCAGGACCGGGTCAATGCGGCGGATGGCGCGCTTGGCGGCCCAGGCGGCCAGTTTTGGGCAGTCGCGTTCCAGGTGGCGGGCGCTCAGGCCCACGAGGTCGAGGATGGCGGTGCGCCGGCTCATGCGTGGGCGGGCACCGGCGCGAAGCGGGCGCGGAGCTCATCGCGGGCGGTCAGGACCACGTCGGGGTCCATGGTGTGGACCTCCACGCCCTGGCCGAGGTCGCGCAGCAGGGTGACGGTGAGGACGCCGCCCAGGTGTTCCCGGAACTCCTCCAGGCCGGCGAGAAAGAGCGGGTTGCCCGCGGCGTCGGCAAGGTCGAGGCCGTCGTGCCAGAGGTTGAGGCCCAGGCGTTGGAGGCACTCGAGGATGCGCTCGGCGGCGGTTTCGGGGAGCAGGCCGATGCGCCGGGCGTAAACGGTGTCGAGGGCCAGGCCCACGGCCACGGCGGGACCGTGGGCGAGGGTGAAGCCGGAGAGCTGCTCCAGCTTGTGGGCGGCCCAGTGTCCGAAATCAAGGGGCCGGGCCGAGCCGAGTTCGAAGGGGTCGCCTGAGGTGCTGATGTGGCGGAGGTGGAGCAGGCCGCTGCGTTCCACGGCGTTTTCCAGTTCCGGGTGGCGGAGGTCGCGCAGGGCCTCGGCCGAGGTGTCGAGAAACTCAAAGAAGGCGCGGTCGCGGATGAGGGCCACCTTGACGGCCTCGACCAGGCCCTCGCGGCGCACGGCGGGCGGCAGAAGGTCAAGGAAGGCGAAATCGTTGAGCACGGCCCAGGGCACGGTGAAGGCGCCGATCCAGTTTTTCTTCCCGAAGCGGTTCACGCCGTTTTTCACACCGAGCCCGCCGTCGGCCTGGCTCAGGCTGGTCGTGGGCATGCGGGTGAAACGCAGGCCCCGGTGGGCGGTGGCGGCGGCGAAGCCGGTCCAGTCGAGGAAGGCCCCGCCCCCGATGGCCAGGACCTGGCTGTGGCGGCAGAGGGCGGTTTCGTTGAAAAGGGACCAGAGGCGCTCCACCAGGCCCCAGTCGTTTTTCGAGGCCTCGCCACCCGGCAGGATCACGGGGGCCAGGGCCGGGGTGAGGGCGTCGCCATGGGCCGCGAGGTAGGCGGAGACACGGGCGGGCAGGGTGGGATCGGCCGCGACCAGGCCGGCGTCAAGGAGCGGCAGCACCCGGACCCGGCGTCCCTCCGAGCCTTCGGCCAGGGTGTCGCGCAGGAGGCGGTGGCCGGGTGCGAGCAGGCCCCGCGCGAAAAACACGCGGTGCGGCCATTGCAACTCGATGGGGGCGACGGGCATGGGTGAGAGGGGGAAGGGAAAGAGGAAGGCGGAAAAGAGCAACCACCGAACCGGAGGCGGGTGTTGCCAACGGAGGGATGTCGTCCAAGCTAGCAACCTGACCGTCATATGCCCCGCAAGGTTTCATCCCGTTTTTTCCTTCCGCTCCTGCTGGGCGTGCTGGGCTTCCTGCGGGCCGCCGAAACTGTTTCGCCCTCCAACGACCTGAAACCCCGCCTCAAGGTGGAAAACTCCGCCGCCAAGGTCGAATTCCAGGCCGATCCGGGCGCGTATTTCCTGTTGGAGACCGCCTCCACCCCGGCCGGACCGTGGACCGCCGCCGCCATGAAAGAGGGCAACGGTTTCCCCACCGGCGGTCTGTTTCAGAAAACGTTCAGCAAGGAACGCTCCCTTTTCTACCGCGTGGTCCGCGTTCCCCTGGAAACTCCCCGCGACACCGACGGCGACGGCGTGGACGACCTCTTCGAGCTCCGGCGTCCCGTTTACCTGAAACCCCTCGTGTCCGACGGGCCGAAACCGGTCCAGGGCCGCCTCCAGTTGAAAACCCGGGCCGATTACGAGCTCATCGCCCACCGCGACAACTTCCCTGGGGCCAACGGGTTGCGGGAGGCCAAGCTGCTCTTCGCCGACGTCAACACCGCCGAGCCCATCCTCCACATCCTCAACGCCAACACCTACGTTTACCACTACGACTACGCCCGGCTCGTCCTCGGGCGCTACGCCAAGGGTTACCAGATCGTCCCCCAGCCCGGCGGCTTCAGCTACTACTACAACCTGGAGGGCGGCTACCAGTCCTCCGGCTATTACAACGGGCTCTACTTCTTCAACGACAACACCTACTTCCGCCAGACCGGCCGCCTCTACCTCGCGGGCAGCCTCATCGCCTACGACAACTACACCTGGCCCGACGGCCGCCAGGGCCTCTACGCCTTGGAGTTCTGGCCCACCGACGTCCTCCCCATGGACATGATCGAGCTGGCCTGGAAACAGCTCAACCTCTCCGCCCCGTTTCTCGGCGACCGGCTTGTTTACCACCCGGCCGGCGAATCCCAGACCGCCCAATACGTCAAAAACCCCGCCGCCTTCTCCGCGCTGCACATCCCGGTCATTGACACCGACACCCTCTTCGGGGCCCTCAACTTCCAGATGCTCAACCCCGGCGTGGGTTACGGCCGCCTCGTCCTGGCCGAGGCCGGAGTGACCGTCTCCGCGCGCGACATCGTCATCTACACCACCCTGCCCAACGACCTGCCCCGCACCGCCGGCATCATCACCACCATCCCCCAGACACCGCTTTCCCACGTCAACCTCAAGGCCAAGCAGAACGACACACCCAACGCCTACGCCCGCGATGCCCTCGGCGACGCCAACCTCGTTTCGCTCCTCGGCCAGACCGTGAAATACGAGGTCACTTCGGACGGCTACACCCTCTCCCTGGCCGATCCCGCCGAGGCCGCCGCCCAGTTGGAATCGTCCCGTCCGCCCAACCCCCAGTATCCCATCCGCGACCTCACCGCCTATGAGATCAAACCCATTGCCCAGCTTGGGTTTGCCGACTCCCGTGCCTATGGTTCGAAGACCTCCAACCTGGCCCAGTTGAAAAAGATCCTCCCCGCCGGGCAGACCCCGGAACTCGGTTTCGGCATCCCTTTTTTCTTCTACGACCGCTTCATGCTGTGGAACGGGTTCTACGACGAATACACCCGCATCTCCTCGGAACCCCGCTTCAAGTCGGACCCGGCCTACCGCGACACCGCCCTGGCCGCCTTCCGCGACAAGGTCCGCAACGGCTCCGTCCCCAGCTGGATGGACGCCATGCTCAACGAGGCCCAGGCCCGGTTCCCCGCCGGCATGGCCATCCGCTGCCGCTCCAGCACCAACCACGAGGATCTCGACGGCTTCAACGGGGCCGGCCTTTACGACAGCTACACCCACCGGCCCGACGAGGGCGGCCTCTCCGTCACGGTCCGCAAGGTCTGGTCCTCGCTGTGGAGTTTCCGGGCCCATGACGAGCGCGATTTCTACCGTGTGGACCAATACACCGCCGCCATGGCCGTGCTCCTCATCCCCAACACCGACAACGAGATCGCCAACGGCGTGGCTGTGACCAAAAACATCTTCGACCCCAACTGGGAAGGTTACTACGTCAACGCGCAGACCGGCGAGGACCTCGTCACCAATCCCCAGCCCGGCTCCCTGCCCGAGGAGTTTCTCGTCTCCAACCTCCTCGAATCCGGCAACGCGCTTGGCTACGAGGTCCAATACGTCCGCTCCTCCAACCGCATCCCCGAAGGCACCCGTGTGCTGACCAAGGACCAGATCTTCGCCCTGGTGGACTCGATGAAAAAAATCCAAAGCAGCTTCGCCACCCTCTACGGAAAAACGGCCGACCGGACCTGGGGCATGGAAATCGAATGGAAGATCCGGGCCGACGGCTCGCTGCTCATCAAACAGGCCCGCCCCTGGGTGTATTGAAACCCCGCTCAGACCTCGGGAAACATCAGGGAAACCTGGCCGCCTTCAGGCAGGCTGCTGGAGGGGGGAGTTCCGCCGTTGGCGCGGATCGCGACGGCACGAGAGCGGATCTCCGCCCGCTCAGCGTCGGGTTTGCGCAGGAGGTTTC
>JANOBW010000009.1:0-4934 GCA_031411855.1 Opitutia bacterium
GCAAGCAGTTCGGCCAGGCGGCGGCCGATGGCCCCGAAACCGAGGAGGAGGACACCCTGCCCGGTGAGAACCCGGGCGGTGAAACGGTCGTCAAGGTAGCGCCACTCCCGCGGTCCGTCCTGGTTGCGGAGCTGGGCCGGAAGGTTGCGGGCCAGGGTAAGCATGTAGGCCAGGATCTGCTGGGCGCAGGGGTCGGCGAAGACGGCCGAGGCGTTCGTCACCACCGTGCTCCGGGCCTTCATGGCGGCCCGGAAATCGTCGCGGTCGTAGCGGGTGTATCCGGCCGTCGAAAGCGCGATCCAGCGGAGGTTGGGCAGGCGCATCGAGTCCTCCACGTCGGGCTGGCCATAGGCGATGTCGGCCAGGGCCAGGGCGGGGTCGGGAGCGCCCTGCGCCAGCACGGAGCGGGTGGAGGCGTCCGACTGGATGAGGCGGTGTCCGTCCCGGGCCAGCCCTTCCTGGAGCAGGGCCAGGGCGGCGGGCTGAAGCTGATGGTTGGTCCAGATGGTTTTCACCGGCAAAGGCCATGCCGTCCGGAAACGACCCGCAAGCGCGGAAAGTCCCGGACCACCCGCCACTCAGGGACGGAGCAGGCGCAGGCGGGCGTAGCGGCGCGTGGCGGTGTCGGTCTGCGGCAGCTTGATGACCACGGCCTCGCGGCCGTCGGGCAGGGTCTGGGTTTCCGTCGTGAACTGGTCGGGGTTGAGCGCGGCCCAGGTCAGCAGGTCGGTGGAGACTTCCACCACGAAGGTGGAGCCGTCGGCGGGATCGCGCACAAACTGGAGGACCAGGGAGGAGCCGTCCTCCAGCCCGGCCTTGGGCAGGTCGCCGGCGGGATCGGTGGGGACGGTCACGGGCGTGACGGCGGGAGCGGGCAGCGGGCCCACCACCCAGCCGGCCTGGCCGGAGACAAAGCCGTCCACCGTGAAGAGGAACTGCCAGGCGCCGTCGGCCAGGTCGGCGATCTCATAGGTGTGGGTCAGCGGAGGGACCACCGTCGGAACCGGATCGGCGGAGGTGCGGGAGACGGCCTTGGCCACAAGGACGCGGTCGCGGCGCTCCACCGTGCCCCAGGAGCCGATGCGGGCGGCGGCCTCGGCGGAGGGAAGCGTGACCGTAACCCGGGCGGAGTTTCCCGACACCACGGCCTTGATGCCCGCGGAGGGAAAGGGGATCGGAACCGGCGGGGGCGTGGCGGTCTGTTTGATGAAACGGGTCGATGCGAGTTTCCTGCCATCGAGGCTGAAGTTGACCGTGTAAACCTTGGAAACCACGGGCGGGATCACGACCGGGGGAGGCGTCACGATTGGTTTGATGACGAAACGAATGGGCCGTGTCTCCTTGGCCAGGGAAAGCCACAAGCTGGGCTGGGTCAGGGCCTGGGTGACGATGGCGCCGGGGGCGGGGGCGGGGACCGTCTCATGCCAGGTGACGGTGACCACACCGGAGGCGGCGGTCACGCTGTCCACGGCAATCCCGAAGCCGCCCGTGTTCCGGGTGCCGGTGAAGATGCCGAGGAGGGTGTTCTTCTCGAAGTTGACCGGGGAAACTGGCAGGGAAGTGCTGACCACACCCAGGACGGTTCCGGTGGAGGAGGTGGACCAGAGGGCGTTCCACTGGGTCAGGTTCTGGATGATCAGGGTGCCGGCCACGGAGCGGGACGGAGCCGGGACGATCTGGAACGGGACGGGGTCGCCCACCGTGGTGGTGGCGGCCACCGTGACGGGGTCGGTCACCGGAACCACGACCGGCGGCTCAGACAGATCCAGTGGGAAGGATTTGGTCACGACACGGACGAGGGGAAGGGCGGCGGCCGTGGTGACGGGCGCGGCCGGACCGGTGGTGGAGGCGATGGTGAAAATGTCGCCCTCACGTGTCACCTTACCCCAGTCGGCGATGTCGAGCGTGCCGGGAAATTTGACCGTGACCTTGGCCGCGTAGGCTCCGGTGGAATCGGGGGCGACGGTGACCTGGGCGGTCGGAGTGATCGGGGGCGGCGGGGGCGGAGGCGGGGGAGGTGGCGGGGGTAGCACCACGCGGAAGTCACCGAGACGGACGGGGGGAAGGTAAGTGGGGGCGATTTTTACCAGCGTCGGATCCACGCCGGTGGGGTAAACCGTGGTCTGCCGGGCCTCGTTGGGCTGAAGGAGCACGGTGAAGAGCTCCTCGCCCTCGACCCAGCCACCGGCCGGAGCCGTCACCTCGTAGTAGGCGCGGATGGGCAGGGAAGTCGGAACCGGCAGCAGGGTGGTCCCGGCGGTGTTGGCATCGGTGGGAAGGGGGTTGGCGGTGCCGATCCGCTCAAAACGGACAAACTTGGCGAGTCGGCTGAACCCCTGGAGAGAGACGACCCAGACGTCGCGCCCGTCGAGGCTGGCGGTGTCCACGGTGCCAGGAAAGTTTACGGGCAGCGGATGGGTGTGGTCGCCGAGGGTCATGACATCGGGAAAATCCACGACGGTCAGGTTTCCAGCAACAATATCGGTGGTGGTGACGGTCTGAGCTGACAGACATGGGGCGAAAGCCAGGGCGGCCGCGCCCAGGATGGTTCGGAAACAAAGCTTCTTCATGGTTTATAGGGGGTTAGGAGTCTTGAGTTTTTCCCCGTCCAAAAGGTTGTCAACTGCTGAAATAGGGACGGCCGAGCGGAATAACGAGAACCGTCCGCATCTTCCCGCGAGTCAGGGAGACTTGATGTGGGCTTCCTGCCAGCGCCCCGCACGGTCCTGCAAACACGGAAACCGTCTCAAGAGGCTGGCTCGGCGGCTTTCCAGGCTTTTTCGGCCTCGGCCACGCGGGCCTTCTGCGCGGCCACCTCGGGGGAATCGGCCGGAGGAGCCTTGGGGTCGGCGTCAGGCTGCTGCTCGACAAGGCCATGGAGGCGGACGAGTTCGTTCCACCAGGTGGCCTTCAGTTTCTCGGCCTGCCAGCGTTTCAGATCGTTCTCGGCCTGGGCGAGGGTGGCGGCGGCGTTTGTGACGGCGTCACCGGCGGCGGCCACGGCCTGCTCCAGCGGGGGAAGTTTCTTTTTCGCCTCGGCCACGGCCTGGTCGGCGGGAGCGACGGCCTCGCGGAGTTTTTTCAGATCCGTCTCGGCGGGGGCGACGACCGGGCGGGCCTCGGCGAGCTCCCGATCGCGCTCCTTCTCCTCGGCCTGGGTTTTCTCCAGCCGACCCGCGAGGTCCTTCTGTCGGGTCTCGGCCTGCTCGGCGGCGGCGACGGTTTCGGAAAGTTTTTTGCCGGTCTCGCGGGACTCGCGTTCGGCATCGGCCTGGATCTGGCTGACACGCTGGCGGTCGGGCTGGGCGGCGGTGGCGGGAAGCTGGGCGAGGTCGGCGTCGGCCCGGGCCAGGCGTTCGGCGGCCTTCTGGGCGGAGGCCTTGAGCCGGTCGCGTTCGGCCCGGCGTTCACCCGCCTGGCGGGTCACCTCGGCGAGCTCGGCGGTGAGTTTGTCGCGTCCCTCGCGGGCGGCCTTGAGCTGCTGTTCGAGCTGGGTGACCCGGTTCCTGACGTCACCCAGTTTCTTCTCAGAGGAGGCGGCGGCGGCCTTGGCCTCGTCGCGGGATTTTTCGGCGGCGGCGACGGAGTTTTTGCCCGCCTCCAGGGCAGCCTCGGCCTGCTGGCGGGCGGGAGAGGGTGCGCCGGAAAGGAGGACGCGGGCCTCGGTGATGCGCTTTTCGGCGTCGCACACACGGTCATCGAGGCTGGGCAGGCGGGAGCCGAGCTCGGCCACGGACTTGGGCTCCTTGGACTCGGGTTCGAAGACGAGGATGCGGCCCTCGAAGTCGCCGACAAAAATTCGTTTGGAATCGAAGGAAAACCGGACCCGCAACGGCATGGCGGGCAGATTGACGTATTCGCGGCGGAGTTTGCCGTCACCATCCCAGTGCTTGAGCTTGCTGTTGCGGCCGACGGTGGCGAGGGAGCCGTCGGGGGCGAAGGCCACGTCGGTCACGCCGCTGCCGTGCGCGTCCCACTTCTTGGTGTTGGTGCCGCCGGCCATCTCCCAGAGGCGGGCGGTGCCGTCCTCGGAGACAGTGGCAAGGACGTTGCTGTCGGGCCGCCAGGCCAGGGCGGTGACGGACTTGTCGTGGCCGCGCAGCTCGTGGAGCTCGGAACGGGTCGCGGCCTCCCAGACGCGCACGCCGCCGTTGCGGTCGGCCGTGGCGAGGAGGACGCCGTCGGGGCTGTAGGCGGCGGCGGTGATCCATTCCGTGTGCTTCTTGTTTTCGTCCTGTTTTTCCCCGGAGGCGTTGAGGTAGCGGACGCGGCGGGCGGAGCCGCCCAGGGCCAGCTCGCCGAAGTCGGGCCGGAGGTCGGCGGCGAGAATCTCGTCCATCTCGGCCTCAAACCCGAGGAGCGGCTGTGCTGTGGCGATGGTCCAGGCCGTGACCTGGCCGTTGCGGCCGGTTTCCCCGCCGGCGGCGAGCAGGACCGCGCCGGAGGAGCTGAAGGAGAGCACGCGGGGCATGCCGGCGAAGGGCAGGACACCGCGCGGGGCCAGGGTGGCGGTGTCGTAGAAAACCACCTGGCCGGGCGCGCCCACCGCCAGGACCGGGGCCCACGGGTTGGTCGCCAGGGCGAGGACCGGCGCGGGGCGGAAGGTGACCCGGGCCGGGACAAGGGGAAGGTCGGGGAAAAGGACGGGGGTGACGGCGGGTTTTCCCACCGAGCCACCCGCGAAGGCGGCGGCCTTTCTTTTGGGGGCGGCGGCGCGGGCCGAACCGGTTTTCGTCTCGCGCAGGCCGCCGGCGATCCAGCGCCTCAGGGTGTCCACCTGGGAATCGTTGAGACGGTCGCCCTTGGGCGGCATGAACGGCTCCTCCAAACGCAGGACGCAGCGGAGGAGTTTGGAGCCGTCGGCGTCGCCCGCCGTGACGACATCGCCGCCGGAGCCTCCGGCCATGACACCCGCGTAGGTGGTGAGGTCGAGC
>JANOBW010000010.1:0-22042 GCA_031411855.1 Opitutia bacterium
CCGCCCAGGGCGCAGAGCCCGACGAGGCCGAGCGGAGCCCAGACCATGACCGGGTTGAAGTGGAAGGGGCTGAGCATGATGCCCGTTTGCGACTGGATGACGAGGCCCACGCCGAAGACGATGGCGGTGTAAACGGCGAAGGCCAGGACCATCCCGATGACGCCGATGGCGGCGGCCTCGAGGACGACCGCCCCGAAGATGAGGGAGCGCCGGGCCCCGAGGGCGCGGAGGATGGCGATGTCCCGCTGGCGCGCGCTCATGGAGTTGTAGATCGCGACCAGGACACCGCCCGAGGCGATGAAGGCCACGAGGTAGGAGATGAGGGCGAGGATCTGGTCGAACCAGGAAATCTTGCCAAACAGGTCGGCCATGATGGAGCCGATGGGGAAGGCGAAGGTGAGCCGGTTGCCCTGCCGGTTATACATCGTGTCGAGCATGAAGCCGGCGTTGGGGGAGCGCAGCTGGATGAGCACGGCGCTGACGTCGGTGGCGAACTTCGCGTCGTGCCCGGACATGGTCTGGATGCCCGAGAGGGGCACCCAGACGACCTTGTCGGCCGGGGTGTTGGAGGGTTCGAGGATGCCCGCAACCTGATAGGTTTCAGGGTGTTCCGTGCGGGCGTCAAAGGTGAGCCCGTGGAAGGGGTGGAAGGTGTCGCCGGTTTTCAAGCCGAGTTTCCGCGCGGCGAAGTTTCCCAGCACGGCCTGTTTCTCGCCTTCCTTCCACATCTGCCCGGAGGCGAAGGCAAACTTCCGGCCGGCGGAGTATTCCACCTCGGTGAGCATCTCGGGCAGGGTGCCGACGATGCGGAACCCGCGGAGGTTGTCGCCCACCGCGATGGGCACGGCGCGTTTCACCATGGGGTGTTTGCGGATCTGCTCGTAGTCGGCCGCCGCCACGTTCCCGGGGGAGGCCTCCAGGTGGAAGATGGCGTTGAGCACGAGCTGGAGTTTGGAACCGCGCGCCCCGAGGACGGCGTCGAAACCGGTGTCCACCTGCGTGAAGGTCTCCTGCGACTGGGTTTTCACCACCCAGACCGAGAGGAGAAGTCCGCCGGCCAGGGCCAGCGAGCAGGCGGTGACGAGGGTGGAGAGCAGGTGCTGGCGCAGGCTGCGCAGGACGAGAAGGGGGAGGGTCATGACAGCACCCCCTGGCCGGCGCGGTTGAGGTGGGAGAAGTCGTGGATCTCGCCGAAGTCGGCCAGGACCTCGGGATCGTGGCTGACGAGCAGCAGGGCGGTGCCGTTTTCCCGGCAGGTTTCCCGGATGAGGGCGAGGGCCTCGCGGGAGTTGGCGCGGTCGAGGTTGCCGGTGGGTTCGTCGGCCAGGACGAGCCGGGGGCGTCCGGCCAGGGCGCGGGCCACGGCCACGCGCTGCTGCTGCCCGGTGGAGAGCTGGCGCGGTTTGTGGTGGAGACGGTGGCCGAGTCCCACGCGTTCGAGAAGCCGGGTGGCGCGGCTGCGGTCGGCCCCGGAGCCGAAAGCCATGCCGAGGGTGACGTTTTCCAGACAGGTAAACCCCTGGAGAAGGTTGAAGGTCTGGAAGATGTAGCCGAGGGTGGTGGCCCGGAGGCGGTCCCGGGCGGGTTCGCGGAGGGTGGCCATATCCTTGTCTTCCAGCAGGATGGAACCGGAGTCGGCCGCGAGGATGCCCGCGATGAGATGGAGGAAGGTGGTTTTCCCGGAACCGCTCTCCCCCCGCAGGGCCAGCTGCTGGCCGGCTTCAAGGGAAAACTCCGGGATATCCACGATGAGCTTCCTTTCCCCCTCGGGGGTGAGGAAGGACTTCCTCAGATGGGTGAGTTTCAGAAGCGGCATGGCGGGTGTCTGAATGACAGCGGAGGCAGGCACTTGTGCAACCGGTTTGCGGCAGGTGGATGGTTTTTCAGGCATTTCCGCCGGATACCGTCGTGGGAGAGAAAACCGGGGTGGGGGTGGCCGTTCGGTGATTTTGCAGCCCAAACCACCTTTTTTCGTGAATGGTGATTCCCGTTTTGAAAATGAATTTGCGGACATCCCGCTTTTGTCCGGCTGCTTCCCGGAGGCAGGGCTGGATTTGTGTGGCAGATGCAACGTGATGATAAACAGCGACAAATGAGGAATGACAGCGTCCGGTCCGCCTGCGCCTGGCTCCGCGTTTTTTGACTTTATGAAAAGTTTATCTAATAGACCGTGCCCATGCGAAGAAGTCACTTGTGGGGAAGCGATTCATTTGCATGGTCCTTCCCATCACCAATTTCTCCCGCAAGGGAGTAAGGGTAAATAGGAGTAGTTAAGTAGAAAACAAGCCGGTTACCTAGGGGTAGGTAACCGGTATTTTTTTGCCCGAATTTGGGCGAGGTGTTCAAGGTTCTTCAGTTCCGTCTGATAGCGTGGGTGCGTCGCGGCCGACAGTTTTGCTAATAGGCCGGCTTTTCGCCAAAAAGTTTCTTGCCCCGGGGCGTCCCCTTCACATGCCTTTTTCCATCACCAATTTCTCCCGCAAGGGAGTAAGGGTAAATAGGAGTAGTTAAGTAGAAAACAAGCCGGTTACCTAGGGGTAGGTAACCGGCATTTTTTTTGCCCGAATTTCACACCGCCTTACGCCGCATGAGCCAGCACGAACCAACCGCCTTTGACCGCATCGAGGATGCCCTGGAAGACATTGCCGCCGGGAAGCTTGTCATTGTCACGGACGACGAGGACCGTGAAAACGAGGGCGACCTTGTCATGGCGGCCGAAAAGGCCACGCCTGAGACGGTCAACTGCATGATCCGCCACGCCCGGGGCCTCATCTGCGTGCCCACGACGGACCATCAGCTCCGCCGCCTCGGCATCAACCCGATGGTCCAGCAGAACCGCGAGGCCCACGGGACCGCCTTCACGGTTTCCGTGGACGCCGCCGACGGCATCTCCACCGGGATCAGCGCCTATGACCGGACCCGCACCATCCGCCTTCTGGCCGATCCCGAGGCCCGGCCGGAACAGCTCGTCCAGCCCGGCCACGTGTTTCCCCTCCGGGCCCGTCCCGGCGGCGTGTTGGAACGAGCCGGCCACACCGAGGCCGCGGTGGACCTTGCTTCCATGGCCGGACTCCGGCCCGCCGGCGTGATCTGCGAGATCCTCAACGAGGACGGCTCCTGCGCCCGTTTGCCGGAGCTGCGCGAGTTCCGCAAGGCTCACGGCCTGAAACTCATCTCCATCGCCGACCTCATCACCTACCGCCACCGGCGCGATCCGCTGGTGGAGTTGGAGTCGGTGCAACCCATTCAGCTGTGCGGGGTTACGTTTGAGCTCCGCACCTTTCGGGGCAAACTCGACAACCGCCGCCACCTCGCGTTTTGCCTGGGAAAGCTGGATGACGCGCCGACCCTCGTCCGGGTCCACGGGGAAAACACCCTCCGCGATGTGTTTTCCCGGCTCGGACCGCAGGGTTACGACTCCATCGCCACCGCGCTCAACCTTCTGGCCGCCGAGGGGCGGGGCGTGCTCCTTTACATGCGGGCCGGGATGCCGCCGGCCGCTTCGCCCGTGGCCGCGATGGACAAGCGGGACTATGGCATCGGCGCCCAGATTCTGGCGGCCCTGGGGCTGCGCCGGATCCGCCTTCTCACCGCCCAGCGCAAGCATGTTGTGGCGCTGGAGGGATACGGACTGGAGATAACCGAGCAAATACCATTGACCCGGGAAAACGCCGGGGGTCATATCTGAACCCTTTTTCCCATCTGCCGAATGAGTAAGGACAAGCCTCTTCCTCCGCAGCGTCTGGACAACTCCGAGATAAAAATCGGGGTGGCCTGCGCCCGCTACAACCAGGACCTGACCGACGCCCTGCTCGAACGGACCCTGCGCGCCCTCTATCGCGCCGGTGTTCTCAAGGCCAATGTGGAGGTGCTCCGTGTTCCCGGCGCTGGCGAGCTTCCCTATGTCGCCACCAGCCTGGCCGAACTCCGCGAGGTCCACGCCGTCATCTGCCTCGGCATGATCATCGCGGGAGACACCAGCCACCACGATGTCCTGGCCCTTTCGACCGCCCAGGCCCTTCAGCAGATCACCTTGGAGTTTTCCGTTCCGGTCATCAACGGCATCATCACCGTCAACAACCGGGCCCAGGCCGAGGAGCGTGTCACCGGCGGCCTCAACCGCGGCGAGGAGTTTGCCCATGCCGCCATCGAGATGGCCCACCTCTGCTCCCTTTTCGACCAGCGTGTGCGGGAGATGGACGAAGAAGAGTCCCGTTATCTGGAAGGTCAGGGCGGGGATTGGGATGACGATGATGACGCCGACTACTGGAAAAAATCATGAGCCGCCGCCGCGATAACCGCGTGGCCGCGGTCCAGTTTCTTTACATGTGGGACCTCAACCGTCCCGATGACCTCAACACCGAGATCCGCCGTTTCTTTGAGTCCCTGGCCGCCGGCACCGCCGAGGGGCAGGAGGATCCCAAGAAACAGAGCCGTGAGTATTACAGCTTTGGCGAGGAGCTGGTCCGCGGCGCCTTGCAGGAGATTGCGGAAATTGATCCGATCATCCGCCAGCACGCCACGAACTGGGACTTCCACCGCATCGCCAAGATTGATTTGGCCATTCTCCGGCTGGCCATCTACGAGATGAGCTTCCGAAACGATATCCCTCCCGTGGTGACCATCAACGAGGCCATTGAGCTTTCCAAGGTGTTTTCCATTGATGAATCGAAGCGTTTTATCAACGGCATTCTGGACCAGCACAAACTGGCCCTTGACCGTCCCGCCCGGAAGGCAAAATCCTGATTTTTTGCTTTCCAGACCGTATCTGAGGCCCTCATTCCTCACTGACCGATTCAACCCTTACCAGCGACGAACACCCCACCATGAAAGAAAGCGATCTGCGGAATCTTATTCAAGAAAAGGGTCTCCCCGACTCGTGGTGGCTGACGGTTGACGGTAAGGTGGAGTCCAGCCCGGTCAGCCTGGGCACGGCCATGACCTTGAAAAAGGCCCAGACCCGGTCCCAGATTTTTGTCGCCCACACGGCGGATAACAATCCCCAGCCCAACTGGATCGAACTGGAACTTCCCCGCGAATCCCAGGCCCCGTCGTCCGCCCGGATCGCAGTCCCCCCTGTCCTTTCCGAGGCCCTGGCCCAGATGGACAAGGCCAAACTGGACCGTTATCGCTCCTCTCTCAACCTCCCTGACCAATGGTGGGTGGCGGTCAATGGCGAGGTGCAGAAAGATCCGGTCACGGAGGAGATCGCCAAACTCATCAAGCACTCCAACCCCTCGGCCAAGGTCCTGGTGGCCAACGTGCAGGCTGATTCGACCAATCCCTTCTGGATTGATCTTTTGGTCACGGATGCTCCTCCCGCCGCCGCCGTCCCGGTCGCCGCGCCCGCTCCGGTTTCCGTCTCCAACGGTCCCGTCAGGACCACGGTCCGGCCCAGCGAGATCAAGGTCGCAGGTGCCGATCAGGCCGAGAAGCCCGCCTCTTCTGGCAAAAAGTATCTTGTGATCGCCGGAGTGGCTCTCCTGCTGGCGGTGATTGGCGTGGTGGCTTTTGTCGGCGCCCCCGGCGGCAAGGACAAACCCGCCGGCCCGGGTGGTTCCGCCGCTTCGGGAGTGCCTTTGGTCACGCCGGAGATGGCCTATGCCCCGGGAGCAAACCTGTTGGTTCGCATCCACTTCGACAAGGTCCGCTCCCTCAATGGCGGTGCTTCCATCTCGCAGGCGCTGGCCCAGCGTTTCCTCTCCGGCCCCCTGTTTGAGTCCGGCCCCCTCGCCTCCGCCAACATCACCGATCTGGCCCTCTCCGGCCGGACCCTTTCCCAGGGCTGGGCCGAAGGTCCCTCCCAATATTGCGCCGCCCTCGTGCTGGTTCGTCCCGTTTCCCCGGAGGAACTCCTGCAGGCCGCCAAGAAGGCCGGGGCCGCCTCGGACTGGAACAAGGTGGGTTCCGGCGGGACGGTGCCACTTCCCGACGCCGCCGTGGCCATGTTTGCCGCCCCCGGTCTTGAGCTGGGCTACGCCGCCGCCCCGGTTTCCCAGGTGTTTGTCGGAACTCCCGCCGCCGTCCAGGAAGCCCTGGCGCGGGCCAACTCCCGTGCCGCCGCCCCTCAGACCCTGATCCCTGCTTCCCACCCGGCCAACGTCGCCCTGCTTCAGGCCGGCCATCTTCCCGACCAGATCAAGGGCACCAAAGCGCCGGCCTTTGTTTCCAGTTATCTGGGAGTCACCCCCCAGGGAGCGGCCCCGTTTGCCGCCGTTGAATCCTACGCCCTCAGTGTCAATGCCGAGGGAAACAGCCTGCGGCTTAGCCTCGTCACCGCCAAACCCGCCGATGCCACCGCCCTGGCGGCCTCCGTCAACGAAAACTGCCTGTCGAACTCCAAAGCCCTCTCGCGGCGCACTTTCCTGAAGGTTCCGGCCTTTCTCCAGACGGAAAACATCCAGGCGGCCGCCGCGGCCAACATCGTGGAAATCGTCTCCAAGATTTCCGCCGAGGATTCCACCATCCTTTCCTCCCTCGCCACCCGCAGCGCCGAGGTGGTCCGCTCTTCTTCTCCCGCCACGGTCAAAAACACCACCCCGACCAAAACTCCGGGCTCCACCCCGACCTCCCCGGGTGGCAACAACTCCGGCTCGGCCAAAACTCCGTCCTCGGTCACCCTCATCAAACTTGGCGCCACCTGGAAGTATTTCACCGGGGAATCCTGGCCCGAAAACTGGACCTCGACCACCTTTGAAGACGGCCCCTGGTCCGCCGGGCCCGTTCCCATCGGCTATGGTGAGATCGGCCCTGCCAACACTCCGGTCGCCACCGCCATCTCCGGCAAACCCCTCTCCCTCATCGCCCGCCATACCTTTCAAGTGGCCGACCCCGCCGCCCTCAAGCGTGCCAACCTGCGCCTGCAGCGTGATGACGGGGCCGTGGTTTACCTCAACGGACGCGAAATCCACCGCACCAAGATGCCTTCCGGCCGCATCACCCCCGACACCCTCGCTTCCGGACAGGTCACCAACGACGCCGAACTCACCTTCGAGTCCGTCGCCCTCCCGGTTTCCCTCCTCAAGGCCGGCACGAATGTCATGGCCATCAGCGTCCACCAGGACCGGGCCAACAGCACCGACCTCTTCTTCAACGTCGAGCTGTTGGGCGAATGAGTTTCCGGGGCTTCGGGGAGGTTTCCTGAATCGGGAAACGGCGGGGAACCAAGGGTGGGGGAGCCGCTTCTCCCCTTCCTTCGATGAAACCCCTTCTCCTGCTTGTTTTTCTCTCCGCCGTCGTCCGCGGTGCCGACTATTTCCCGCCGCCCGACTCCGAGGGCGGATGGCGGGAGGCCCGCGAGAAAAAGCCCATGCGCGATCTGGCTGGCATGGATCTGGCCACATTGAAACCGGCCTATGAGGTCACCCAACGCTCCACGCAGAACGGCGGCCTGCTGGTGGTTTCCCACGGCTATCTCGTTTTCGAACAATACTTTGGGCGTGCCAGCCGCGGCGCCAACCCCGACATGGCCTCCACCGGCAAGGCCTTCTGCAGCATCGCCTGCGGCATCATGCTGGAGGAGTTCAAAGACAGGTTTCCCGCCGGTCTCGACACGAAGGTGTTCACGCAAACCTATCTGCCCGAAGCTTTTCCGCTTAACGATCCCCGGAAGGCCGACATCACGCTCGGTCACCTGCTCTGCATGAGCGGCGGCTGCTGGGGCGAGGGTCAGTCTCCCAGCGGCTATGCCCAAGGGGAGAAACCCCGGCAGCTGAAAGCGGTTCCCGGCCAGAACATCCGTGACCTCGACAAATCCTCGCTCGATGTCCCCCTCTGGTGCGACCCCGGCGCGGGCTACTCCTACTCCTCCCCCTCGCCCCACATCGCCAGCATCGTGCTCCGCCATGTCACCGGCATGGAACTGAAGGATTACCTCAACGAGCGCCTCGCCAAACCCCAGGGCTGGGGTGACTGGGACTACTGTCTGCATCGGGGCGACTACGTCATGCCCCACGCCAATGGCGCGGGCAGCACCGCCCTCCACGCCACCGATGTCATGCGCTTCGGCTATTGCCTGGCCCGGCAGGGCCGATGGAAGGACCGGCAGCTCGTCTCGGCGGAATACATCAAAAAATGTCAGAACCCGCTGCCCTACAACGTCCACACGCCGTTCAGCCTCCAGTTTGAACACAACTCCGACGGCCATGTGGCGGGGGCCCCGCGCGACGCGTTTTGGAAGTCCGGTGCCGGCGGCTTCTGCCTCTACATCGTCCCCTCCCTCGACCTCGTCATCTACAAACTGGGCGGCGGCAACGGCCAATACGACCCGACTCTGACGCGCATTCCGCAGCCTGAGCAGAGCCACGACCGCGACAACTGGCAGCCCCTCCCCGCCAACGCCTTCCACGAGGGCAGCCTCGGCGGCTCCTCCCTCTGGCGCGTGCTTGAAATGGTCTGCGCGGCCTCCCGGGTGGAGTGAATCCGGTGGTGCCAGGCGTCTGACCATGCCCGAGGTTGCGCCTTGATGTCTGCCGGGTTTGCTAAACCCTCCCACGCATCTCCTTTCCCGCATGTCCAACCGTCTCGCCTCCGAATCCTCCCTCTACCTCCGCCAGCACGCGGACCAGCCCGTCCACTGGTGGCCCTGGGGACCGGAGGCATTGGCCGAGGCCCGCCGGCGCGATGTCCCGGTCATCGTCTCCATCGGCTACTCCGCCTGCCACTGGTGCCATGTCATGGCCCGCGAGTCCTTCGACAGCGCGTTCATCGCCCAACTCATGAACGAGCACTTCGTCTGCATCAAGGTGGACCGGGAGGAGCGCCCCGATGTGGACCGCGTTTACATGGAGACGATCCAGATGCTCAACGGCCATGGCGGCTGGCCCCTCAACGCCTTCTGCCTGCCCGACGGCCGCCCCTTCGCCGGCGGCACCTACTTCCCGCCCGACGACCGCCGCTCCCCCGGGATCGTCCCCTGGCCCGTGTTGTTAATGCGTGTCAGCGAACACTTTAAGCGGAACCGCCGGGACCTGGAGGAAAACGCCGCCGGCATCCTGGAAAACCTCGCCGCCTCCAACGCGCCCCTCGCCCCCCGCACCCCCGGCGCTCCCCTTCAGAACACCCAGCTCCTCGACGCCGCCCGCGCCCTCTGCGCCCAGCACGACGACGAGCACGGCGGCTTTGGTTCGGCTCCGAAGTTTCCCCCGCACGGCACCCTCGACTTCCTCCTCCTGGTCCGGGCCGCCCGCGCCGTGGACCAGGACGGCGAGCTCTCCGCCCGCCTCGACACCGTCCTCCACCGCACCCTCACCGCCATGGCGCACGGCGGCATCTACGACCAGGTCGGCGGCGGCTTCGCCCGCTACGCCGTGGACCGCATCTGGCTCATCCCGCACTTCGAGAAGATGCTCTACGACAACGGCCAGCTCCTCTCCGCCTACGCCCTGGCCTGGCGCCGTTCCGGCAAACCCCTCTACCGCGCCGTGGCCGAGGAGACAGCCGCCTGGCTCGAACGCGAGATGGCCCTCCCCGGAGGCGTTTACGCCGCCGCGCTGGACGCCGACACCGACCACCACGAGGGTCTGACCTACGTCTGGACCCCCGCCCAGGTCCGCGAGATCCTCGGTGAGGCCGACGGCAGCCTCTTCTGCGCCGCCTACTGCATCACCGACGAGGGCACCTTCGAGGAGGGCACATCCCAGGCCGCCCTCGGCGAGCCCGACTTCGGCGAGCGTCAGAAACTCGCCCCGATCCGTGAAAAACTTCTCGCCGCCCGCAACCTCCGGCCCCAGCCCGGCCGCGACACCAAGGTCCTCACCGCCTGGAACGCCCTCGCCATCAAGGGGTTGGCCGACTGCGGCTGGGCCTTTGGCGACAAAACCCTCCTCCTCCTCGCCGCCACCGCCGCCGACTGGATCTGGCAGAACCACCGCGACGCAAACGGCCGCCTCCTCTCCGTCAGCCACGGTGGGAAGGCTTCCCAGCCCGCCTTCCTTGACGATCACGCCTTCCTGGCCGATGCCGCCCTCGCCCTTGCCGCCACCGCCGACTGGCTCGAGCCCGGCCTGGGGAAACTCTGGCAGGAACGCGCCCGCTCGCTGGCCGACGATGTCCTGAAACACTTCGCCGATCCCGAGGGTCAGCCCGGTTTTTACTTCACCGCCGACGACGCCGAGACCCCCGTCTCCCGCCGCAAGGAATGGTTCGACAACGCCATCCCCGCCGGCAACTCCGTCCTCGTCCGCGTCTTTGCCAGCCTCTATGCCCTGACCGGCGACAACACCTACGCCGACCCGCTCGCCTCCCTCCGGGCCGCCTATCCCGGCCTGGCCGAACGCGTTCCCGGCGGCGTCCCCACCGCCCTCGCCGGCTTCGCCGCCCAGGCCCTTGGGATCGCCGTCGTCAAGGTCAAGGGCATCAGCGACTTGGAGCCCCTCCGGGCTGCCCTCACCGCCCGCCCGCCGCGCCCGGTTTTCGTCCAGCTTACCGATGATCCCGCCCAGCCCGCGGGTTACCAGCTCTGTGTCGGCACCCAGTGTCTCGCTCCCGCCACCGACCCGGCCGAAGTCTCCTCGCGCCTGTGAGGCGGGTTTAAGTGGTTCTGAATGCGGGGAGGGTAGTCTCCTGGTGCCACCCATCTTCAAGGCCGGGGTTTGCGGCAGTGTTCTTGGGAAAGCATTCACACGCGGTTTGAAAAGCGTCGTTTCGCAAGCAGTTGAAGGTGGGTTTCTTGTCGGTAAACCGATATTTCCGTAGCCGCTTTGGAGCTCCACGCTCCTGACCTCTCCGATTGACACAGGGATGTGCGATATCATAACACGTCATCATGCGAACGATCATTGATCTCCCCCCGCATCAGGTCAGTGCCCTGGCCGATTTGTGCAAAAGGGAGAATATTTCCCGTGCCGAGGCCGTCCGCCGCGCTCTTGACGCCATGTTGGAGGAAAGGCAGATCTCCGGCCGCGATGCCGCCTTCGGAGCCTGGGCTCCGCGTGGCGACAGTCGCGCGATGGTGGACGATCTTCGTGCGGAGTGGTCTCGATGAAGGCCGTCATAGACAGCGATGTTCTTATAGACTACCTTCAGGGTATTCCGGCTGCTCAGGCCGAGTTGTCCCGCTACCGCCGTCCCTGCTGCTCGATCATATCCTTCATGGAGCTGCTTGCCGGGGCGCGCACCCCCATCGAACGCCAGGCCGCCGAGACTCTTCTCGCCTCCTTGACCCGACTCGACCTTACCGAACAGGTCGCCCGTCGCGCGGTGGAGTTGCGGCAAAAGCTGCGGCTCAAACTGCCCGACGCCATCGTGCTCGCGACCGCCGAAACCGAGGGCTGCATCCTGGTCACCCGCAACTCCAAGGATTTTCCATCCAACGATCCCCGGGTGCGTTTTCCCTATCTTGTTTGAGCCTGCTTCCAAGCACCCCACCTCCCCATGACCCTGCTTCCCTTCCCCAAACTCATTCTCACCCTGGCCCTGGGCTGGGGCGCCGCGCTGGTTTCCCTCGCCGCCGAAGTCGCCGTGGTGGCCACCCCCGACCATCCCGACGGCGTTTACCATGAGGGCGAAACCATCGGTTGGAAACTCAAGGTCTCGGCCACCGGGGGCGAGGTCCCGTCCTCCCTTTCCTATGTGGTCAAAAAAGGCGGGCTGACCCAGATCGCCCAGGGCACCGTGGTGCTGGACAAAGGCGTGGGGACGCTCAGCGCCCAGCTTCCCGAGGCCGGCACCCTGCTGGTCTCCTTTTCTTCCGGCAAAGATGCGGTCAAGGGCCTGGCCGGGGCCGTGGTTTCGCCTGAAAAGATCAGGGTCGGCGCGGCCTGCCCGGCTGATTTCGACACGTTTTGGAACACCCAGCGCGAGGCCCTCAGCGCCATCCCCGCCCACCCCGTCCTGACCGAGGCCCCGGCCGGCAGGGAAGGAGTGGCCTACCACAAGATCACCCTGGACAACATCAGGGGCACCCACGTCCAGGGCCAGATCGCCCGCCCCGTTTCCGGCCAGAAGTTTCCCGCCCTCCTCCAGGTCCAATACGCCGGGGTTTACCCGCTGCAAAGAGCCTGGGTCACGGACAAGGCCGCCCGCGGCTGGCTGGCCATGAACATCATCGCCCACGACCTCCCGATTGATGAGTCGGAGGACTTCTACAAGGCCCAGAACGAGGGCCCGCTCAAAAACTACACCGCCCTCGGGAATGAAAGCCGCGACACGAGCTACTTTCTCCGCATGTTTCTGGCCTGCCAGCGCGCCGCCGATTACCTCGCCTCCCGCCCGGATTGGGACGGCAAAACCTTGGTCGTCATCGGCACGAGCCAGGGTGGCGTGCAGTCGTTTGTCACCGCCGCGTTCTGCCCCAAGGTCACCGCCGTGATGGTCGAGGTGCCGGCCGGCTGCGATCCCGGTGCCGCCGCCGCCGGACGCGCCCCGGGCTGGCCCTACTGGCACGCGGCCAAATCGGATAAAGTCATGGAAACCAGCCGCTACTACGATGCCGTCCATTTCGCCGCCCGGACCAAATGCCCGCTGCTCGTGGGAGTGGGGCTGGTGGACACCACCTCTCCCGCCGGCTGCGTTTATGCCGCCTTCAACGCCGCCCAGGGACCGAAGGAAATCGTCCCCATGCCCTCGGCCGACCACAAGACCGGCCACGATGTTTTCGCGAAACGCCGCGAGGTCTGGCTCAAGGCCCTGGTGGAGGGGAAGCCGGCTCCGGCGAAGTGAGGGTAGGTTTGCGGCGATGGTTCGGCCCCCGGGAGCGCCGGGCTCCGGCCCGGTGTCGCTGACGGTCGCAAACGCTGCGTCGTTGCCGGGCCAAGACCCTCACCCTTGGGCTTGGGAACTTGGGCTTTTCCGTGCCTTGGCGCGGCCGCGGACACGGTATTCACCGGGACTGCATCCGAACTCGCGCCGGAAAACGCGGTTGAAAAACGAGATCTGGCTGAAGCCCGAGGCGAGGGCGATGTCGAGGATGCCGCGGTCGGTTTCGGCCAGGTCCCGGCAGGCGGCCTGAAGGCGCAGGCGGTTGACGAAGTCGCTGAACGTCCGCCCCGCGTGGGCCTTGAACTGACGCGCAAAGGTCGCCCGGCTCATCCCCGTCAAGTCCAGCAGGTCCTCGATCCGCACCACGTCGCGGTAGTTGGCCACCAGATGCTGCACCGCCCGGGAGATGACCTTCTGGTGGTAGGATTCCGAAGCCAGGTTGAAGGACCGCCCCGACAGGCTTTCCATCTCCTTGCCCGCCCCTTCCGCCAGGGCCGAAAGGATGGTGAGAAACGCCGCCAGTTGCGCGTGTCCGGCCAGCCCGGGGAGCTCGGCCATGAGTCGGGAAACCTCCCGGTGTGGCGGTCCGTTCACGCGGAAGCCCTTGTCGGCCAGTTGGAAGAGGCGGGTCAGCGGCAGGTTTTCCGGGAACGCCCAGAAGGGATGGCTGGCCGGGAAATGCCACTGCACGGAAACCCCGGCGCAGTTCCCCCGCGTGTGCCAGTAGTGCGGCAGGTTTTCCCCCAGCAGCACGAGGTCCCCGGCGTGAAAGGGAGCGATGCTGTCGCCCACAAAACGCGTGCCTTCGCCCTGCGTGAAAAACGTCAGCTCCATCTCCCGGTGGAAATGCCAGTGGGAGCCTTCCCCCGTGATCGGCACGGCCTCCGCCGGCCCCACCACGCACTCCACCCGCGCCAGGCTTTTCTGCCAGCGCAGCACCCGGAAGGAATGTCCCCCCGGCACCCGGATCAGCTCTTTGGAACCACGCATGGCGCGACCATGGGCCCGGGTTTTCCGATGTAAAGCGGCGTGAGGTGAAACCGCCCGAGCCACGGAACCTGTCGAAGAAACCTTGCCGCAACACCTCTGTCCGTCATTTGTCATACATCCTCCTGACGTGCCCAGCAACCCCATGCCCAAACTCTTCCCCACCCTGCGCCACGCGAATGTGATCACTCGCCTCCTCCTCGGGGCCGCGCTGTGGCTCGGTCTGGCTCCGCCCGGGCTTGCCGCAACGCCCCCTTCGGGGAGCCTTCCGAGGACTTACTCGGGCAATCACTTCCTGCCGCTGGGAGTCACCGAGGTGCTCCTTCCGGGACTGGCCTCCAGTCAACTCGATCCGGATCTGAAGGGATTGGTGCTGATCGAGGAGCTGAATTGTGTCGCCTGCCATGCCGGCGACGCCTCGCTGGCGGCCCGTTCCAAAAAGGCCCCGCGCCTGGCCGGGGTCGGCTCGCGGGTGAACCCGGATTACCTCAAGGCTTTCATCTCGAATCCGCATGCGGTCAAACCCGGCACCACGATGCCGGACGTGCTCGGGCCGATGGGTTTAGATGACAGGGAACAAGCCGCGACCTCCCTCACGCATTTCCTGTTGTCGTTGAGAAAAAACGACTTCGCCTTGCAGGCTCCCGATCCGGTGGCGGCGGAGCAGGGGAAACGTCTTTTCCATTCTCGCGGTTGCGCGGCCTGCCATTCGCCCCGGGACGACAAGGGCGCGGAGCTGCTGCCGAAGGACTCCGTCCCTTTGGGCGCGTTGGAGAAGAAATACAGTTTCAAAAGCCTGGTGGAGTTTCTGCGCGAGCCGCATCAGTCTCGGCCCTCCGGACGCATGCCGGACCTGCGTCTGCCCGTGCCTGAGCTGGAACGCATCGCCCATTACCTGCTGCAAAACACCCGCGTGCCGGGCTCGCTGGGCTACACGCTCTATCGCGGCGAGGTCTGGGAAGGGTTGGAGGGCGAGAAGGTCAAGGCGGAGCGGGCGGGACAGGTGAAGGACTTTGCCTTGGAAAGCCTCGGAGCAGCGAAAATCCAGCAACACTCGGCCGTCCGCTACGACGGCTGGCTCAACATCGCGCACGCTGGCCGCCATACCTTTTTTCTGACCATGAACGGCGGCTCGCTGCTCCTGGATGGCAAACCGGTCGTCGAGCAGGAGCCCAGTGACCGGCGCGGGGTGAAACAACTCGAAGGCGCGGTGGAGCTGGCCCCGGGCTGGCATCGGATCCAACTCACTTACTTTCACACCGGCCGTGAGCCGAAATTTTCCTTTGAAATGGCCGGACCGGAGTTCAAACGCGGGGTGATTCCCTCGTCGCTGCTGTCCGTTTCCAACGAACCTATCGCGCCCTTCGTGCCGCTCGCGGTGGACGCCGCTCTCGCCGTGCGCGGACGCGAACAGTTCTCCGCCCTCGGCTGCGCCAACTGCCATGACGACCTCGGGCTTCCCCAAAAACCCGGACCGGCGTTGGCCACACTCGACGCGGCCCGGGGCTGCCTCGGCAACGACGAGGATGCGTGCCCCCGCTTTGATCTGAACGCGGAGCAACGTGCGGCCATCGCGAAAGCCCTGCCCGCCGCGGAGAAACCACAACTCACTGATTCGCAAAAGGCCGCGAAGACACTCGTCACCTTCAACTGCATCGCCTGCCACGAACGGGCCGGGCTCGGCGGAGTCGCTCCCGCCCGCAACGCCCTCTTCACCGGCACACAGCCCGCTCTCGGCGACCAGGGACGCATGCCTCCGCCTCTGACCCACGTCGGTGCCAAGCTGCAACCGGGCTGGATCGCCGAGGTGCTGCTGCACGGGAAACGCCAGCGCGATTATGTGGATGCCGCCATGCCGCAGTTCGGCGAGGCCAACGTCGGCCATCTCGTGGAGCTGCTGGGCAAGGTGGATCAGTTGGAAGCCGCCGCCATTCCCGTGGTCGCGAACATGCCGGAGTCAAAGGCCGCCGGGCACGAAATGATCGGAGCCAACGGCATGAGCTGCATCACGTGCCACGAGTTCAACGGTCAGAAATCCGGCGAGATGGCCGCGCTCGATCTCAGCCGCGTGACCGAGAGGTTGAACAAGAACTGGTTCCATCTGTTTCTCCGCCAGCCGTCGCGTTTCCACCCCACGGTCATCATGCCCAGCTTCTGGCCCGGCGGAACTTCCACCCGGCCGGCCCTCCTCGGTGGCGACACCGCGCAACAGATTGAAGCCCTGTGGACTTACCTCGGGGACGGCCCCCGCGCCAGGAAACCCGCCGGCCTCTCCCGCCAGTCCAGCGAACTGCGCGTCGGCGACACCGCCGAGCTGTGCCGGGGCCGGGGTCCCGCCGGCTACCGGGGCATCGCGGTGGGTTACCCCGAGCGCGTCAGCCTGGCCTTCGACTCCGGCGAAATGGCGCTGCGCCAGCTCTGGAAGGGCGACTTCGTCTCGGTGGACTTCGGCTCTTTCCAGCCGCGCGGAACCGACACCATTTCCTTCCCGCCGGGCATCCCCTTTCACCGCCTCAACTCGTTGGAGGACAACTGGCCCTACAAGGGAAAATCCAACCAGGCCTTCCCCCAGGACCTGGGTTATGAGTTTCGCGGCTACCATCTCGACGCGGCCCGCCGGCCCACCTTCCTCTACCACTACGGCGACATCAAGGTGGAGGACTTCTTCGAGGATGCGCGGGACAAGAACGGCTCGGCCTACTTCCGGCGAACCCTCCGTTTCGACGCCCCCGCCGGCCAACCCCTGTTCTACTTCCGCGCCGCCGCCGGGAAGAAAATCACCACTTCTTCCGACCGCATCTTCACCGCCGACAAACTCCAGGTCCGCATCACCAGCGACCACCGGGGCATCGTCCGAAGTGGAGAAAATGGCGACGTCCTCATTCCCCTCACGCTCCCGCAAGGCCGCTCCACCCTCACCCTCGACTACCAATGGTAAACGCACGCGTCCTCCTCGCTTTCAGCGCCCTCACTGTCTCAACCCAACTCGTTGCTGCCGAAGACCTCGGGGAAATGTGGGGCACCGCCGCGGAAGAGGCGAAGTATTACCCCATCGTCAACATCCCCATCCCCTCCACCGTGCCCTTGCGGCCGGGCGGGCTGGAGTGTCTGCCTGATGGACGCCTCGCTGTCAGCACCCGGCGTGGGGACATCTATTTCGTCAAAGGCGCGTTCGATTCCCCTCCCAAGCCCGAGTATCACCTTTTCGCCAGCGGGCAGGACGAGACGTTTTCGATCTCGTGGCAAAAGGGCGCGATGACCGCCGTCACCTGGGGCGAGGTCGTCCGCATCTCCGACACCGACGGCGACGAGGTCGCCGACCACTATGACACCCTCACCAGCAACTGGGGTTACGCGGAGGGCCACGAATTCGCCTTCGGCTCCAAGCCCGACCCCGACGGCAACATCTGGGTCGCCCTCGGTCTCAGCGGTTCCTACGAGTCCCACAACCTCTTCCGCGGCTGGGCCGTGAAAGTCACTCCTGCCGGCAAGATGATTCCCGTCTGCAGCGGCCTGCGCAGCCCCGGCGGAGTCGGGGCCAACGCACATGGTGCGATGTTCGCCATCGAGAGTCAGGGGCCCTGGAACGGCTGCTGTTCCCTCAAACATCTGAAGTCCGGGGCCTTTCTCGGCCACCCCGCCAGTTACAACTGGTATCCCTACGTTCCGGGCATGAAGGCCCCCGAACTCGAGCCCAAAACCGGCTCCCGCATGGGCATCGAAAAACGGCGCGTCAAGGAACTCGTCCCTCCCGCCGTCAAGTTTCCCTACATCAAGATGGGCCGCTCCATCTCCGGCTTCCGCCTCAACAGCACCGGCGGCAAGTTCGGCCCCTTTGACGGCCAGCTTTTCCTCGGCGACTACACGCAGAGCATCGTCATGAGGGCCACCACCGAGCTCGTGAACGGCGACTGGCAGGGCGCGTGTTATCCTTTCCGCGAAGGCCTCGCCACGGGCATCATGAACGTCGAGTTCACTCCTAAGGGACAGCTCGTCGCCGGGGGCTTCACCACCAACCGCCAGTGGCCCGTCCGCGGCACCGAGCCCTTTGCCCTCCAACGCATGGACTGGACCGGTGTCGTTCCCTTCGAGGTCAAGGAGATCAACATCCGCAAGGACGGTTTTCTCGTCACCTTCACCAAACCGGTGGACCAGGTGACCGCCGCGAAACCCGAAAGCTACGCGATCACGACCTACACCCACATCTATCACGGCGCCTACGGCAGTCCCGAGGTGGATCAGACCACCCCGCGCGTCACCGAAGCCACCCCTTCCCCCGACGGTCTTTCCGTTTATGTGCGTCTCGACAAGATCACCGAGGACCACATCCACGATTTCGACTTCGCCAAAATCGTCTCCCCCGAAGGCCAGCCGCTGCTCCATAAAAAGGCCTACTACACGGTGAACGAGATTCCCCAGAACTAAAACCCTTACCCGCCATGCAAAAACTGATCCGCCGTTGCCTCCTCCCCCTCGCCTTGGTGTGGTCGGGCTTTGCGGCCCACGCCGAGGACGGGCCCCTGTGGCTGACCTATCCCGGCGGCGACGGACCCGGGAAGGGAAAACGCGTCGTTTTGATCGCGGCGGACCAGGAGTATCGCAGCGAGCAGTCCATGCCGATGATGGCGAAGATTCTCAGCACACGTCATGGCTTCGATTGCACCGTGCTTTTTGCGGTGGACGAAAAGGGGGAGGTGGACCCGACCATGCCGGTTTACCCCGAGAAGGGGCAGAAACTCAGGGAGCATCACATCCCCGGCCTGGAGCAACTCGCCTCGGCCGATCTCGTCATCTTCTTTCCGCGACTCCTCACGCTGCCGATGTCGGAGCGCGAGCTGATCGTGAGGTATGTTGATTCCGGCAAACCGATCATCTCGCTGCGGACCGGCAACCACGGCTTTCAAGCCCCGCTGCCCTACAAGATCAACGGCAGACAAGTGCGCTGGGGCGAGGACATCTTGGGCGGCGCTTTCATGGGCCACCATGGCCGCTACCACGCCGATTCGACCCGCGGAAACATCGTGCCGGAACAAAAGGATCATCCCATCCTGATCGGCGTCAGCGACATCTGGGGAGACACCGACGTTTACCGGACTTACAAGGAAGGCGGCAGTCTTCCCGAAGGCTGCACGGCCCTGGTCTGGGGACAGCCGCTGCTGGGCCGGAAACAAACCGACGGGCCGAATCCCAAACTGGAGCCTCTCCCGGTCGCCTGGTTCAAAAACTGGCAGACCAGCGAGGGCAAATCGGCCCGCGTTTTTCAATCCACCATGGGCAGCGGGACGGACCTGCGGAATCCCGGCCTGCGCCGCCTCATCATCAACGCGGCCTATTGGGGCATGGGCCTGGAGGCGGCCATCACCCCGACCGGCAGCGTGGAAATTGTCGGCGATTACCAACCACTCGAAAGCGGTTTCGATTACAAGAAAATCGGCGTCGTGGCCAAGCCGGTCTCGGCCTACAAATAAACACGTGAGACAATAGTCGCAGAAGATGAGACTCCGGGTGTAGCAAAACCCTTCAGCGCTCTGCTATGATGGGCGGCGTATGACCCCCATTTCCACCACCTACCGTTTCTCTTTCGGCCCTTGGAACATCAGCGAGGGCGGCGACCCCTTCGGCGGCGAAACCCGCCCGGTGTTTCCCCACGAGGCCAAGTTTGCCCTCTACCGTCCGCTCGGCTTCGAGGGCGTGCAGTTTCATGACGACGATGTTGTTCCCGGCATGGACAACCTGTCGCCTGCCCAGATCGAGAAGAAGGCCGGCGAGGTCCGCGCCATGCTGGCCAACCAGGGCCTGACGCCGGAGTTTGTCGCGCCGCGCCTCTGGTTCGCCGACCAGACCGTGGACGGAGCTTACACGGCCAACTCCGAGGCCGACCGCGCCTACGCCTGGAACCGCACCAAGAAGTGCGTGGACATCGCCCGTTCCCTCAACTGCGGCGCCATCGTCCTCTGGCTCTCCCGCGAGGGCACCTACATCCGCGAGGCCAAGGACGCGCGCCTCGCCTACCGACGCATCCTCGACACCATCAACGCCATCCTCGACTACGACAAAACCGTCGAGGTCTGGATCGAGCCCAAGCCAAACGAGCCAACTGACCAGGCCTACGTGCCCACCATCGGCCACGCCTTGGCCCTCGCCTATGCCTCCAATGACCACCGCCGCGTCAAGGGTCTCGTCGAGAGCGCCCACGCCATCCTGGCCGGTCTGGATCCGAGCGACGAGATGGCTTTCGCCCTCGAGCACGGCAAACTCGGCAGCGTCCACCTGAACGACCAGAACGGTCTCAAGTATGACCAGGACAAGAACTTCGGAGCCGCCAACCTCCGCGCCTCCTTCAACCAGGTCCGCGTCCTGGAGGAGGCCGGCTATGGCACCCGCGGGGAGTTTGTCGGACTCGACGTGAAGACCATGCGCCCGCAGCGTGGTTGTCCGGCCACCGACCACCTTCGAAACAGCCGCGAGCTGTTCCTCCTGCTCGTTGAGAAGGTTCGCACTCTGGACCAGAAGGTCGTCCAGCAGTGCCGCGACCGCCGTGACTACGAGGCCCTTGAACTCCACGTCCTGCGCCATCTCATGGGCGTGAAGTAACCCGCCCCCACCCGCCCTGAAACACTATCGTAGCAACCGCCATTTCAACGCCGCCTCCGGCCGCTGCCTCGATGTCGCCGTGGACCACGGGTTCTTCAACACCTCCGGCTTTCTCCAGGGCATCGAGAACATGGGCCAGGTCGTCAAAACCCTGGTGGACTCCGCGCCCGACGCCATCCAGCTCACCGTCGGCCAGGCCCGCCACCTCCAGGAGATCCGGGGCCGCCTGAAGCCCAGCCTCGTCCTCCGCACCGACGTGGCCAACATCTATGGCAAAGAGCTGCCTGCCAGCAGGTTCAGCCTCATGATCGAGGAAACCATGCTCCAGGCCGTGCGCCTCGACGCAGCCTGCGTCTGCGTGAACCTCTTCCAGGTTCCCGGCGCGCCCGAGGTTCACGCCCAGTGCGTGGAAAACATCCTCCGGCTCAAACCGCAGGCCGACCACTACGGCATGCCCATGATGGTCGAGCCGCTCGTCTTCAAGGCCGGTGACAACGGCTACCAGGTCAACGGCGACCTCGGCCTCATCACCCATCTTGTCCGCCAGGCGGTCGAACTCGGCGCGGACGTGATCAAGGCGGACCCGACCGACGACGCCTCGCTCTACCACAAGGTGGTCGAAATAACCTCCGGCATCCCCGTGCTGGTGCGCGGGGGAGGACGCGTCCCCGACCGCCAAATTCTGGAACGCACCCAGGCCCTGCTCGGCCAGGGAGTCGCGGGCATCGTTTACGGCCGCAACATCATCCAGCACCCCAATCCACGCGGCATGACCCAGGCGCTCATGGCCATGGTCCACCGGGGTGTCGGCGTGGACGAGGCGCTGGCTCTGATCTGAAACTGTGCGTCGCAATCGAATGCTGGCTTACTTCATTAGTGCGGAGCACCGTGGACTGCGGCAACCCTGTTGCCGCTGTGAGGCATCGCGACCCTGTCGCGGCCTCGGCGTGATTTTCACCCAGAACTTTTGGGGGCAATTTTGCCACCTTGCTCAGTTCTCATCTGCCACGGCCCGGCAACAAGGTTGCCCTGGGCTACGGCTGCAACAGGGTTGCGGCACTCCACGGACTTCGTCATAAATTCACAACACTATGAAAGACATCAACATCGGCATCATCGGTGGCGGCCTGATGGGTCGCGAGGTGGCCAGCGCCTTCGCCCGCTGGTGCGCGCTGAGCGACATGCCCGTCCACCCCGTCCTCACCGCCGTGGCGGATCTCAGCCCGGCCACGCTGGCCTGGTTCGACCGCATTCCGTCCTGTGTGCAGAAGACCACCGACTACCGCGAACTCCTGGCCAATCCGGCCGTGGATGTCGTTTACGTGGCCGTCCCGCACGACCTCCACGAAAAGCTCTACCTCGACGTCCTCGCCGCCGGAAAGGACCTCTTCGCGGAGAAACCCTTTGGCATAGACCTCGCCTCCGCCCGCCGCATCAACGCCGCCGTGAAGTCCTCTGGCCGCTTCGTCCGTTGCAGTTCAGAAATGCCGTTTTTTCCCGGCGCTCAACGAGCCCTCGAACTGGCCTCGGGTGGCAAACTTGGCCGTGTGCTGGAAGTGGTTTCCGGCTTCCACCACAGCAGCGACCTCGATCCCACCAAAGCCGCCAACTGGAAGCGCCTCAGCCAGTTCTGCGGCGAAGGCGGAGTCCTCAACGACCTCGGGATGCACGCCTGCCACCTGCCGCTTCGTCTCGGTTGGAAACCCACCCGGCTCTTCGCGCAGTTGCAGAAAGGCTACCCGCAGCGTCCCGACGGCAAGGG
>JANOBW010000011.1:0-21788 GCA_031411855.1 Opitutia bacterium
CAGGTGGTGCCGCCGTCGGAGGTGCTGAGACCGGTCAGGGAGGCGCTGGGACGGGTGATGTCGGCGGTGGTGAAGCCGGTGACACGCTCGGTGAAGGCAAAGGTGACGGTGGCGGAGTCGCCGATCTTGAGGGCGGTGTCGCTGATGGTGATGGCGGAGGCGAGGGCTGGGGCGGTGGTGTCAATGATCAGCAGGGAGCTGGGCGAGACCGAGCTGTTGCCGGCCAGGTCCGTCACGGAGACATTCGCGCTGTTCGTGCCGCTGGGGAGGGTGCTGGCCGTGAACGACCAGGTGCCGTCCGCGCCGGCGGTGACGACACCGGTGAACGTCTCCCCGCCGGGACCAGTCAAGGTAAGCCTCACGGAGGCAAACGCTTCGGTGGTGCCGGTGAAGGTGGGCGTGTTGTCGGAGGTTCTGCCGTCCGAGCTGGATACGCCCGTGTCGCTGGCCTGGTCCAGCGTGGGGGCGGCGGGGGGCGCGGGTGGGACGGTGTCAATGACCACACCGGAGGCGTTGGTGGTCGCGGTGACGGCGGTGCCGGGGTTGCCGGCGAGGTCGGAGAAGGTGATGCCCAGCGAGGCCGCGCCCTGGGTGTCGTTGGAGGCGACGGTGATGGTGCCGGTCCAGGTGTTTCCGGAGGTGTTGGAGACGATGGCGGTCTTGCCGGCGAGGGTGACCGTGGGAGTGGTGATGGGCTCGCTGGCGGTGAAGGTGGCGGTGATGGTGTTGCCGGCCTTGGCGCGGGAGGTGGCGGTGTTGTTGGAGGCCAGCGAGACCGAGGTCAGCGTGGGCGGGGTGGTGTCCGGCGGGGCCGTGGTGGTGAAGGTGGAGACGGGGGTGGTGTAGGTGGTGCCGGAGGTGTTGGTGGCGTAGGCGGCGAAGGAGTAACCGCTGCTGGCGGCCAGCCCGGTGACGTTGACGGTGAAGACGCCGGTGGTGCCGGTGCCGGTGACGTTCGTCACATTAAGGCCGCCGATCTGAGGGTTGGCGTTTTGGGAGGTGAGGGCAAAAACCACGCCCCGGGCCGAGATGGTGGCTCCGCCGTCGGAGGTGACGTTGCCGCCCAGGGTGGCGGCGTTGTGGGTGACACTGGCGCTGGTCGGGGAGGTGACGGAGGGAACGGCGACCGCCGGGAGGGCGTGGACGTGGGCGGGCAATTGCGCCGCGGTCAGCGTGACGCTTTCGGCGCCCCATTTGGTGCCCAGCACGCGGCTAGAGGTGGATGGCCCCTGGCCTGTGCCGGCGGGGCTGCGTCCGCGGAGGTCGGGGAGGTTGAACGCGGTTCCATTCCCGCCGAAGAGAGTGCCAACAAGGGCGAAAAAGGCCTGGTTTTGGCTGACGGGCAGCTGAGTTCCATCACAAGTGAGAAAGCCATTGGGAATGAAACCATTGGCGAAAAATCTGATTTCCCCTATGCCCGGTTCAGAATCGATGTTTTCAAACAGTCCCACCTTGGCGATCATGGGTTTGAACGCGACGAAGGGTTGCCTCTTGTCGATGGCGGAGCCACCGCCCGTGCTGCCGGTGTTTCCTCCCGTGACCGTGTGGGTGTGGGAAGGCATTTGCGCGCCGGACAGGGCAAGGCTGGAGGAGCCGGAGGACTCTCCGAGGGCACGTGATGAGAGGGAGGGACCGGCACCGCTGCCGAGAAGAGACCGGCCCCGCAGATCGGGGAGGCCGAAGGTGGAGACGCCATCTCCCCCAAAGGTGGTTCCGATTTGAGCGAAAAGAAGATCGTTGATGCCGGGCTGCTCCATACCACCCGAGCCGGGATAGAAACCAGGGGGTGTGAAAATAAAGGCGAACACCCGGATCCAGCCGACGGACTGGAACACCCCGCTGCCCTGCGTGCAGATATTGAGGGCGAGGAAGGGTTGCTGGTTGGTGAAGGCCTGGCCGCTGCCTGTGGCCAGGGTGGTGCCGCCGCTGATGGTGTGCGTGTGGGAGGGCAGTTGGCTGGAGGTGAGGGTGACATTTTCCTGGCCCCCCAAAGTTCCGATGGGCAACTGGGCCGATAAGCCGACCGGAACGCGTCCGCGGAGGTCGGGGAGGTTGAACGTGGAGATGCCGTCGCCCCCGAAGTTGGTGCCGAGCAGGGAGAACAGGGCGAAGTTTTGGTTGACGGGCATCGGGCGGCCGTCGCAGGGGAGAAATCTGGTGTTGAAGCTGCTGGCCGGATTCGGGTTGAAGGCGATGCAGCGGATCTCACCGAGGAAGGGGGTGTCATCGGCCCCGGCCAGCGGGTCAAAGGTCCGGTCGGGAAACAGGCCTCCACTGACACAAATGACCCAGTTGAGGGCCAGATCGGGGTTGGTGGTGTCCACCGGGGTGTTGCCGCCGGCGCTGCCGCTGTTGGTGCCGGTGGCGGCCAGGGAGGGGGTGCCCAGGCCCAGGGTCAGGAAAGCGGCCAGGAAGACAAACCCGCGGGCCAGAAGGTGCGACAAACCGGTTGTCCAAAGGGAAGGTGACTCGGAGGAGGGGAGGGACGGGAAGTTCATGGGCCGGATGGTGAGGTTTGGGTCGAGGTAAACGCCCGGCTCAGGCCGATCACGCGGGAACAGGGCTTTTTATTTCGCGTATGATGTTGCGCGGGAATGACAAGCACGAAGTCGAAGACGGGATTCGCCTACCACAGGCCCGGGGCAACGGAGGGTGCGCCCCTTTGTATCATAGCTCTTACCCACGACGGCCAGGATGCCCCTTCTGCTTTCCGAAAGCGCCCGCGGCTCAGGGACCGGTGACCTCGAGGCGGAGGATGCGGAGCGGGTGGGCGGCGTCCACCGCGGTGTTGTCCCGGACCTGGACGCTGCCGGCGGTGTCCGTGACCACCACGCCGGAAACCAGGCTGGCAAACACGGCCCCGGCGGTGCTGCGTGCGATCGGCGTCCAGGGCCCGGACAGCGAGTCCGCCGCCTGGACGGTGAGGGTGAGGTCGGTGGCGGCCTGGTTGCGGGTGAAACTGAGCGAGAGGAGCCCGGCGGTCCGGGCCAGGGTGGGCGGCGTGGAGGCGGCCAGCGGGTTGGAGCTGAGGCCGTATTCGACGAGGTTGGTCAGGCCGTCGCCGTCGGGGTCGGCGTTGTCGGCGGCGGTGCCGGTGTTGGCCGAGGTGGCGAACCAGGTGGAGCGCCACTGCTGCTGGACGGGCAGCGGGGTCCAGACGAGGTTGACGGCATTGGTGACGTGCTGGAGCGAGAAGCTGCCGAAGTTGGCGGCGGGGCGGCCGGCGGAGTCGGCCGAAACCGTGCCGAGGGCGAAGGAGCCGGTGCGGGAGGTGGAGGTGAGGACGGTCCAGGTGCGGGTGGCGGACCAGAACGGATCGGTGAAACTGACGCCCGGGGCGGCAAGGCCCAGGTCGAGTTTGGCCCCGCTGGTGACCGTGACGGCGGCGGCGGCCACGCTGTCGAACTGGGTGCCGGCGGTGGTGGCGGCGTTGGCCCCGAGTTCCCAGGCGAGGTGGGAGGCGGAGCCGAAGCTGAGGTTGCCGGAGAACGTGATCGTGCCGACGCCGTCGCCGGGCTGGAGGGTTCCGTTGACGTTGGTGGTGGCGGCGATGGAGCCGGTCCCACCGAGTTTGCCCGCCGACCCCACGGTGACCGTGCCGCCCGCGCCGAAGGTGTTGTTGACGTTGAGGAGGCCGGCGTTGACGGAGGTGTTGGCGGTGATGGCGACCGGGCCGTTCAGGGTCCACGTGCCGGTGTCGTTCTTGTTGAGGCCAAGCGTGTTGGTGACGGAGCCGTTGGCGATGGAACCGGTGACGATGCCGGTGCCCACGCCGGCGAGGTCGAGGAAACGTCCGGTGGTGTTGGGGGCGATGGCCCCGGCGAGGGTGAGGGTGCCGGCGTTGACCACGACCTTGGTGTTGCCGCCCCCGCCGGTCAGGGTGATGGGGCCGAGGATGGTGTTGCTCCCGGCCTCGTTAAAGAAGGAGCCGGAGGCGTTGCTGGACACGTAGGAGATGGCGGCGGGCAGGGTGATGGGGCCGGCTGTTCCATCGAGCCGGAGGTTGGGCGCGCCGTTGGTGCCGTTGGACATGGTGACCGTCTTGGTGCCCGAGCCCAGGGCCGAGGAGGTGGTGATGCGGACCGCGCCGGAGCTGAGGCTGATGCCGCCGGTGAACGTGTTCGCGCCGGTGAGGACGAGGGTGGAGGTGTCCTTGGGCGAGTCCACGTAGAGCGCGCCGGCGCCGGAGATGAGGTTGGCGAGAGTGAAGGTGCCGGAGCGTTCGACGCGGAGGGTGGCGTTGTTGGTGATCGGCCCGCTTCCCACCGAACCGGCGGCGGTGTCGGTGCCCAGCTGGAGGGTGCCGCCGCTGATGACGGTCGGCCCGGCGTAGGTGTTGTCCGCGTTGAGGATGAGTTTTGAGGTGCCCGCCTTGGTCAGGGAGCCCGGGCCGGAAACCTCGCCCGAAAAGGTGAAGGCGGCGGTGCCGTTGCCCTGGACGGTGGTGTTGGCCGAGAGGGTGACGGGGTTGGCCGCCGTGTAGGCGAGCGTGGTGCCGGTGGCGTTGAGATTGACGACGGGGGCGAGGCCGGCGTTGGCCGCGAGGATCACGCCGTTGCCGGAGAGGGCGACCGTGGCGAGGCCCGAGGCCGGACCGGCTCCGCCCAAGGTGACCGCGTTGGTGGTGAAGGCGGTGGCGAAACTCTGGACGGAGTTGACCGTGCCGGTGCCGAGGGTGCTGCCGGTGAGGAAGTCGAGGGAGGTGGCGGCGGTGTTGACCGGCACGGCGGCACCGGACCAGTTGCCAGAGTCAAACCAGTTGAAGATTCCAGCCGCGGCCTGGTTCCAGAGGTAGGTGGTGTCGTCGCTGACGAGGGTGACGGTCGCGGCGGAGGGGGCACCCAGGGTGTAGCCGACGCCGGCGGCGAGGGTCACGATGACGGTTTCGTTCGTTTCCGAAACAGCATCGTCGAGCGGGGTGACGGAAAATGTGACGGAGTTTTGCCCGGCGGGGAGGACCACGGAGACGGGCAGGACAGTGTAGTCCGCGCCCGCGGTGGCGGTGCCGCTGACTGTGAGCGAGACGGTGGCGGCGAGGGTGGAGACGTTGGCGCGGGTCAGGGTGAAGACACCCGGGACGAGTCCGGCCTCGGTGGCGGTGGGTGTGGTGGCGGCGAGGGTGACGACCGGAGTGACCGGGGCGACATCGTCGCTTACGATGGTGACCGTGGCTGTGGCCGGAGAACCCACGATGTAACCCGCTCCGGTGGCGAGGGTGACGATGACGGTTTCATCGGGCTCAACGACGGAGTCATCAACCGGCGTGACGGACAGGGTGACGGAGTTTTGCCCGGCCGGGAGGACAATGCTGGACGGCAACGCGGTGAAGTCGGCGGAGGAAGTGGCGGTGCCGGTGACGTTCAGATTCAGCGTGGCGGCGGCGGTGGAACCGTTGGCGCGGGAGAACGTGATGACTCCGGGAACAGTGCCGGCCTCGGTGGCCGTGGCGGTCGTGCCGTTGACAGCGATGAGGGGCAGGGCGGGAGTCCAGAGCACGTTCACGCCGGTGGCGGTGTGGGAGAGGGAAAACACGCCGTAGGAGGCGGCGGTCTTGCCGGTGGAGTCGGCCGAGATGGTGCCAAGCGCGAAGGTGCCGGTGCGGGAGGCGCAGGTGAGGACGGGCCAGGAGCGCGGGCTTTGCCAGAACGCGTCGGCGAAGTCGGTGGCCGAGCCGGCGGAGTTCAGGACGAGGTTGACGGCCGAGCCGGCCGTGAGGGTGACGGCGCCGGTGACGGCGGCGGAGTCGAAGCCGGCGGTGGTGTCGTTCGCGGCCAGTTCCCAGGAATACTTCGAGGCCGAACCAAAGGAGAGGGTGCCGCCGAAGGAGAGCGTTCCCGGGCCGACGCCCGGCTGGAGGGTGCCGCTGACGGTGGTGTTGGGGCTGATGGTGCCGGTGCCGCCCAGTTTCGCCGAGGCGGCCACGGTGAGCGGTCCGGAGGCGAGGGTGCCGTTGAGGTTGAGCAGGCCGTTGTTGACGGAGGTGCTGCCGGTGATGGCGACCGGGCCGGAAAGCGTCCAGGTGCCGGCGTCGTTTTTGGCCAGGACCAGCGTGTTCGTGACGGAGCCGTCGGCGATGGAGCCGGTGACAAAACCCGCGCCCGTGCCGCCCAGGTCGAGGGTGCGCCCGGTGGTGTTGGGGGCGAGGTTTCCGGCCAGGGTGAGGGTGCCGGCGTTGGCAACGATCTTGGTCGCGCCGCCGCCGCTGGTGAGGGTGATGTCGCCGAAGAGGGTGGAGTCGCCCGCCTCGTTGACGATGGCCCCGGCGGCGCTGCTGGTGAGGAAGGAGATGGTGGCGGGCAGCTCGATGAGGTCGGCGGAGGCGTCGAGCCGGAGGCTGGGCGCGCCCCCGGTGCCGTTGCTGAGATAAACCGTCTTGGTGCCGTCGCCCAGGGCGGTGCCGTTGGTGATGCGGAGCGCGCCGGAGTTGACGGTGACATTGCCGTCGAAGGTGTTGGTGCCGGTGAGGACGACGGTGCCGGCGTTGATCGGGCAGTCCACATAGAGGGAACCCGTGCCGCCGATGCTGTTGGGCACGGCGAGGATGCCGGTGCGGTCGAAACGGAGCTGGCCGTTGTTCACGACATCGCCGGAACCCAGGGTGCCGGTGGCGCCATCGTTTCCTATCTGGAGCGTGCCGGCGTTGATGAGGGTGTCCCCCGTGTAGGTGTTCGCGCCGGTCAGGACGAGGGAGCCGGAGCTGGACTTGATGAGATCGCCCGCGCCGTCCACCACGCCGCTGAAACGGAAGGAGGCCGTGCCGGTGCCGGAAAACGTGGTGGCCGCGCCGAGGGTGACCGGGGTGGCGATGTCATAGGTCAGGCCGGAGCCGGCTGTGGCGGAGAGGACCACAGAGGGGTTGAGCGGACCGTTGTTGAGCAGGAGGAGGTTGCCGCCCGTGACGGAAACCGTGGAGGCGGCCGAGGACGTGCCCGCGAGGGTGAGGCTGTTGAGGGTGAGCGCCCCGAGGTCGTGGTTGGAGGTGACGGTTCCGCCCGCGAGGGTCTGGCCGGTGAAAAACTGGACGGAGGCACCCCGGCCGGAGACAGGGGCGGCTCCGCCGGACCAGTTGGTTCCGGTGCTCCAGGGCAGCGCGGCTCCGGAGGTGGCGTTGTTCCAGACGGTGGTGACCGGGGTGGCGGAGAGGGTGATGGTGCCGGTGGCGCTGAGGCCGCCGAAGTGCCTGACCGTCATGCCGTTGGCCAGGGTGGTGATCTCGGCGGGGGAGAGGGCGGCGGAGAAGACGGCCAGTTCGTCGAGTTTGCCGTCGAACCAGCGCGGGGCGTAGGTGGCGCTGGTGTCGGTATGGCCGCCGAAGATGAGGGGCGAGGTGGTCTGGTTGATGGCCAGGGCGAAGGAGTTGTCCGAGCCCACGAGGACGCCGTCGAGATAGACGTTGAGGGTCGTGCCGGAGCGGGTGACGGCGAAGTGCCGCCAGGCGCCGGGAGTGACGGTGTTGACCGCGATGTTCACATCCGGGCCGGGGTAATGGTGGAGGGTGAAACTGTTCGCGCCGTTGGCCATGAGGTAGAACTCCTCCGCGCCGCCGTAGCCGTCGCCGGTGTTGAGGTGCCAGATCATGTCCTCGTTGGCGGTGTCGAGGCGTTTGAACCAGCCGGCGATGGTCCAGTCGGAGGTGTTCCAGTTCAGCTCGGCTGAGCCCACCATGCGGGTCAGGCGGGCGGCGTTGCCCCCGCCGTTTTCGGCGAGATTGAGGGAGCGACCGTCGCGTCCGAGGGCGGCGGGGACGTCGGCGGAGAGCGTGGCCGTCCCGGTGCCGATGGCCTCCAGGGTGCCGTCGCGGCCCTGGCCGGAGACATCGGGAACGAGGTTCGTTGTCGAAGCATCGGGCGCGTCGAAATCGTAGGCGAGGAGGGCGCGCGGGTCCGCCGTGGTGTCGGTGGCGGTGTAGGAGAAACTCGGCACGCCGGTGTAGCCGGGGGTGGGCGTGAAGCGGGCGGTGTGGCCGTCGGCGAGGAGGGCGACGGTGCCGTTGACGCCGCCGCTGACGCCGAAACGCATCTGCTCGGGCGGGGTGGAGTCGTCCGTGACGTAGGCCCGGAGGTCTATGTCCGCCGAGCTTTCGCCGCCGCCGGTGGCGTTGCCGCCGAGGGCCTTGGGCGCGTCGGAGGAGGCGGCGAGGTTCCAGGTGGAAAGGGCGGTGACGCCGGGCAGGGTGGTGGGAATGGCCTCGCCGGTGCTCAGGGGAACGAACCAGACGGCGAGGGTGGAGTTGGTGACGCCGGCGAGAGTGATGGCGAGTTTCCTGTGGCCGGTGTTGGCGTTCTGGCCGGCGGGGTTGGGGGAGGTCGCAAACGGCGCCGCGTCAAGGCTTTGGAACGTGCCTCCACCGCTGACGATCTTGCACCAGAGGCGTTCGGCCCCCTGGGTCATGAGGGCGGAGGTGCCGTCGGGATCAATGACCACCGTGGTGGTGGGCGAGGTGTAGTGCGCGAACCACCAGACGGTTTTGCCGGAGGCGGCCTGGATCTCGTCCTGGACGAGGACCTGGTTGCGCGAGCCCAGGAGGCGGACGCCGCGCCAGACCCTGGTCATGCCGCTGTAAACGGGGGTGAGATCGTGGATGGCGAAGGAGCCGGAGCCGCTGGTTTCGGACTGGAAGGCGATGAGCGGGGCGACGGCGTTGAGGACCATGTCGGCGTTGGCGGAGGGGTTGATGGTCAGGGTGTTCTGACCTTCGGGCCGCATCCGGTAGTAGTCCCAGCGGTCAATGCCGCCGGCGTTGGGGGTGTCGCTGAAGTAGTTGGTGAGCGCGTAGTTGTCGCTGCCGAGGTCGTGGAACCAGCGTTTGCCGAGGGCGTCGAGGACGAAGGTGCCGGCGTCGAGGTTGCCGTGGGGGGCGCCCATCTCGCCGCCCTTGACGCCGACGAAGGTGGCGCGGCTGTCGTTCCAACGGCCCCGCATCGTCACCATCTCCTGGGGCTGGAAGGCGGTGCCGGCCTCGCCGTGGAAGGCCATGTCGGGGGAGACACCGGAGGTGGCGATGGCCGCGGTGGTGTCGGCATACCAGAGGGCGTCGAGGGCGCCGCCGTTGCCCTGGTTTTCCCACCAGGTGCAGGCGGGCTGGTTGTAGCGGCGGGCGAACCACTGGAAGACGGGGCCGCGGGCCGGGCCGCCGGCGGAGGCGTCGGCGTAGTTGAAGATGATGTTGGAGGGGCCGAGGGCCTCGATGGGGGCGAGGCCGGCCTCGGAGAGGTTCTGCGTCGAGCTGATGCCGAAGTCAGAGCCCAGCGAGGACTCGAGGGCGGCGAACATGCGGATGCCATACTCGGTGGTGTAGCCCCAGTAGCCGGGCCCCTCATACCAGGCGCCGTTGTCGGTGGTGAAGTGTTTCCAGAGGGGCCGGGTGGAGTTGAGGGCGCGGTTGAGGACGTTTTCGACGAGGGCCTCGCTTTCGGAGCCGACGGCGAGGGCGCCGATGGACAGGCCGCCGTTGCAGACCATGTTCCAGTTGTTGGCGGTGCTCTGGGCCCACCAGGCGCCGGAGGTGTATTGGGCCAGGCCGATGTTCAAACCCTTGCTGATCAGGGCGGTGCGGATGGTGTCGCGGCGGGCCTGGGTCCAGTAGGGGTAGAACCAGTCGTAGCCGATGGCGCAGGCGTGGGTCATCTCGGCGGTGTCGAGAAAGTGGGCGGGGTGCCAGTCGGGGAAGAGGGCGTTGTCGGCCACGGTGCTGAGCTCGGTCCAGGCCCGCTCGGCGTATTGGGCGTCGCCGGTGAGCTGCCAGGCGAGGCCGAGCTTATACATGCGGTCCTTCACGGTCTGGGACTCGGCCAGGATGGTGCCGCGGACGTCGGGCGCGTAGGTCACGGGGGTGGCGGTGAGGATGCCGTTGGCGCTGTTGATGGCGTTCTGCGCCCAGGTCTTGGGCTGGCTGGCGATGGCGCTCTGCCAGGTGGCGCGGAGTTTCGCGAAACGTTCCGGAGTGGCGAAGAGGCGGGGGTGTTCCTGGGCGAGGGTGTTGAGCAGGGCGGTTTCGGCGGGTTGCGCGGTGGTCAGGCCCGGCTGGAGGAGGGCGCTGCCGGGGATGACGCTGAAGGCGGTCTCGCCCGGCTTTTTCCAGGCCACACTCCAATGGTCCGTGCCGGTGTTTTCCTTGTGCAGCAGCTCGACATAGTAGCGCTGGCCCTGGACGAGGGTGCGGGCGGCAGACTGCTGGGAAGGCTGGGCCGTCCAGTTTTGGAAAGCGGTGGCGGTGCCCACACTGGCAATGAGGGCTTTGCTGGCGGTGGTGGCGTCGGTGCCGAGGTAGAGTTCGAGGACGTCGTCGCCACTGACCGCGAAGGTGTAGCTGCCGGTGACGGGAGGGACGAGGTAGCCGGTCACGCGGGTGCCGTAGGAGTCGGCCCAGTTTTGGGCGAGGCACTCGAACGAGGTGATGAACTCACGGCCGGAGGGTTTGGCCGGGTAGTTTGGTGACGAAGTGAGGGAGGCGATGGTTCCGCCCGTGATCCCGCTCCAGTGCTCCTTCAGCAGCGAGCCGCCGGCCTTGTCCAACCGCGCGGGGTAGAGGCGGGCGGCGGGGATGACCTCGCGGGCGCGGGAGGCGCTGGACCATTCGAGCCGGACGCTGGCGCTGCCGGTCTGCTCGATGTATTCGAGCCGGAGGTTGACCTTCTGGCCGGCGGTGAGGGCGACCTGGCCACGGATCTCGGACGGGGAGGCGTAGGTGGTCCGGGCGGCGACGAGACGGTCGTTGACCCAGAGGCGGGCTCCGTCATCCGCCGTGACATAAAACGTGTGGGTTTCGGAAAACTCCGGTTCGATCTGGCCGCTCCAGGCCACGGAGTAAGTGTCGGCCGAGGTGAGGGCCGTGCCGGCGGGAAGGGCGGTGCCCCAGTTGAAATCAACGGTGGCGTCCGTCCGGGTGGTGACGAGGGTCCCGAAGGAGGCGGTGTCGTAGTATTGTCCGGTCAGTCCGGCGCCCTGGCCCCGGAGGAGTTGGGCGAGGAGGAAAACAGGGAAAAGGGCGCGAAGGAGAATGTTCGCGGGAAGGGACGGGGTGGGCATGGGGCGTAAGGCGATGCCGCGGGAGGGGATCAACCTTAGCGGTAAGATGAATCCTCGGAGCCGACAGGGTAAACATGAAAACGAGGGCCTCGCCGGGCGAAATTTTGCGCTTTGAGACTCATCGAAGGGGGAGATTGGAGTCGTTCTGTGTCCGTCAAACCGGGCAGCCCGTTCATCCGTGTTTATCCTGCAAAATGAATTGGGATTGCTTCCACGTTTCATGATTTTAATAAGAAACTCGATGCACGCCCATGAATAAGTCCACTTTTCCGATCCTGCTGTTTTTCACCCCGTCTTTTCTTCTTCAGGCTTTCCCGCCGGCGCCCTATTACACGCTTTTCGGCACGGTGCATGACCAGGTGGGGCAGACTCTGACCGCGGAAGGCGCCACCCTCGTCCTTCTGAACAACGGGGTCGAGATCGGGCGCACTCCGATCAGCCCGGCGGTGGTCAACGACCAGACCTACGAGATGAATGTCCGTATTGACCAAAACCGTTCGGGCACAACCTTTTATACAGAAAAGGCCCTCGCGCCAAACGGTTTGTATAGCCTGGTGGTCGAGATGAACGGGGTGCTCTTTTACCCGATCGAGGTTTCGGGCAACCTCACCGCCGGCAATCCGGGCGAACGGTTCCGCCTCGACCTCAATCTTGGCGAGGACTCCGACAAGGACGGCCTGCCGGACGTGTGGGAGCAGTGGCAGCTTTACCAGGCCGGATACGCCACCGACGCCAACGGCAAATGGCCCATCAACCTGATTGATAAGAACGGTGACCTCGACAAGGACGGCCTGACGAACTGGCAGGAATATGTGGCCGGGACTTTCGCCGGTGACGCCACGGAAAAATTCGGCCTCACCATCAAGGAGAAGCAGGCCTCCAGTGTTCGCTTCGAGTTCTACGCGATCACGGGCAAATCCTACTCGATTGAAAGCAGTCCGGACAACAAGACCTGGACCAAGGTGCCCTTTTCCATCGCCGCCCCGGGTGCGGGGGAGCTCTCCTACCGTGCCAACGGCGTGGGGGTGCTGTCCGCCTTCACCGCCACCACTCCGGCCAACGCCAAAGAATTTTACCGCCTCACCGTCCGATGAAAACCTTCCGCCTTCTTTTCGTTTCCCTCCTGCTGTGGAGTTTCGGCGCCACCGTGCAGGCCCAGTGGCGCACCGAGACTTACACCCTCAAAGGCGGATGGAACTCCATCTACCTCAATGGCGACGCCAGGCAGGACACCCTCGACAACCTCTTCCCCGCGCAGGTGCTGGAGGTGTGGCGGTGGAATCCCAACCCCGACCAGGTGCAGTTCACCGAATCACCTCTCGTTCCCTCGGCCGGCACGGCGGAGTGGAGCGTGTGGAAACGCGGCCTGCCCGCCCAAACCACCCTCTCCCAGATGATTGGGCGCACCGCCTATCTGGTTCGGTGCTCAGGCACCACGGCCAACGCCTACACCGTCCAGATCCGCCAGTCTCCGCTCATGCCGGCCAACTCCTGGGTGCGCAACGGGGCCAATTTCCTCGGGTTTCCCACCTATAAAAACGGCTCGGCCTACCCCACCTTTACGAATTACTTCGCCACCTTTCCCGTCGCCATCGCGTCCAACACCAAGGTTTACAAATACGTGGGCGGCGAGCTCGGCCCTTCCAACCCGATCCAGATGTTTTCCCCCCTGGTCGAAACCCTGGACCGCACCCAGGCCTACTGGTTTTCCGCCGAGATCGTGGGCAACTATTACGCCCCTCTGGAGATCAGCCTCTCGACCAGCAACGGACTCGCCTTTGGCCGCACCGGCTCCGTCATCACCGCCCGGATCCGCAACCGCACCGCCGCCAACGTGACGCTCACGCTCAGCCCCGTGAACTCTGAGCCCGCCCCCCTCAGCCAGACCGGCATCACCGGCCCGGTCCCGCTCATGAAACGCACGTTCAACACCTCCACTTTGACCTGGGAGGAAACCGCCATTTCCGCCGCCTACACCGAAACCATCGCCGCCTCCTCCACGGTGGAGCTCAGTTTCGGGATCAACCGGGTCGCCATGACCGGTGCCGCCAATGCCCTCTACGCCTCCTTTCTCCGCCTGACCGAAAGCTCCAACCAGATGGACGTGTTTGTGCCCGCCACCGCCCAGAAGGCCTCCCTGGCCGGTCTTTGGGTCGGCGACATTTCCCTCACCAACGTCAGCAGCAAGGTCTCGAACGGGGCCAAGGGAGCCGCCACGATCCGCAGCGGTGCCGTCACCGCCCTCGCCGTCACCGGCACAGGCGGTTTTGGCTACGACACGGCCCCGACGGTCACGCTTGCCCCTCCCGTCTCGGGCACCGCGGCGACCGCCACGGCCATCGTCGCCAACGGCTCCGTCACCGGCTTCACCCTCACCAACTCCGGCAGCGGCTATGAAAAGGCTCCCGCCGTCTCCATCGCCCCTCCGCCCGCGCTGACCGGGACCGGCACGGCCCGCCCGTTTCCCCTGCGGACCCTCCTCCACGTCTCGGACGATGCCGCTCCGGTGGCCCGCCTGCTATCCCAGGTCTTCATCGGCCAGCTTGCCGCGCCTCCGAACTCGGTCGGCATCTGCCCGCTGGAGACGCTTTTGAAAAAGGAGACCAAGGCCTCCGCCCAGCGGCTCGTCGCCACCCATCTACCTTTGGATCAGGTCATTACCAGCGGTTCGGGTGGCGTGGCCCTGCCCGGCATCCTCATCCGCACCATCAACGTCCCCCACACCGCCCCGACCAATCCCTTCGTCCACCAATACCACCCCGACCACGACAACAAGAAGGAGCGCGCCAGCCTGACCGACCCGCCCTTGGATTCAGGCGTGGAGAGCTACACCGTCACCCGCACCTGCACCTTCACTTTCACCGCCGCGCCGCCTTCCGGCAGCAGCGTCACCAGCGGCTGGGGCAGCAGCGTCATTGGCGGCACCTACACTGAAACCATCGCCGGCATCCACAAGCAGACCATCGAGGTCTCCGGCACCTTCGAACTGCGCCGCGCCTCCGAAATCGGCACCTTCAGCCAGTGAGCCCGATTCGTCCATTTCCCATCTCTCATCCCTCATCTTCCATCTCTTATCTCCACCTTTTATGAAAAAGACCGCCATTCTCCTCACCGCCGTCCTGGGCCTTGGGCTCAGCTCTCTCCCCGCCCAAACCGTCCCGCTCTTCATCAACTACCAGGGCAAGGTCACCGCCAGCGACGGCACCGGCCTCGGCACCGGCACCCCCGTCAACCGCAAGGTCATCTTCCGCATTTACGACGCCCCCACCGCCGGAAACAAGATCTGGGGCGAGCAGCAGACGGTCACCATGTCCAACGGCGAGTTCAGCGTCCTGCTCGGCCAGGGCATCGCCCTGGAGTTCGATCCCGTCCCGGCCACCCCCCGCCCCGCGCTCGACACCGTCTTCACCACCGGCAGCGCCGCCCGCTATCTGGAGATCACCGTGGACAACGGCGACAACACCCTGACCGCCGCCGACGCCCCCATCACCCCGCGCCAGCAGATCACCACCACGGCCTACAGTTTCCGCGCCCGCTCCGCCGATACCATCGCAAGCGGTTCCGACCTTCAGCTCAACGGCAGTTCCAACTACGGCCTCGGCTACTACGGCTCGGCCCGTCTCTTCAACGGCCGCGCGGTGGACGGCCCCGTCCTCTATGGCAATGCCGGCGGCGCCCTGGGCTCGAATGTGAATGGCACCCAAAACATTGCCCTGCAATGGAATGCGACTGGCAATGTGGGCATTGGAGTGGCGATTCCCACCAGCAGGCTTGATGTGGCTGGCACCGTCACGGCGACGGCCTTTGCGGGAGTGGGAACAGCCCTGACGGCCCTCAACGCCTCCAACATCACTTCCGGCACCCTTGATTTTGCCCGGCTTCCGGCCCTCACGGGACTCAATGCCTCCAACATCACCACCGGGACGCTCGCTGACGCCCGCCTTTCCTCGGGCGTGGCCCTCCGCTCCGGCGGAAACTCCTTCACCGGAACGCAGAACATCGGCGGCGATGGCGGAGGTCCGGTTCCTGGTTCACCTTCCGATCTGAACATCATTGGGAATCTGAAGATATCCGTCCCGTTCGGCCCCATTTCCCCGGTCGCTCTCAGCTTCGTCAATTTCAACGGCGGTGGCGGCGGTTCCATCGGCCTGCCCACAGCGGCGGGAAACTACAGCTCTGATGCGGCGGCCTACTCGGACATGGTGTTTCGGGTCAACAGCGGGAAACTCCTGCTGCAATCCGGGTCAGGCGCATCCGCCATCTGCATTAACAGCACCAACACCGTCGGCATCGGGGTTGTCCCCAGCCGGGCCCGCCTGGATGTCGGGGGGGCTGCCGGAACCTCGCCCGCCCTGTCCTCGATCCGATACCTGACCAACAGCGGCTTGAATTCCTCGAATTTCGCGGCGTCGGCGGGAGGCATCGGACTTTCCGCCTATTTCGCCGGCTACGTCGCGGTCGAAGCGCTCGCCGTTTATTCCGATGAACGCATCAAACACATAGACCGGATTTCGGATTCGGCCCACGATCTGGACACCCTCATGGGCATTCAAGTGACGGACTACTCCTACATAGACAAAGTCGTCAAAAACTCCTCCCCGCAGAAAAAAGTCATCGCCCAGCAGGTCGAAAAAATCTTCCCCCAGGCGGTCAGCCAGATGACCGATGTGGTGCCCGACATTTACCAAAAGGCTTCCCTCAGGGACAAATGGGTCTCGCTCAAAACGGACCTGAAAGTGGGCGACCGGGTCCGCCTCATCACCACCAAGGGAGAGGGCGTTTTCCCAGTTCTGGAAGTGGCCAAGGAGGCCTTCCGCACGGAGTTCGCCGCCGAGGTTGACGAGGTTTTTGTCTATGGCCGCGAGGTGAAGGATTTCCGCATCGTGGACTACGATGCCATTGCCATGCTCAATGTCTCCGCCACGCAGGCGATCAAAAGGGAAAAGGACGCCGAGCTGAAAGTCCTCCGGGATGAAAACGCCACCCTCCGCGCCCAGGTCGCCGCCCAGCAGATAGCCCTCTCCGAACTGGCCGCCAAGGATCAGGGCCAGGACGCCAAACTGGCCGCGCTCGAAAAGATGATCCAATCGGCCGCCCGGGCCGCCTCGGTCAAAATTTCCAGTCCGGCCGGCGAAACCGAGCAGTGATGCCGTGAACGCCACGATCCACCCGGATGGTTTGCGCGGGGGGCCGCGCCCGCCGTCCTCCGCCGCGGGTCTTGGCCTTGGGCGGCCCGCCTTTGCCGCCCCCCGGGCGGAGGCGGGGTCCGCCCCTCCGATGTTTCCCACTTTCCCTTTCTAACTTCATAACCATGAACCTCATGCGTTTCCTCTTTGGCCCCCTGGCCTTTCTCTCCCTCGTCCTCTCCCCGCTGCTCGCCCAGCAATACGAGCTCAAGGTCGGCAACTTCAACAACACCTTCGTCGCGCAGACCTCGGCCACGCCCGGCGCCCCGGCCACCCCCGCGGGGCCTCCGGCGGTGGCCAACCCGCCGCCCACCGCCGGCCAGTTTTCCGGCATGGGCCAGGTCTCGGGCTCCGCCGGCCCCATCTCCACCTCGGCCGTCCTGGCCGACCGTTTCCCGTCCAATCCCTCCAACACTCTCGTGCTCGTGCGGGCCTCCTTCGGCGGCGTCTTTGCCTCCGGCGTGCCCCGGTTTTTCATGGGCGATGAGATCACCACCCCCCTCGTCCAGGCCGATGGCGTGACCCCCGCCGCCGAGGGCTACTGGCGCGGCCAGCCGGTCTTGCCGGGCGAAAGCCTCAACCCCCTGGGGCTCCCGGTTTCGGTTCTGACCAGCTCTCTTGCCACTCCCACGGTCACCGTCGCTTCCCGTCCTGCCTCCCTTGTGGTCAACTCCATCCTTCTCGGCCGCACCGTCAGCATCGTCAATGGCAACACCATCACGCTTTCGGGTAACGCCGACACGGCCATCGCGGCCGCCACGCAGGTCTCCTACGTTCCCCCCACGGCTCAGACTCTGTTTCCGCTCGGCACGGTCAATGTGCTGACCGCCGCCACCAACCTCACCACCGTCAGCGTGGCGAGCGTGCCGGCCGAGCTCGTGGTCGGCTCCACCCTTCTGGGCCAGCCCGTCACCAAAATCACCGGCACCAATGTGACCCTCGCGGGCAACGCCAACGCCAACATCAGCAGCTCCACCCCCTCCAGCATCACGCCCGCCACCTGGTTCTACTACAGCCCGCACGCCGAAAAGGTCTTCGCCAATCAGCCGGGCCGCGTCACCATCACCTGGGTCACCCGCGTGCCGAATGGCAACGGGGTTTATGAAACCAAGTCGGAGGACTTCGCCGTCTCTTCCAACACCACCAAATCCATTCGGACCATCTACTGGACCGAGGCCAGCTTCGACGGGCCCAAGGTGCGGATCACCGACAGCCGCATCACCACCGTCAGCCCGGCTTATTACTCCGCCGTGCCCAAGGCCGTGGCCGAGGAGGTCAGCATTCCCGGCAACAACCCCGCCACGCCCAACCTCACCACCCTCTCCTTCGACAAATACAACGGCATCGGCCAGCTCCACGCCTACAACGTCGAGGGGCGCGTCTTTGTCGAGTATCTCGGCAACGTCCGCCTGGCCGGAAACATCTACGAGTTCGTCGGCTCCGATGTGGTGGACATCGTCCGGGTCCCCAAGGTGACCTACGACACCGTCCACCTCGGCCAGGAGATTGTCCCCCATGACGGTGACGGGCTCCTCAACGCCTCGCCCGTGATCAGCGGTGCGCAAAACGCCACCAACTACTACGGCACCACCGTCCGCCCCGACGGCACCTCCGCCTATTTCGCCGAACGTGAAACCAGCCCGCCCAACAACCCGGACAACGACGAGCCCTTCTCCAACGACGCCTACAACAAGGTCGTGTTCTACTGGATGGAAACCGGTTCCTTCGACATCCAGTGGCCCAAGTTCCAGGACCGCTACTGGCAGCGCTGGTCCCCCGACCTGGCCGACTACGCCCACTACACGGTGGAAACTTCCGGCAGCACCCCCGAGACCGGCCTGCCCTTTGTCGGAGGCGCGCTGCCCCAGATCGTCTATCAGGACGACCCGGCCCAGGCGGAGGCCCGGATTGACCTCACCTCCCAGCGCCTTCTCGTCATCTTCGCGGCCGGAGCCGACACCCGCAACCGCTCCCTCCTCAAGTTCAGCAGCAGTGGAAAAGTCTGGTATGTGAACCTTTACACCCAGGCCGAGGACCGTAAATCCGTCTTCGCCGTCACCACCAACGGCACGAGCACGGTCACCCTCTCCGGCGCCAACACCACCCTCGGCCTCGAGCCCGGCATGATCGTCACGGGCGCCGGCATCACCGGCACGGCCTACATCACCAAAGTCCTGGACAGCAAGAGGTTCACCCTTTCCCAAAACGTCTCCTCCGGCACCGCCTACACCTTCACCGTCGAGTCGGATTCCGCCAACCCCATCAACGACACCGCCACCGTCGGCACACGTCTCACCCCGCCCGCCGGTCATGAAAACGCGGGCTACATTTCCGGTGGCACGGGCTACTACCCGGCCGGCTACCTCAACCCCTTTGTGGTCGGGGTCGCCAATGCCAACTCGGGCGCCATCATTCCCGTCAACGCCCTGCCGTCCGACAACGTCCTCAAGATCCGCTGGTTCAAAAAAATCCCCGCCCAGAGCGCCGAGTTTCAGGACCTTTATGTGCCCGGGAAAATCGGCCGCTACACCGTCGGTTTCCCCGCCGCCACCGATCCCCAGATTGTCATCGCCCAGGGCGTCGGCACCGACGACCTCCCGCCCCGCGAGGCCGCCGGCACCGTTTACACCCAGAACGATTCCACCAAGCCGGGCTACAACCCGAACGAGGAGCACGCCCTCATGCTCGGAGGCCGCGCCTACGCCCTGCGCGAGGATCTGAACGTCACCGTCAACGCCGGCTACACCTCCCAGCCGTTTGTCCTCATCGCCTACACCGCCTCCGACGACCGGCCCGCCCTCCACGCCTACAAGGTGGTCCGCACCAACGCCACCTACGACTTCGATTACACCGCCACCGCCGGCACCCTTCTGGTCAAACCCTACCCGCTGCCCCTGCTGCCCCTCGCCATGGTCGGCACCGGGGCCGGCCGCACCTCCAAGGACATCGAAATCGTCGGGGCCGACAACCCCGCCAACGCCACCCTTTCCGCCAGCGACGCCTACAAGGGTTTCATCTTCAAGGATCGCAAGGGTTTCTCCTGGGTCCACCGCGGCCCCCACAACGGCGGCTCGCCCACGCTCTCGATGAAGCTCTACTATCTGAGCCGCGCCGGCTTCTTCGTCCCCGGCATTGGTGAGCCCGCCGCCGGCACCGTCCTGCCCTTCCTCCGTCCCTCCGCCCGCAGCGGCCAGCCCCTCAGCCTCACCTCCATTGACAACGGCCAGGCCGACCAGCCCCTCACCATCATTTACCGTCCCGCCTGGCCGGGGGATGCCCCCGAGCTCCGCGTCGCGGAAACGCTCACCCTGCCCAAGTTCGGCCTGCCCCAGGTGCGCGGCCAGTCCAGCGCCCAAGTCTTTTACCAGCAGTCCCTTGCCAACGCTCCCACCGTCAGTCTCCTGACCAAAAACAGCGTCGTGCTGCATGACCCGACCCGCGAGAAAACCGTCGCCCTTGATGCCGCCGGCGTGGGTTTGGAGAAACTTCCCTCCGCCATCAAAACCACCGCCTACCAGGGCAAGACCTACTTCCAGGCCCTCCCCGCCCACCTTCAGAAACGCTTCTACCTCGACCCGCTTCGGGGCGACAGGGGCACCCTCGTTTTCATCGGGGAATTCCACGATGAGATCGCCGGCGAGGACTACCTCGACCTCAACGTGCTCACCGCCGCCGAAGTCGTCCAGCTCAAGGGCCTGGTCCCCGCCGGCGGTTCCGACAAGTCCAAGTGGGATGCCGCCGTCGAGGCCCTCAACACCCGCGTCGAAACCTTCAAGTCCGACCCCGCGCAGTTCGGCTCCTACATCGTGGACGGGACCCAGAACAAGGATGTCGGCGAAACCGAGCTGGCCACCATCACCGATCCCAACACCGCCGTGATCAGCTACGCCGTCACCGCCACCGGCCAGGGCACGGGCTTCGTCACCATGGTCTTCGGCAACGGCAACGCCTTCACCCCCGAGGGCGACCCCGTCGTCGTCCAGGTCTTCAAAATCGCCAGCCAGCTCTACACCGGCGACCTCAAGGTCGTCTATTCCAGCAACCCGCTCGACGAGCAGGTCACCCTCCGCCACAGCGGGGACTACGCCGCCAAACCGGAGGACTATGAATTCGAATGGCGCTGGGCCACCGGGGAAGCCTCGGCCCCCGCCACCTATTCGGTCGCCATGGCCAGGCGCCTCGGCGACCCCGCCGCCAACCCCGCCAGCGACAAATGGCTCGTCGTCCGCGATCCGGGCACCCTCAAGGCGACCGCCGCCCAGATCACCGCCGCCACCGCCTCGGGCGCGCTCGCTTTCCCCCGCTCGGAAAACGTCCGCCCCGTCACCTACGTCCTTGATGCCCAAAACCAGCCCACGGACACCGTCGTCAACGCCTCCAGCTACACCGATGCCGAGATCGCCTCGGGTTACCCCGGCCTCTGGCTCAAATCCAGTGTCGGCGTCAACTTCGCCGGCGGCGTCCCCGGCTCCATCGTTTTCAGCGCGGAAACCGGCGACTTCGACGGCTTTGTCCTCTACGTGAACAGCAAGGCCGCCCTGGCCCACAACGCCCCGACCCCCCGCTTCACCCTCGTCAACGCCAGTTCGGGCCTCACCGCCACCGGCCTCATGAAACAGTTCAGCGTTCCCCCGAGCTACTTCACCGCCGGGGCCAACACCATCGAGATCGCCGTTTACACCTCCGCCGACGCCAACTCCGTCTCGTCCCTCAACTTCATGCTCGAGGCCGCCGTGGAAACAGACCTCGTGAACACCGGCGCCACCTGGCAGACGGCCAGCGACCCCTCCGGCAAAAACACCAACATGGCCCTCGTCGGCGGCGCCACCACCAACCCCTTCGGCGGACCGCAGTTTGTCCTCAATGACCGCTGGTTCACCATGCGCTACCGCCCCAGGCTGAGCAGCGCCAATGTGCTTGCCGCGGGCAAGGCGACCCAGCAGGACGTGCTCTGGTCGCGCTGGATGCCGCCCCAGTTTGTCCCCGGCTGGGTCAAGCGTGTCCTCGCCGCCATCAACCCCTTCGAGCAGCGCGTCAAGGATCTCTACAACAACGGGTTGAACACCGATGCCAGCGTCCTCACCCAGGCCGGCACCCGCTGGGAGGGCGACATCGCCCTCACCCTCGAAAATGTCAACGACGTGGGCCTCATCGCCATTTACGAGACCGTCCTGAACCGCGCCAAAAGCATGAGCATTGACGCCAACACGAACGACCCCGACTCCAACAACGCCCTCCTCCTCGCGGCCGGCTATCTCAGCGACCTTTACACCGTGCTGGGCAACGAGGCCTTCGCCGACGCCGCCAACCCCACCATCTCCATTGACGACCAGTCCACCGTCACCGAGGTCAACACCAGCCGCTTCTCCTTTGAAAGCCAGGTGGCCAGCTCGCTTGACGAGGAACTCGCCCTCCTGCGCGGCCGCGACGATTCCGTCAGCCCCGGCGTCGGCACCGCCCCCGCCTACAACCGCCTCTATTGGAACTACACCCAGGGCATCAACAGCGGCGAGGCCATCTACGCCGTGAACTACAACATCAAGGAAAAAGTCGGCAGCACGACGGCCAACGGCG
>JANOBW010000012.1:0-3097 GCA_031411855.1 Opitutia bacterium
GTTTTGGTAAGGGTGCTGGAGCCGTTGGCGCTGTCCGCGATCGTCTCGGAAATGGTGGCGGTGTGGCCGGTGTTGGTCACGGCGATGGTGCTGGCACGGTCGTTGGCGAGGATGAGGCTCCCGGCTCCGGCGCTCGTGAGGGAGAAGTTAGAAACGTCGAAAGTGATGTTCTTGAAGATGTTATCGGTTGTGACCCCGATGGCTTCGGGAATTCCCGAGGTGGCGTCGAAGACCGCGCTTTCGTTTTGGGTCCAGACGGCAATGCCGGTCCAGTTTTCATTACCGGAGGAAGTGCTCCAATTATTGGTGGGGCCGGAGGAATTCCAGATGAGGGCGGCGGAGGCACTGCCCATTCCCAAAAACAGGGCGGCCAGGCTGGCGGTAAGGGAGGTGGAGGTAAGTTTGGTGGGTTTCATGGGGAGGAAAGATAAGCTCTATGACAGCATTTGCCGTGGTATTCGCAAATAATTTTTATACAAAAACGGCAAAATATTTGCAATTTTGGTCATATCTTCTCGTTTGTTGATCATATAGTGTATTTTTCTAACCCAAACAGGGGGGTGTGCTCTGAAAGATAACGCATGAAAAATTCTTCCTGAGGGGGGACGCCGTAAGCAGGCTGGAGTCAGCCGAGGGCCCAAAAAAAGGCCGGACGTTGACACGTCCGGCCTGGAGATTTTCGAGGTAGCGAAGTTTACTTTTTCTTCGAAGGGCAGACCTGAAGGCAGGTCTTGAGGATGCGGTCGGGTTTGGGCAACTGGATGCTTTCCAGGGGGCCGGAGTAGATCGCGGGGGAGTCAATGGCGGAGACGCGTTTGACGGGGGCGTCGAGCCAGCCGAAGGCAAGGTCGTTGATCATGTGCGAGATCTGGGCTCCGACGCCGCAGAAGGGTTTGTTTTCCTCCACGATGACGACGCGACCGGTCTTGATGGCGCTCTTGACGATGGTGTCCACATCAAGCGGGCGGATGGAGCGGAGGTCCACCACTTCGGTTTCGATGCCGTGGTCCTTGGCCAGGATGTCGGCGGTGAGGAGGGACTGTTTCACGCTCATGCCGTGGGCGATGATGGTGAGGTCCTTGCCTTCGCGGCGGATGGCGGCCTTGCCGAGGGGGATGGTGTAGTCGTCGCTGGAGACCTCCTCCTTTTCGCCGTAGAGGAGGGTGTTTTCCATGATATAGACGGGGTCGTTGTCACGGATGGCGGTCTTGATCAGGCCTTTGGCGTCGGAGGCGCAGGAGGGGCAGACGACTTTGAGTCCGGGGGCGTTGGCCAGGAGGTTTTCCGGGGTGTGGGAGTGGGTCGCGCCCACGCCGGTGCCGCCGTTGGCCGGGCCGCGGATGACGAGGGGGATGTTGATCAGGCCGCCGGACATGTAGCGGATGTTGGCGGCGTTGTTCACGATCTGGTCGAAGGCCACGTAGGAGAAGGACCAGAACATGAGTTCGCAGATGGGGCGCATACCCATTTGGGCGGCCCCGATGGCGAGGCCGATGAAGCCGGCTTCGGAGATCGGGGTGTCAATGATGCGTTTGGGGCCGAACTCCTCGAGCATTCCCTGGGTGACCTTGTAGGAGCCTTTGAACTGGCCGACCTCTTCGCCGAGGATGATGACGTTGGGATCGCGGCGCATTTCCTCGCTCATACCCAGACGGAGGGCTTCGCGGTAAGTGATGACAGGCATGTTATCTTGAGATTAAAGATGAGTGTTTCAAGTTGCTGTGAGACAACGTCTTATTCGAAGAAAATGACACCCTGTGAGGTGGTCTTTTCATTGCGGTTGTCCTCTTCCCAGTAAACATCCTGTAGAATGGATTCCTCGGGAGGGTAGGGGGATTGCTCGGCAAATTGGACGGAGGCTTCGGCCTCGTCCTTGGCGGCCTGGTCCATCGTTTCGTATTCGGCCTGGGTGATGACGTTGTCCTCGAGCAGGAGCTTGAGGTAAAGGGTGATGGGATCGCGGCTGGTGCGGAACTTTTCGATTTCCTCCTTGGTGCGGTAGGTGTCGTCCGGGTCGGCCACGGAGTGTCCGCGGTAGCGGTAGGTCTGGATTTCCAGCAGGGTGGGTTTGGACTCCTCGTGGGCGCGTTTGACAGCTTTTTCGACGCAATCGCGGACCTCGTTGACGATGTGCCCGTTGCAGACATCCCAGGCCATGTTGTAGCCCTCGGCGCGTTTGGCCAGAACCTCCGGGAAGGCGGAGGAGCGGGTCACACTCGTGCCCATGGAGTAGAAGTTGTTCTCAATGATGAAGATGACCGGGATGTCCCAGAGGGAGGCCATGTTGAGGATCTCGTGGAAGGGACCCTGGTTGACGGCGCCGTCGCCCATGTAGCAGAGGCAGCAGCCTTTTTTGCCCTGATATTTGACGGCGAAGGCGATGCCGGCGCCGAGGGGGGTCTGGCCGCCGACGATGCCGTGGCCGCCCCAGTAGCGTTTGTCGGGGGCGAAGTAGTGCATCGAGCCGCCTTTGCCTTTGGAGCAGCCGGTCCATTTGCCGTAAAGTTCGGCCATGCACTCGTTCATGCCCATGCCGGACATGAGGGCGTGGCCGTGGTCGCGGTAGGCGGTGATGGTGTGGTCGTTTTCGCCAAGGACGGAGATGGAGCCCACGGCGACCGCCTCCTGGCCGATGTAGAGGTGAAGGAAACCCTTGATGTTGCCGCCCACGTAGGACTTCTGGGAACGCTCCTCGAAGCGGCGGATACGGACCATCTGCCGGAGCAGGTGGAGCTTTTGCTCCTTGGTCATGGCTTTGTTGACGGGGGCGTCGGCGCAGGCGCGGTGGTCAAGCTCGGCCAGGCAGGGCTTGTTGGACTCGTTGATGGTTTTCTTTTTGCTCACGGGAGGGACCGGGAAAGAGGTGAAGGGGGAACCATTGCCCGATGCGTCCCAGCGGCAAGAAAAAGATGCGGCGCCAACCGGCTCCGGGCGTCCGGCGGATGCCCAAGCATGTCAACTATTTATAACAGTTTCCAGGTCAGAGTCTTGCGTCCGAACCGGGGGGTGTTGTCCAGGGAAAACTCCGTCACAGGGACTTGGAAACCAAGGGGGGCGGGGGTGTCGGGACGGTGGTGGAGCGGGGGGCGGCGGGGGG
>JANOBW010000013.1:0-15537 GCA_031411855.1 Opitutia bacterium
CACGAAGCGCTCTTTGTCCTGGCCCAAAAACACGGGGTGAAAGGGGAGTGCGACGCCTGCGGAAAAGCAGTCGCGATCGCGGATCTCACGAAGCATCACGGAACGGTCACTCCCCCGGCGAAAGTTTGCCCTGACTGCAAAGTCATCGAGTGCGGTTGTCCGTTTCATGAGGACCTGGGCAAAAAGGCCACGCAAGCGGCCGTGGAACCGCCCAAGGAAGATCGCAGTTGGAGCTACTTCGCGATCCGAGACGGCGGCATCAACGAGACCTCGAATCTGACCCTTCGCGAGGCGACCCATCTGCAACTGGCGGAACTTCACCAAGGCGGGACCTGGGCCGCAGTTTTCCGCTCCGAAAAACGCTTCATGATCCTCTCCGACATCGAGGGAGAACCACCATACGAATCCACTGCCTTTCAGGATGAGGTAGATGCCCACGTAGCACTCATTTCCACCCAAAAACTCAGCCAATAATTTCACCTTCACCAACACAGAAAATGACCACCACCATCAGCACAAAGGACCAGTTTGAAAACCTGGTCAATCGTATCGCCATCCTGCAAACCCAACGGACTAGGATCGCTACTGATCGCGATGCCCAAATCAATGCCATCACCGTCCTGGCTGCCGAATCACTCGACCCTCTGGACGATCAAATCGCAGAGCTGCTCCAAGCCGCCGAAACGTTCGCCGATCAAAACCGGGAGCTGCTCTTTGGCACCGACAAAAAGAGCGCCGAAACCGCCCTGTGCGACTACGGTTTCCGCAAGGGCAATCCCACCCTCAAATTGATCAACTCAAAGTGGAAATGGGAACGTGTCGTAACGACACTCCAGGCTAAGAAGATGCAACGGTTCATCCGCATGAAACCGGAGCCGGACAAGGATGCCATGAAAACGGACCTCACCACGGAGCAACTCAAGGCTCTCGGGTGCGAGATCGACCAAAAGGAAACCTTCTGGGCCGAGCCGAAAGTCGAGACCGGAGATCGTGTCACAACCGAGGGCAAAGCAGTCGCGTGAACCATGGCCTCAACCGCAGATCATACACCGAAACCACCCGGCCCCGGGTGGTTTTTTTCGGGCCTTACGCAGACAGAAACCTTCCAGCTCGGATTCACCATGGGCCAGATCTTCAAACAGGCTCGGGAACGGCTGGGACTCACCCCTTCCGATCTGCTCGGGAAAAACCGGACCGGTCCGCTCTTCGTGGCCAGGCACCTCATGATCTACACGATCATGACAAAGCATCCTGACCTGCATCCCGACGATGTGGCCAAGCTCCTGGGCATGAGATCCGACCGGATTCGTTATGCCTTCGACCAGACCGTCATCCGCTTGGCCTACAAAGACCAACGCTACCTCCACACCCTCAAAGCCTTCTCGCATGAAATCTGAGCAAATCAAGATGTATAGGGCGGAATGGGCCAAATGCCAGAAGCGCCTGCGGGAGGCCGGCCGAGATGCGTCCGACGAAGTCCGCTACACCGTCCACCAGCTTGTCACAGGCTTTCGTTGTAGTTCTAAGGATCTCGACAACGCTGCCCTGGACGCAGTCCTCTTGTGGTTCCGGACAAAACTACATGCGGCAGGCGAATGGCAGGCTTTTCTCGCCCATCAACGGTCACCTTTGATATGCTGCCGCCACGCGGCCCGGCGTCTTTGCCGGCTGGCTCTCGCCACGATCACGACGGACAAGGGTGCGGACGCCTACATCGAAGGAATCTGCCGTCAGATGTTCAGAAAGGATACCCAGATGGCGACCGTTGAGGACTGGGAGAAGATCTGCGCGGCCCTCAAATTCCAAGGCTACCGGGAAACGGCCAAAAAGAAGGCCAAGGCGACTGGTAAAACCGCGCCGGTCGCTCCTGAAATGCCCGCAGTCGAAGAATTCGTCCCGGCCGGATTCGACCCTGATAACCCGTTCGGATGAAGTCCCTCCTTCCAAGCCCGGTTAATTGCCGGGCTTTTTTGTGTCCTGAAAGCACCGTTCAAGGTCGTTTCAGAACTCTATCTTGAACCCGTTTTGTTCTCAAACCTCTGATTTTACCCCGGTTTCACCCCTGTTTGTTCTGAAACCTGTCTGCCCTCCGCATCCCGGACGATCTCGGACAGCCAAACCGCATTCCTAAGCGATCTGTGGACCGCTGTCCGGTTTTGTCCGCCCTGGTCCGGGATTCTGAAACCTGTTGCTCTTCTTCAGCCCCTGGGCTCCCGGCCAGCCCGTCACCTGTGGCGACGGCGCCTACACCCTCGACTTCCAGGAGCGGCTCCGCGTCGAGTCCCGTGACAACACCTTCGACTTCAACGACGCCCCGAACGGGCTCGGCTCCCTGACCGACTCCACCCTCCTGCACCAGCGTTTCCGGGTCGGCCTCACCGGACGCCTTTCCCCCGGCTTCGGCTTCACCCTCCAGGGGCAGGATTCACGCGAGTTTTCCGACCGCCACGGCGTCCCTTTTCTGGCCGGATCCGAGGGGGACAACCCCTTCGACCTGCGCCTGGCTTATGCCGATTTTCTCGACCCGAAACAATCTCCGGTGACGGTCCGCCTCGGCCGCCAGACGCTCACGTTTGGCGACGAGCGTCTGGTCGGCGCGGCCGAATGGACCAACTTTGGCCGGGTCTTTGACGCCGCCCGCGCCACCTGGAAAAAAGGCGGGACCACCGTGGACGTCTTCGCCGGCAGCGTGGTCACCGTCGCGCCGAACAACAACCCGCAGGTCCGAGACTTCCGCTGGGACCGCTCCGACTGGGACGACCTTTTCGGCGGCGTTTACGCCTCCACCACCGAACTCCTCGAGCACCACCGCACGGAGGCCTACGTGCTGCACCGCAACAAGTCCGACAACGGCACGCTCTTCACCGACCCGACCCTCGCGGCCGTCCCGGCCCGCGCCCTTCTGCCCTACGATGTGGAGCAGCGCGTCACCACCCTCGGCCTCCGCGCCGCCTCCCTGCCCGATCCCGCGCTGGACGGCTGGGACTGGGAGGCCGAGGCCGCCTTCCAGTTCGGGTCCGTCGCCAACCAGGCCGGCAAGGCCGGTGTTCCCGCCGGTGTTTATCTCGGCTCCCAGGCCCAGCTCGACCACGGGGCCTGGGCCGCCCACCTCCAGGCCGGGAAAACCCTCGCCGACGCCTCCTGGAAACCGCGTCTCGGCCTGTTCTGCGATTTCGCCACCGGCGACAGCGACGGCACCGACGGAAAAAATGGTTCGTTTATGAGCCAGTTTCCCACCAACCACAAATTCTACGGGGCGATGGACGCCTTTGCCTGGAAGAACATGCTCGACGCGGGCTTCTCGGTCTCGGCCCAGCCCGCGGCGACCGTCACCCTCCGCCTCGACCAGCATTTTTTCCAACTCGATAGCACGTCCGACGGCTGGTTCCGCGCCAACGCCGTCGCCACCGTCCGCCCCGTCAACGCCGCCGCCCGCGCGGCCAGTGCCGACGCCGGGGCCGAAACCGACCTGACCGTGACATGGAAGGTCCGCCCCTGGGCCTCGCTCCAGGCCGGCTACAGCCACTTCTTCGCCGGGGACTACCTCAAAGCCACGGGGGCCGGGGACGACGCCGACTTCCTCTTCAGCCAGGTCACCCTCTCCTTCTGAGGAAACCCGCCGTGAACGAACCCGCGCCGCGTCCCGCCCGGACCCCGGCCACCTGCGCCGCCTTCCTGGCCGGCGAACCCTTCCGCCTGCTCTTCCCCCTCGGGGCGTTCTGGGCGGTGGCGGGCGTGCTGCTCTGGCCGTCCCACTACGCGGGCTGGCTGGCGGGTTATCCGGCCCTGGCCCATCCCCGGATCATGATCGAGGGGTTTCTCGGGGCCTTTGTCTTTGGCTTTCTGGGCACCGCCGGACCGCGGCTGCTCGGCACGCCGCGTTTCAGCGCCTGGGAACTGGCCGCCGTCGTCCTCCTGCACGGGGCCGGCATGACCGCCCATGTGCGGCTGGACAGCGACCTGGGCGACACGCTCTTCCTGTGCGCGCTTTCGGTCTTCGCCCTCGGGCTGGCTATCCGCGCCGTCTTTCTCCGCGAGGACGACCCGCCACCTCCGATGCTCATGGCCGCGCTCGGCCTGGGCTGCGCCTTCACCGGCCTGATCACGGGCAAGGTCGTGGCTCTGACCGGCGGCGACGCCTCCCTGCGCCGCTTTGCCGTTCTCCTTCTCTACCAGGGTTTTCTACTGCTTCCCATCCTCGGCGTCGGGACCTTCTTTTTCCCGCGCCTGCTCGGGGTTCCCATGCGCGAGGGCGGTCACGCCAAGGCCCTCGCCTGCGCCCTGCTCGTCATCGCCTCCTTCGCCGTCGAGGCCTGGTTTTCCGTCCCGGGCGGCCTGGCCCTGCGCGCGGTGGCGGCGGGAGTGTTTCTCGCCACGGGGGTTCCCTGGGGCGGGTTCAGACTGGCCCGCGCGGGAACGCTCTCCGCCGCCCTCAAACTTTCCCTCGGCTTCGGTCTGGCCGGCCTGCTCGCCGCCGCCCTTCTGCCCGCGCAACACATCGCCCTGGAGCATCTGCTTTACGTCGGCTGCTTCGGCCTGCTCACCCTGGTGGTAGCCAGCCGGGTCGTGCTGGGGCACTCGGGCCAGGGCCATCTGGCCACGGGAAAACTCTGGCCGGTGCGGGTCATCACCGGCCTGGCCCTCCTCGCCGCGCTGACCCGCGCCACGGCCAACTTCATCCCCAAAGTCCTTGATTCCCACTACCTTTACGCCGCCATCGCCTGGGCCCTGGCCGTGCTCGTCTGGCTGTTCTGGCAGCGCCGGGGGTTTTTCCGGGCAGACCCGGACTGAGGCGGTTTCAACGGTAAAAACGGACAACCGCCGGTGACGAAGCGCAGCGAAAAACTGTCGAAACCCTGTGATGCGGCAAGGCGCGCGGGCCGGTCACGCGAAGCCCGGCTTCGCAACGGGCTGTGACGGAGCCGGGGGCCCCGCGCTCCCGGAAAGATGCTCCCGCGGAGGCATAAGCGCTCCGGGTTATCTCCGGAACAACGCGAGGTAATCGTGAAAGGTGAAAAGCCGGTCGCGCTGGCGTCCTGTCACTTCCACCAGAACCTTCCGGGTGACCAATTCGTTGATGAGGGAGGAGGCCGTGTTTTCGGTGCTGCCGATGATTTCAGCCGCGCGTTTCACCGAAGTGATCGGCCGCCCGTAAAGCGCACGCATGAGTTTTCGCGCCTTCTCCAGGCGGAGGGCGCTGAAATGGGGAAGCACTTCCGCCTCAATCCTTTGCTTGATTTCCAGGATGGCGCGGAAAAGGGCCGCCGAACTGCGGGCCGTCTCCTCCACGCCGTGGAGGAAAAACACCAGCCAGGCCCGCAGGTGGTTGCCTTCCCGCACCGCCATGAGGTGGTCCACATAGGCCGTCTTGTTCCGCTCGAAATAGTCGGACAGATACAGGGCCGGTTTCCTCAGCAGGCCGCTGGAGGCCAGATACAAGGAAATCATCAGCCGCCCCAGCCGCCCGTTGCCGTCCCAAAAGGGGTGGATCGTCTCAAACTGGTAATGCGCGATGGCGATGCGGACCAGGGGATGGGCAAAAAAAACCTGCTCATTCAGCAGCTTCTCCAGATCGCCCATCAGCTCGGGCACATGCTCGTGATGCGGCGGCACAAAGGCCGCGTTTTTCAGGCTTACCCCGATCCAGTTCTGGCTCACGCGAAACTCACCCGGCTGCTTGAACTTTCCCCGCACCCCGGACATCAGCTTCGCGTGCGTCTCGCAGAGCAGCCGGTTGCACAGCGGCAGTTTTTCCAGCGCGCCGATCGAAAAATTGATGGCGTGGATATAGTTCTGCACCTCCGCCCAGTCGTCGCGATCCTCCGGCTTCAAGTCCTCCGCGTCCTTAAGGGCATCGTCAATGTTGGTCTGTGTGCCTTCAATCCGGCTCGATTGCGTGGCCTCCTTGGCCACATACATGCGGATGAAAAAATCAATGTCGGGGATCAGTTGCGCAAAGGCGTTCAACTCCCCCAGCGCACGGTCTGCCCGCCCCAGGAGGTCCGTCAGTTCCGCATCGGCGATGATCCATTCATGGCACACCCGTTCCGGTAAAAACGCCCGGTATTCCAAACGTTGTTCATAACGACCGGAGATGAACTGAGTGATGTCCATAAGATCAAAAAATGGCGTTTTGTTGAGGTAGTGGTGATTTTAAACGCAAGGCGTGGCGTCTATCGCAAGTGTTATCTCAACCAAATCTGTTTTCTTGAGATAACGAAAGGGCTTAACTCAAAAATGCCGCGATTCGTCGCCTAGGGTCGTTGATGTCGTGGACTGCGGGTGGTGGAAGTGCGTCAGGGCCGGGACCGAGAGCGCCAGGCTCCGCACGGGCAGGGCGTCCTCCGCGCAACAGAAGCAGAGGTGAAGGTGGCGGGGAGTAAGTGGCAAGGCGGGTTTGGACCATTGGTTTTGAGCCAAACGCTCGGAAGGGCGCGAAATCCCTCCCGTTGTCCTCACGACCCACTCTCCGCCGCCGCCGCGAAGGTCTGGGCGTGGAGCGGAACCAGTTTCTCCCCGATAGGTTCCTGATAGCCGCCAGCCAGGACGAAGAGGCAGGGCCAGCCCCGGCGTTTCACTTCGGCGAAGACAAAGGCGTCGCGGTCGAAGAGCTGGCGCGTGCTGAGGCCGACGGAGCCGAGCGGGTCGTCCTCATGGCAGTCCACCCCGGCCTGGTAAAGGAGGAGGTCCACCGGTTCCTGCCCGAGCCAGCGGAAGGCCTGGTCGAGGGCGTTGTGGTAGGGGGTGAAATCGCCGCCGCGCAGGCGGACCCTGAGCGGCAGGGCGCGGGGTGATTTCGGTCCGCCGAAGCCGCTGCCGAAGATGGTGGCGTTGCGCAGGTTGTTGAGGATGAGGGAGAACTCGCTTGTGCCGTTGCCCTCGTGCTCGTCGCAGTCCAGCACGGCCACGCGGAGTTTGGGGTTGAGGTGGGCGACGAGGGCGAGGCCGTTGAAGGTGCAGAAACCGCCGCCGCGTTCGGGACGGGAATGATGGAAGCCCTGAGCCACGTTGGCGGCCAGGCCATGCTCCATCGCCAGGGCCGCGCCTTTGATCTGCCCGGCCTGCATGGCGAGCACGCCGGCGCGGATCGCCGGGGTCTGCCGCCAGCCCGGGGCCGAGGCGTGCGGCTCCTCGCCGCCCAGCCAGCCGTCGAGGTAGGCGTCGGCGTGAAGGCCGCGGAGTAGTTCGGGATCGAAGTTTCCCGGGTCAATCAGGGAGGCATGGCCCGCGCTTGAAACCGCTGCGGCCACGGGGGCGAGTTTTCTCATGCTCGCGGTGGGGGTGTCCGCGGCGTAGGTTGGGGAAAAGCAGGTGGGGACGGGGTGCGGCATCCGCCCATCATAACATGCCGGGCAAACCGCGTCCGCCCGGGCTTCCCGCCCGCTCAGACCGTTTCCAGCACCTTGCGGATGGCGCGTTCGCGGGCCTCGATGCTCTCGACCAGCTTGAACTGGACGCGGGCGCGGTGGAGGTTGTGGGTGTCGTAGCGGACGCGGAAGTAGGTGTCGCCGGCGAGGTAGTCGGCGAAGAAGCGCAGGCCGAGCTCCAAGGCGATCAGGCGGATGCAGTCGTAGAGGTGGGCGCGGTCGTGGTCGTCGAGGAAGCTGGCGGCCTGCGAGAGGTAGCCGCCGATGAGGTTTTCAAAGAGGTCGAGATCGAAGACGACCTGGTTGAGGTCCTTGGCGTCTTCCCCGGCTGGGTTGCAGGCGGAGCGGAGGGCGTCGCCGATGTCGTAGTGGATGAGGCCGGCCTGGACGGTGTCGAGGTCCACGATGCAGGTGCCTTTGCCGGAGGCGTTGTCCATCATGATGTTGCCCACCTTGGGGTCGCCGTGGGTGGGGCGGAGGCGGAGGTGGCCGGCGTTGAGGGCGTTTTGCAGGACGTGGCAGAACTCGCGGCGTTTCTCGACAAACTGGAGGGCCTGGCGGGCGTTGGAGCTGGTCAGGCGGTCCTTCGCCGTCTGGGTGGGCAGGGCGTTGTCGAGTTTTGCCAGGTAGCCGGGAGTGACGTGGAAGCCGGCCAGGGCGGTGCGGAGGGAGTCGGCCGGGATGTCGCTGATGAGGCGGTGGAACTGGCCGAGGACGGTGCCGGCCTCGCGGGCGTGTTCGGGACCCTGCACCTGCTCGTGCGCGGTGGCGCCGGCGATGTGGGTGATGGCGCGCCAGTAGTCGCCGGCATCGTCAATCCCGAAGTCGCGCCCGTCCTTGTTGGGGATGATCTTGGGCAGCTGCCAGATGCGGTCGGCCACCTCGGCCTCGGCCTCCAGTTTCTGGTGGGCGTGGTCCGTCACCAGCCGCATGTTGTGGAGAATGTTTTCCGGCTCGGGGAAGACGGCTTTCTTGATGCGCTGGAGGATGAAACGCTGCTCGCTGAAGGTGGTCCGGAAGATGGCGAGGTAGGTGTCGTTGACGTTGCCGGTGCCGTGGGCCTCGACCGTGACGAGACGGCCTTCCACGGCGAATTGACGGGCCATCTGGGCGGCTTTCATGGGCGGGAAAAACCGCCCAGTGAGAGTCAGGCATTGCCTGGGGCGAGCCTAAAAAACCGCAAGGCGGGACCGCCAGCCTGCATGAAATCCGGTCCCGCCGAGGTCATGGCCATCCCAGCCCGGGTTCAGGTCCGGGAGCGACACCACCTCCGCTTGCCCTCTGGTCTCCTTTGTGTGAAAATTGTTAGTGGCTTTGGCGGCATCACTTGTCATAATGGATTTCCCCTAACCCTATGTCTTTCCGATTCTTACTTGTGTCTGTGTGTGTCCTGATGTCGGCCAGTCTCTCCCACGCCCAGCTCGCCATCACCGAGTTTCTCTCCAGCAACTACGCCGGGCTGACCGACGAACTGCTCAACGAGGAGGATTGGGTTGAGATTCAGAACACCTCTTCCTCCACCGTCAACCTCTCGGGTTGGTATCTCACCGACGACGCCTCCAACCTGCGCAAGTGGCCCTTCCCGGCCTGGACTTTGAATGCCGGCAACCGCCTGGTGGTTTTCGCCTCCGCCCGCGACAAACGCCCCGTCCAGACCACCGCGGGCCTGGACAACGCCAACACCCTCGCCTCGCCCCGCCTGGCCACCAACTTCAAGCTCGCCAACAACGCCGGAGGCTACCTGGCGCTGACCAAGGATCTCACCAGCGGCGGGCTCAGCCTTGTCTCGGTTTACTCCAATTACCCCAGGCAGTTCGCCAATGTCAGCAGCGGCTTCTCCACCGGCGGAACCACGGCCGCCGGCGTCAGCCTCTTCGCTCCCGGCCCCGGGGTCATGAGATACCTCGTGCCCACCGCCGCCACTCCCGCCACCTGGAACACGCCCGATTTCGACGCCTCCGCCTGGACGGCCGCCGCCGGGACGACCATCGGTTTCGACAGCGACGAGACCACCAACGTCGGCAGCACCAGCTATCTGCCCTACTTCACGGTCAACCTCGGCAAACCCGTCTCCGGCGTCCCCCATGTGATGTGGTCCGTCAATTCCTGCCTTTACACCCGCTACAGCTTTGACGTGGCCGACAAGGCGGCCGTCGCCAGCCTGCTCCTCAAGATCAAGTATGAGGACGGCTTTGTCGCCTGGCTCAACGGCGTCGAGGTGGCCCGCGGCAACTTCACCGGCAGCGCCGCCTACAACTCCATCACCACGGCCCGCATTGAAACCCTCGCCCTGGCGGACGAGTCGTTTGACATCACGACCCTGGGCCTGCCCGCCCTCCGGACCGGCACCAATGTCCTCGCCATCCAGGGCATCAACGGCTCCGCCTCCTCCAACGACTTCCTCCTCGCCCCCAAGCTGGAGGCCGTTCCCGCGGGGGCCGCCCCGCCCGTCGCCTATTTCGCCAGCCCCACCCCCGGCGCGGCCAATTCGGCCGAAAAAACCAATGTGGCCCCCTACATCGGCACGGTCACCGGCGACGCCTCCGAACTCACCCCCGGTGTCCTTAACCTCCCCGCCCGTCCCGCCGGTGGCGCCGGCAGCGCCCCGCTCGTCGTCACGGCCAGGGTCGCGGCCTCCCAGCGCGAGCTCGCCACCTCCAACCCCGTGCAGCTCAAATACCTCGTCATGTATGGCGCGGAGGTTTCCCTCAACATGGCCGACAACGGCGTGGCCCCGGACGCCGTGGCCGCCGACGGCATCTACACCGCGCAGATCCCCACCACCTCACTCACCGCCGGCCAGATGCTCCGCTGGCGCGTCACCGCCACCGATTCGGCCGGCAACGTCCGCCCCGCCCCGGAATACCTCAGCACGACCGATTCCGACCAGTATTACGGCACCGTCGCCGCCGACACGATCAGCACCCAACTATCTGTTTACCATGTCTTTGTGCCAGGCGCCTACACGCCCAACAACACCCACGCCATTGACCTGAACAACCTGACCGGCGGCCGCGGCTCGATCTTCTACGACGGGGAACTTTACGACAACGTCAACTTCCGCATCAAGGGCGACACCACGCGCACCCTGAACAAGCGCGCCCACCGCGTGGATTTCAACAGCGCCCACAAGTTTCGCTTCGATAACAACGCCAAACGCCTCCGTGAGCTCGCCCTCAACGCCGAATACGTCGATCCCAGCTACTCCCGCCAATTCATGAGCATGTGGCTCCACCGCTCCACCAGCGGCCTCGCCGCCACCCGCCACTTTCCCGTCCGCACCCAGATCAACGGCGCCTTCTGGCAGCTCGCCTTCCACACCGAGACCCAGGATTCCGAGGTGGTCGAATACATGGGCCTGGATGGCGACGGCGCCATTTATGCCGCTGTTGGCCAGATGATTACGGCCGGCGGCGAAAAGCAGTCCCGCGTCTGGGAGGCGGGCAACGCCGACCAGGCCGCCTTCATCACCGCGATCACCGCCACCCCCATAGACACCACCCGCAAAAACAACGTCTTCGACCAGATAGACATCCCCGCCCTCGTCAACTACATGGTCTGCGCCCGCATGACCCAGGAGGCCGACGATGTCTGGTCCAACGTGGTCATCCACCGCGACAGCAACGGCACCGGGGAATGGCGGGTCATCCCCTTCGACCTCAACCTCTCCTGGGGCCAGCTCTATTACGCCGACTACACCGCCACCAACGGCATCATCAACGCCACGGACGACACCAACAAAAGCCACCCCTTCTACGGCACCTCCCAGTGCGGCACCCTCAACTACGCCACCGGCCGCTGGCAGCGCATGTATGACGCCATCATCTCGGTGCCCGAAACCCGCGCCATGTTCCTCCGCCGCATGAGGACCGTGATGGACACCTACCTCCAGGCCCCCGGCACCGCGAACCCTGTCCTGGAAGCCCAGCTGGACGCCCACATCGCCCGCATCTCCCCCGAGGTCGCGCTCGACAAGGCCATCTGGGGCTGGCCCGCCGTCGGAGGCCCCTACGGCCTCGGCAACGTGAGCCTCACCACCGCCGTCAACGACATCAAAAACTCCTTCATCGCGCCCCGCCGCACCCACTTCTTCAACACCCACACCTCGACCGTCAACGTGGGCCTGGCCAACTCCAACAGCGCCGGCATCCCCAATGCCCCCCAGCCCGCCACCTTCCCCCTCACCATCGCCGGCTACGAGGGCAAACCCACGGGAGTCGGCAAGCAGGACGAGGAATACGTCCAGATCACCAACCCCAATGCCTTCGCCGCCGACATCAGCGGCTGGAAACTGGCCGGAGCGGTGGACTTCACCTTCAAGGCCGGCACCGTCATCAACGCCGGAGGGTCCCTCTACGTCTCGCCGAAACAGCAGGCCTTTCGCGCCCGCGCCGTCAGCCCCAGGGGTGGTGAGGGCCGCTTTGTTGTCGGTCCCTATTCCGGCCAGATTTCCGCCCGCGGGGAAAACATCCAGATCCTCAACCCGGCCGGCTTCCTGGTCACCAGCCTCGCCACCACTGTCGCCCCGACGGCCGCGCAGAACCAGCTGCGCATCACCGAGATCAATTACAACCCGCCCGATCCCTCGCCGGCCGAACTCGCCGCCCTGCCCAACAGCACCGCCACCGACTTCGAGTTTCTGGAGCTGACCAACACCGGGGCCACCGCCCTCAACGTCGGTGGAGCCACCTTCTCCAAAGGCGTCACCTTCACCTTTCCCGCCAACTACTCCATCGCCGCCGGAGCCTCCGTCCTCATCGTCGCCAACCAGCCCGCCTTCACCTTCCGCCATGGCTCCGGCAAGACAGTCGCCGGCACCTTCTGGGGCAACCTTTCCAACAGCGGGGAGGCGATTGAGCTCCTCGACCCCGCCGGCGAATCCGTCCTCGATTTCACCTATGACGACGCCTGGTTTCCCGAAACCGACGGCAAGGGCAAAACCCTCGTCGTCTCCGACGCGGCCGCCCCCTACACGGCCTGGGACACCGGCGCGGCCTTCTGGCGCGCCAGCCAGCAGCCGGGCGGCACTCCCGGCTCCGCCATCTACAACACCGCCCCCGTGGCCGCGGCCGATCCCTACACCGTCAACGAGGACAACCTTCTGACCGTCACCGCCCCCGGTGTCCTGGGCAACGACACCGACGCCGAACACACCCCGCTCCAGGCCTTCCTTGTGGCCGCCCCCTCCACCGGCACCCTCAACCTCGCCCTCGACGGTTCCTTCACCTACGCCCCCCCGGCCAACTTCAACGGCCAGGTCACTTTCACCTATCAGGCCGGCGACGGCATCGCCAACTCGGCCACCGCCACCGTCACCATCACCGTCGGCCCCGTCAACGACCTCCCCGCCTTCGCGGCCGATCCCATCGCCGCCCCCGCCACGGCCGGAACACCGCTCTCCGGGCAGCTTTCCGCCACGGACGCCGATGCCGGGGCCGTTCTTTCGTTTGCGAAACAATCCGGGCCGGCCTGGCTGACGGTCTCGGCCTCCGGCGGCCTGTCGGGAACCCCCGCCAACTCCGATGCCGGCCTCAACGTCTTCTCCGTCTCCGTTTCCGACGGCTCGGCCACGGTCACCGCCACCCTCAACGTCATGGTCACCGCCGTGGGACCCACCCTCACGGCCTTCAACGTGACCAACTTCACCGCCCCCGAACGTGCCAATCCGGGCGTCTCCGGTCCCGCCGCCGACCCGGACGGCGACGGCATTCCCAACCTTCTCGAATACGCCTTCGGCACCAACCCGCGCGATGCGGGGGGGGCGACCCGTCAGGTGTTGCCCACCGTGCCCACGGTTTCCGATCAGGCCTACGCCGCCCTCACCTTCACCCGCATCAAGGGCGCGACGGACCTGGCCTTCCTCCTCGAGGTCTCGTCCACGCCCGGTGACGCCGGTTTCGCCGAAGTCCCGTCCACGGTCGTCACCACGGTGGACAACCTCGACGGCACCGAAACCGTCACCCTCCGCGAAACCGCCCCCATCGCCTCCGGCACCACCCTCCGCTTTGTCCGCCTCCGCGTCCGTCAAAACTGAGAGCCAGCCGTATCACCACTCCAGGATCAGCAGCGAAACCGCCTGGCGGGGGAGGGTGAGAGGAATCGTGGCGACACCGTTTTCAACCGCCACGGTTTCGGGGGCATCGGACATCTTCGCGAGTTTTCCGGCCTTCTCGAGCTGGGCGTATTGGGCCGCATCCGGGGCCGCCGGCGAGCCCATCTGTTTCCAGGCGGTGAAGGCGTTGCTGTGGGTCTGATCAATGCGGTAGTGCGTGACCTTGGCCGGACCGGCGGCGAGCGGCAGATGGGCCAGCGCCAGTGCGACCTGGGCGTCGGGGCCGGCCACGTCGTCGTCGTGGTAGTGCCAGAGAAGCACGGAGAGCTTTTTGCCGTCGAGGCTGCTCAGGGCCGTGACATCGGGATGTCCGCGCACGCCGTTTTTGGTCATGTCGGCGAGTGAGACTTCGCTGTCGCTTTTCGTTTCAAGCCGCTGCCCACCCATTTTGGAAAACATGCGGAAGGTGTTCATGACGGGGAGGTCCACGCCGTTGCTGCCGAGGACGCGGAAGCCGGCGAACCAGGGTTCGTTTTCAAACTCAAACGCCCACGTCACCGCACCTTGCAGGTTTACGCCGTGTTTGTCCGCCATGGCGTGCAGCCGCGCGAAACTGGCCGCCGTGTAACTGGAGTAGAGGGTGCCGTTGCGGTAGCCGAGCTGCGGACCCTGGCAGGCGGCGCAGCCGTCGGGGTCGGACTCGCCGATGACGATGGGTTTGCCTTTCGTTTCGGGAAACGAGGCCACGATCTTGAACCCGCCGTCGAAGGCCTGGAGCTGGTTGGCAATGCCCATGCGCACGTGGCCGTCGAGAAACATGGGCGAGCCTTTGGCGTGGAAGGAGACGAAGTCGAGCGGCGTGCCCTTCTGGCCGGTGGCGTAATTGGTGCCGCGCAGGCAGTGCTCAAGGAAGTCCTGGTGAAACTTGCCGCCGGCCCCGGCCGTGTGCGGGCCGCCCACGCGCGCGGTCGGCAGCGCCTTGCGGACGCCGTCCACCGCGTAGTCGTGCAGCTTGTGAAACTCGGCCGGGCTGGCCTTCCAGTAGTGTCCGTTGGGCTCGTTCCAGACCTCCCAATACCACTGCTCCACCTCGGCTTTGCCGTAGCGTTCCACGCAGTGTTTGACCCACTGGAAAATCAGCTCGCGCCATTTGTCGTAGTCCTTCGGCGGGTAGGCCCAGCCCGTCATGATGGCCTCGTATTTGATCCCCGGCTTCCAGGAGTGCTGGTAGGGTTCCGGGTGGGTGGACATGGCCTTGGGCATGAAGCCGAGCTGGGCGTAGGGGCGCACGCCCTTGGCCAGGTAGGTGTCGAAAATGGCGTCCACGATCTTCCAGTCGTAAACCGGGTTTCCCTTCTCGTCCTCGGTGTAGATGTTGGTGCTGCCCCACTTGAGCGCGGCCGCGCCGTCGCCGGTGCAGAGCATGTTGTGGGCGCGGAAATAGACGTTTTGGGGTGAGAGCTCGCCGAGTTCGCCGAGGAGTTTCCCGCCGTCCTTCATCAGGGCGTAGTTGGGTTCGTCGGCCCCGAAAAACCGCCAGACGGGTTTGAGTTCGCCGATGGGCTTGGCGGCGTCCACCGAGATGGAGACGGGAAACGATTCGGCCAACGCGGGCAGCGCGGCCAGAAGGCCGAGCAAAAGCGCGGCGGGATGGGGGAGCTTCATAAGATTTTGAGGGAGAGTGGTTTGTTTTTAAACGCAATGACGGACGCAAAGGCTGTGGGATGGGATTCGAGGAGGACGCTTCTCATCTTCTGTTTAAAAATCAGGCGCGATGGGAGGCGGGGCATTTTCGTTTGGAACAGAAGACGGGAAGATTCGCAGGCCATGGCGTGCGGCGGTTTCAGAGCGGTTGTTTTGCCAAGGCATTTGATACCGCAGAAAGGCGCAGATGAGCGCAGAAACGAGGCAGAAATTTTGGGTCCGGGACGTCGCCGCCATTTTCGATGACGGACGCAAAGGCTGTGGGATGGGATTCGAGGAGGACGCTTCTCATCTCCTGTTTAAAAATCAGGCGCGATGGGAGGCGGGGCATTTTCGTTTGGAACAGAAGACGGGAAGATTCGCAGGCCATGGCGTGCGGCGGTTTCAGAGCGGTTGTTTTGCCAAGGCATTTGA
>JANOBW010000014.1:0-12729 GCA_031411855.1 Opitutia bacterium
CCCAGATAAATGGGAAGTCGTGAATTGTTTAAATCCAGTTGACACAACTGATGCCGCCCTCGATCTGGATCATGATCATCTCACCAACCTCCAAGAGTATTATGCTGGCACGATGCCTAGGGGGAGTCCCCACACGAAAGAGGCGATTGGCGTGGATGGTGAAATGATTGTTCCACAGTTTATTAACAATGACGGGGCTGTAGCTGGCTATAGCCTTTGGAGTAATTTTTATGAGCCCATTGCCGGTAACAGTTATGCTGGTATGGATGCTTGGGTCTGGCGCGGCACGCCCGATTCGATTACACACCTGAACACCGTTCCGGGAGTTGACGGTGGAGAAGGTTTTATCAATCACATGGGAGGCACATACAATTATTTTCAGAATTTTTCAGGATCAAATGCCATTGTGAGCAACGAGTTTACCACTTCGCTTGTTTCTATTGGTGGAAATTTGTCTTCAACCTATTTTTCGGATTTGCAGCAAAGTGGATCAATTATTTGCTCTGTATCAAGAAATAATGAAGTTCTGTATTCTGATCCTATCTATTCATACTGGGATTTTGTTACAGAAGAAAATTTAACGCTCTATCGTTATACATTTTCAGGAGAACTAAATCCATTTTTGGCAACGTTTGAGCAACCAACGTCTTATTTTTATCAAGGTAACACCTTCTTCTTTAATTTCAGCAGTAATCCATCAGTATGGTATTCTGCCATGCCTAATACATCCTATGGAGATAATTATAACGGTTATTACAATGGTAACTTCTCTCTTGAGTGTTATCCAAATTGGACTTTCCCGGGATATCTTGTAATGGTTTCAAATAATGCTCAGTATGGCGTGATCACGGGCATGGACAAGATTTCGGACGGCACGTTCGTCCAGGGTAATGGAATTTATCTGTGGCAGATAGGAACTCAGAATTTCACAAATATCACGCCGCCTGACTCTTCCGCCCAGCCTTTTAGAGTCTCGGATCGTGGGCAGGTCGTGTTTTCTTCGCCATCCAATATCGGCTATCGCTACGCTTTCGCTGAATTTGACAATCTATCGGAAATAGTAACCCCTACTTTAGATGGTCAAACAAATTTAGCCTTGTGTGATGTGTCTCCTGATGGAAATTGGTTCCTGTTCAGTGCGCTTAAAAATGGTAATCCTACCTTTGTTACAGTCCAATATACAAACGATTCCAATTCCGACGGTATCTCAGATGACTGGACTTCTTACTACTTTTCAAATGGACAATCTGGTTACTCTTCAAACATGGACGCAAATTCAGATGGAGATAACTTAAGCAATCTGGAAGAATATCAGAACGGGACAGATCCTCTTTCTTTTGATACCGATGGGGATGGTTTAAGTGATGGTTATGAAGTTAAAACACTACATACTGATCCACGAGTCAGCCAATACCTCGCTATGACTGATCCCTATATCAGTGAGATCATGGCAAAAACTACCCATACATTTTCAGCGCCTGTTGGCTCCACCAAATCAGATTGGGTTGAAATCTACAATCCCACAAGTGAACTGGTTGACCTTACTGGATGGAAACTAAAGGACAGCGGCCCTGGCTGGACATTCCCTTCTGGTGTCGTTCTTCAACCAAACTCCTATGTGGTGGTGCTGTGTGACTCCCCAAGCACTACGTCCTATTCTTCTGGCCAACCCCTTCATGCCAATTTTACTATCAATGCGGGTCCGGGAGGGGAAACCATCTCACTTCTTAAGCCTAATGTTTCTGGCGGCCCCGATATTTTGATCAATAATCTCAACGCTGGAGACGTTGGGGCCAATGACCCTTATGGTATTGACCCCGACAGCGGTCAAATGGGTTTTCTCCTCGAAGCAACTCCTGGGCAAAGAAACAGTCATGTGCGTCCTAGACTCGCCAGTCTGTTACTATATCAACAGGGAACCAATTCATCCTCTGAGCTTCTGCTGAGTGGATTTGTTAGCGGGACCCAGAATCTAACTCTCAAGGCATTTAGTCACCCAGTTCCGACCCACGTCTTTTATACACTCGACGGCTCCGCTCCTATCCCCACCAACCCCAAAGCACTGGTTCTTGCCCAAAAGCCTGACCTCAAGATCGAAACCACCACCGTCCTTCGTGCGCAAGCCTACCGCGACAATCAGCCCGTCTCCGTTGAAGCTACCCGCACGTGGATCTTTGCAGACGATGTCCTAACTCAAAAGCGCCCCCACGATTATCCAATCTTTGCTGATTCCTCGAAAGCAAACCCATCTGTTCCATGGATTTATGATATGAATCCCTCGGCGGTCGCAGCCGCCAACGAAATGAACCTCTCTGGATCTCTCCCTCCCACCCACACGGGGGTGAAAGACTCACTGGCGGCTCTCCCTTCGATCAGCCTGATCGTTGACCCCGAGCTTCTCTTTGGACCATCCGGCATTGGCACGCATCCTTTGGAACGGGGCGACAGTGCCCTCGTCACCGCCCAACTCGAAGGCCTTGGTTTTCCCGCAGGAAACAGCGGAACCAGTTTCCAAAACTCTGTGGGCCTCGAAATCCACGGTAATGCCAGCCGATACCCGGAAACCACCGTCAAACAAAACTTCAAGCTGCGTTTCAAAAAGTCCCTTGGTGCCAATAACCTTACTTTCCCCATTTTTGCCGGAGCGGATAATACCAACGCTCCCAACGATTTCAACGAGCTCCTCCTCCGATCACCTTTGGAGGACTCTTGGGCCGTCAACCAATCCCCAGGTAGCTACGACGACTGGTCGTATCTCGCCCGTGGAGCATCTTATCTCCGCGACTCCTTTGCTGCGGAAACTCAAAAGGACATGGGGATTCCTACTCCACGCCGTCGTTACACTCATCTCTACCTCAACGGTCTCTACTGGGGCGTTTACGAGCTCATGGAACAGCCTGATGCTGACTTTTTCGCTTCACGCTCCCCCAGTATTACAGACACGGAAGACGATTTCTACGTTTACAAAGACAGTGAACTGACTTCCGGCGGACAGCCCGCAGAAGATGCCTGGAATCAGCTCCATCTCTCAGCCCAGAAATTGCTCGAAAATGAATTCGATCTTCGTGGTTGGCTTCCACAATACGGCTTGTCTAACCTTCAACCTCGCGCCACAGAAGCTAGCCGCACCGATCTCTATGATGCCTTGGAAGGTCAACTGGATATGGCTGCCTTTGCTGATTACCTTATCCTCAATGGTTACCTCAACAGTGAGGACTGGCCCAGTCATAACTGGGTTGCCGTTCGCTCCGCCAGTTCAGGGTCCAAGTTCACTTTCCGCGTCTGGGACGCCGATTGGACACTTCACCCCAGTGAATACTATTATAATCCGAACACCTTTTGGACTCGTCGTCAGGGCCAGCAGGAAGGACCGGCCTATCTGTTCGGCTGCCTAGGCACCATACCCCAATTTCAGAGCCTCTTTGCTGATCGTCTCGCTGAACTAATGGAAGAAGCAGGGCCGTTGCATCCCCTCAAAGCGAGTGCGCGTATGACGCTAGTGGCCAATCGCTTTAAACCGGGGATGGCGGCTGAATTTGCCCGCTGGGGAACAGCCTACCCCCGCTTGGTGGAGGCAGATTCTACAACTTCACCTATTCTACTTTCACCTCAACAATTGTGGAACGAGGCCATTGGTCTGCATCTCGCTTTTAAGGCCGGACACCATCTCGCTTTTGGATTGGAAGACGTTTCTTCGGCCCTCACTGCAACACTCAACGGACTTCCCGTCTCTCCTTCTACTTATTGGGAAAACTCCCTCCTGATCGGACACAAGGGCTCACAAATAGTCTCAAAAATTGATGAATTGGCTTTCGTGGTGGATCCAACCGTCGGTCCGTCACTTGGTGGCAATGTCGTTGGAACAAACGGAGTTGCCGATTCGGACAATGATTCCTCCGACACTTCAGGGCCGGTAAAAAAAGCTCCCTTGGGTGTCACCTATGGATACATTCCTAAGAACAAGTGGCGAAATCCAGAATCGTTTACCTCTGCTAATCAAATAAGATTATACAGCAACGACGATTTTGAAGAAAACGATGGCGTAGGCACTTTTGGAACCGACTTTAGTTTTCCTGGTGTAAATGAGAAGGATAGGGACCTTGGTGGAATCGGGGTTAATTTCGCCACTTTTATTGGAAAAGCTAAAGATATTGACCCAATGTGTGTCATCACTTTGGAAATTGAAATCCCCTCATCTGTGGCTTCTAATTTCAATTTTTATTATGGGAAAGTTCATTCCGATTCGTTTAGATTTATTTCGTCAAATGAGTTTAAATGCACGGATGACCCCCAAAACCAAAACCATGTTTTATATGACCTTCTAACGGGTGATCAAATGGGTAAGTTTTTGTTAGAATTGGACACTCTCGCGCCTGGCACACTCTTAACGTTTAAATTTACCCTAACTGCTAATCGTGGTATGACGCCTTCGGGTAATCTAAAACCGGTTAAGCCGGGCTTTCCCATGAAATCTACTTTTGAGTTCCCTATTCAAGTTGTCGGGGCCACAAGTAATAATCGTCCAGATCCTGATCTGGGTGGAAGTGAGGAACTGTGGACTACTCCTCCCCGGCCTATGCCCGAGCAAACACCTGCCGATCCTGCACGTCCTACAAATCAAAAAAGAGCTAAAATCAAGAGTAGCGTTTATCAGGCGATGGCTTGGAAAAACCCTCCACCTGACAGTGTTACACAGCCACCCATGCTGGAGTTCCCTCAGAAAGATCGAAGTGGGGATTCTTTAAACGATGATACGAGTCAACATTATGTTCTAATTCGTCCCAATAATGATGCGGACGAACTTCCTCTTGCAGTCGTCAGTGATTACGAACGGGTTGGCTGGGGACCTAAGGATGACGATTTGATTCGCATAAAGGTTAACATGAGGGATTTATGGGCGAACGTCCCCAATGAAAAATATTATCTAGAAACTCGCATAGTCTCGCTGTATAAAGGATCTGGTTTAAAAATCTATGGGGGCACATCTGCGAACGGCAGTGACGCTGTGCTCCTCACTAGCTTTACACGGACGGAAGCTGATTCAACAGGCCAACCCGTAGAGCGTCCTGTTGAACCGGGCGAAGCGGGGCATATCAATGCCACTTTTAAAAATAAAGGTGAACTGACAAAGCTCTTTGATTCAGATGACTACTACCTTTTCGTGGAGGCTGATGCTTATGCGTATAGAGTGGAGTCTCTTCAAGTTTTAGGAGGCCAACACGCAGAAAGTAATTATATTATTGATGGAATAAATTTAAATTTGTTGCCTGTGCAAATCGCCGTAGACGCTAACCGTGATGGCAATATTACCTTTGATGGCAAGGATTCCATCACTACCCAAGACAAACCTTACGTTTTTTGGGTGAACGACGACCGCGATACAGGTGATAGCGATGAAGCAGACGACCTCGCTCCTTGGGATCGAGAAAAAATGGACTTCGAGACTTCATCCATCGATTCTATCCGCGATCTAGAGGATTTTACCCGGTTACAGCTTCAGATAAATGGAATAGAAGAGGAGCTCAAAAGTGGTAAATTGAAAATTGCAATATATTATGAAAATGGCACTGTTACAAGCGCTCCAAGCTTTACTTTGTGGCCGCACGTAGAAAACGATGGATCACGTAAGTATCTTGAGGAAGAATCAGCTTTGACAGCAAGAAAACAGGCTGGTTATCAACTTGCACTCAATCCTTGCAGCATTAAAATTAGTAATACGTCAGGGAAGGTTATCCTTCCGAAACAGTTATGGAGCGGTATCAGATTAGGAACCAATCAGCTATATCAAAACTTCAAAGAAACTTTCCCTTATCGCTATTTTTTGATAGAAGGCATCTCTGCGGGAAAAGGTAAGCTAAGAATCTATCTTCTTGATTCTAAAGACAACGTCGTCTCCCGCCTCGCCGATTGCTGGTTGGAGTTTAAGAAAATTGACGACATGTATGAGCATTACACATGCGGTGGTGTGGATGGTAAAACCTGGGAGCAGATTAATAACTTCCCCATCCCCACTCAGCCCTTCAACTACCTGTTTGACGGAATTTCCAAAGAGCGGCCCTTCCAATATTCGCCCGTTTCGGCTGAAACTCCCGATTTGGAAAAAGATTACATCCTCTTCGTCCATGGCTGGCGGATGAAACCCGAGGAAAAAATCGCCTTTGCCAACACTTCCTACAAACGCCTCTGGCATCGAGGCTATCAAGGCCGCTTTGGGTCTTTTACTTGGCCTACTGAATGGTGTATATCCGATAATGTATTAGGTGAGGATATCCCGTTAATAGGAGCACCTTGGCTTCCATTTGATCCTCGTAATTTTGACAGAAGCGAAAGAAAATCCTATTCAAGTGCTTTGGCTTTACGGACCTTATTGCGATCTTTGAAAGATAAATATGGCTCACGAGTCAATCTCATGGCTCACAGTATGGGTAATGTGGTCTCATCTGAAGCCCTTCGCTGTGAATTAAAATCTACCTCGCCCATGGTTCTAATTAATTCCTATGCAGCATGTCAATCGGCTGTGGCATCACATGCTTTTGACAACACAAATCCAGAGGTATTAACTAAAGATTTTGTCCTTCAACATCCTACTTATCATAATGGTGTCACAGGATTTTTGTTTAAACTTGACGCTTGGTTGTCTGCCAATCATAATATTCAGACTAATGTTTATGGTCACTATCCCAATGGCTTATCTACCGAAAATGAGTATTTTGCAGGCATTGATAGTATTGTTGAACAGTCAAATGTAATAAACATTCATAATAAGATTGACTTCGCCTTGGGTTTGTTTCTTGTTAATCAATGGCAGAAACCGGATAAAGGTTATGAATATGGTCGTCTTGAAGATCCTACTTATTCTTACGATCCCAATGCTAATAATGTAAATAGGGTGGCGGTATTGAAACAAAATGGAGACTGGATAAGGGGAGGTATTGAATATGTCCTAAATGTTCCAATGGGGCCAGGAGCTCCATTACCTCTTCAGGAGTATTCAATTAACCATGTTTTACTTCATGGTCAAGTCCTAAACTTTCCCAATGACCGATACGAAGTCTTTGCCATGATTGCCGAAGCCCAAGCCCCTGCCCTTGGTTCTGCAGTCGGCAATGGGCATAATGTTCTTAAAGTCATTAAGTCTGGAGTTGGACTAGACGATGGCAATGGTGTTTCTTCAAGTTTTCACTTCGACAATGACAGTGAGGATCACAGTGGCCAGTTCCGTTCTACTAACATGCGTCGCTGGAAATTCTGGCAAAAAATGATGAAAATAATGAATATTGAAACTAATGGTCATCCTGATGGTGGAATTTCAAAATAACATTGTTATGAAAAAGATAATTAGCTGTATTCTCTTGCTACTTTTGTGTCTTCTATTCTTTTGGCTATTCACAAGGACAGATAGTTCAAGTCCTATTCGTCCTTCAAGACCTATCAGTCCCACTGCCTCTTCACCATCTCCCACACCCACTAAGCCACCGATTGCCACTCATATAATACCCTACGGCAACGAAGATGCCATAAAACCTCCGGGAGTTTCCGATGCTGATTGGAATCGGGTTCTTCGTGTTCATGCCGCGATGAAATCCCAGAATAAAATCGTGTATTTTTATGGCAAAGTTGTTGACCAAGACAATGCACCCATACCCGATGTTAAATTGAATCTCAAAATAAGTCGAATTGAGTCTTCTCTTACAAAGTTAATGCTGGGGGGTAAACCTACTCCGTCGGATCATTACGAAGTTTATACTGATCTCAACGGCTTATTTCGATTGGAAGATAAAAACGGAACTAGCGTTTCAATTGAATCAGTCGAAAAAAATGGATATAAACCTTACATTGAAAAAACTCTTTTTATCTTTGGAAATATTTCCACTTCCGTAAATTCCAAAGATTTTCACCGTCCAGATCCACTTAATCCGGTGGTGATTACTATGTGGAAAAGTAGAATTATGGAGGCAATCTCTTTTAGCGAAAAAAACATTTCATTTAAATATTCAGAAGAGAATCTTGATCTTGAAAAAGAAATTGATCTCATTCCTGAAAATTCAAAATCAAAATTAAGCAAGGTTTTGCTAAAATTTCATGTGAAATATCAAAAAAATAATTCCATGGAAGTATCTATTCAGGGAGTTAATGGTATTGAATTAGTTAAAGTAAATGATATCTATCATAATCAAGCACCCATTGAGGGATACACAAGTAGTCTCAGTTACATTTCCAAAGAGAGTAACATGTCTGATTACGTTTATTTTAAGTCTAAAAAAGAAGGCTTTTATGGTTTTTGTAAGATAGGGATAGAGAATTATTTTCGCGGCGATCCTAGCAGATTGAATTCACTCCATATTAATGTTTTCGGACTTAAAATAAATCCAAATAATTCCCCTAATCTTGAGGTTGATGACAAATAAGCCAGCAAAACACGGACAAGGCATAAATTCAGGTTAGTTTGGGGGCTGGCGGACAAACTGAAGCTGGCACCTTTTTTACATTCCCCCGAATGGGCAAACTGAGGCTGGCACCTTTTTTACAAAATAGTTAGTTGCTTTTTCCCTTACGTTCTCTTTCCATCCTTCCGACTCCGCCATGGCCAAACCAGGCCAAACTTAGGGACAGGCATACTACTATACTTGACATCAGACCGTCTATTCCTTCCCCTCCTCTCTTTCCCTGTCCATCAACTCTTTCCTCTTTTCCCTCATGAGAATGCCACGCTCCAAAGCCACCGGAGCCTTCACCCATGCCTATTACGGTCAAACTTAAGGTGACACCTTTTTTACAAATAGTTAGTTGACTTCGATCTGCCCTTCCCTTTTCCCATCTTTCTCCATCTTCACACTCATGGCCAAACCTCGCCTCAAAGCTCCTGCCTTTCTTGGCACTGCCTACTACCACCTGATTTCACGGGTGGTGGAGAAGCGGATGCACTTTGGGGAGCGTGAGAAAGCGCGGTTGGTGGCGAACATGAGACGGCACGCCGGTTTCACGATGATGCGGGTGGTGACTTATTGCATGATGTCGAACCACTTCCATATCCTGGTGGAGGCACCCAGCCGGCCGTCGTCGGAGGAAATCGCCAAACTGTTTCCCGATGACGACGCCCTCGAATGTCACCTGGCCGATACGCTCGGCTCCAAGGCCGCGAAACAGTTTGCCGAGATTCGGTGGCTGGCGCGGGAGCAGCAACAGGAGATCGCTCTGGTCAAGGCCCGCGAAAGTATCTTCCGGCGGATGTGGGACGTGAGCATGTTCATGAAGGGCTTCAAACAGGACTTCACCCTCTGGTTCAACGGCACCCGTGACCGCGTGGGAACGCTGTGGGAGGGGAGTTTTAAGAGCGTGCTCGTCGAGCCGGGGCAGGCCTTGGCAGCAGTCGCGGCTTATATTGATTTGAACCCGATTCGGGCCAACATCGTGGAAGATCCAGCTGACTATCAATGGTGCGGTTACGCCCAGGCCATGGCGGGTAACTCCTTGGCGCTGAACGGTCTTGGCGTCGTGGCCAGCCAGTGCGGGGAAGCAGGAACCATTCCCGCAGCCATTCTCGCCCGCTACCGGTTGGTGCTTTATGGCGACGCCATCACCGTGGAAACCAACACCGACGGCACCGCTGGCAAACACGGTTTCTCCCGCGAGGAAGTCATGGCCGTGATTAACGCCGGTGGCAAAGTCCCGGCCTCGCAGCTCATCCGCTGCCGCGTGCGCCACTTCGTGGACGGAGCAGTGGTTGGCTCCAAGTCCTTCGTGGACAACTTCTTCCAAACCTTTCGCGACCACTTCGGCTCCCGCCGCAAGGACGGAGGACGCCCGCTCCGGGCGATGCCCAAAGACGGCAGGTTGTTTACTTTGAGGGATTTGCGGAAATCGCCGGTAGGATGATAGAGGTGCACATTGTTTCTACGTCAGTGCGAGTTTTTCAATTCAAACAAATTCGTGGGTTTGCCGTGGAAGGAGACCAAAAGTGATTTCCGGGCACGGGTGGCGGCGACGTGAATGAGGCAGCGTTCGCGGAGGAGGGTATCCTCTTTTTCATCAGGATCGGCTTCGATTGGCGGGAAGGTATCAGCCTGGGCACCGACGAGGAGGACGTGGTCAAACTCAAGGCCCTTCACCCGGTGCATGGTGGCGACACGGATACCTTTCTTCTGCTGATCATCCGACTCGCCGGCTTTGATCAGATAGGTGGATAGCTCCGCTTCTTGGAGGGCTCGCTGGTAGGTTTCGAGTTGGCGGTGGGTGCGAGCCACGAGGCAGATGCCTTCGGGGCGGTTATGGTCGTTGGACAGAAGGCTTTCGATATGGGTCACGATACCGGCACACTCTTCTGAGAGCGATGGGTAACCCTCCACTCGCGGGGCCTGGCCGTGGGTGAGGGAACGGTAGCCTTTACCGTCGTCCATGCCTCCATCAAGGTCGTCAATGGAGGCCCCCCGGAGGATGGCACTGGCCCAGTTGCGGGTTTCCTCGGTGGTGCGGTAGTTGATCCGGAGTCGGCGGCTGCGTCCCCGAATGTCTATGGCGCATTGAGAGAGGACCACACGGTGACCGTAGATGCGCTGGTGGGCGTCGCCGACGAGGAAGAGGTCATTGCCTAGGTCCGGTGCGACCAACTCGCGTAGGAGACGGAAGGCCTCGGCCCCGAAGTCCTGAGCCTCGTCCACGATGACGGCGCGGTAGGGCCGGGGACCGCGTTCGCGTTGGAGGAGGAGTCGGACGTCGCGGTGCATGTCACCGAGTTCGCGAAGACCGTTTTCCGTGAGGAGGGCGCGGTATTCCTCAAAGACGGGCCAAATGGCCTGCTTGTCCTTGCGGGAGAGGCGTTTGCGGCGACCCGTGCGGCTGGCCTCGAAGTAGTCCTGAAGGCTTTCCACGCCGTGGGCGACGACGACCTGAAGCCATTCCTCATGGAGGAAATTACCCGTAAACTGGCCGCCTGCCGGGGCGAGCTGGGCCGCCTTTTCCCAGAGTTGCTCGGCCTTGTCGCCGATGGCGGGCTGGGTGTTGATGCTGCGTTTCCGGAGGAAAGATGAGGCCCAACCGTCAAGATGGATGACTTCGATCTTTTTGAGCGTTTCCCAGGAGCAAAGCTGACGGAGGTTTTCCTGGATGTCGGCGGCGAGGTTCTTGGTGAAGGTGGTGAAGAGGACTTTTTCCTCGGACTGGCAAACCTTCTCCGCCAGCCATCGGGCACGGTGGATGGCGACGACAGTTTTTCCGGTGCCGGCACCACCGAGAACACGGACGGGGCCTTTGGCATTGAACTCAACCAGTCGCCGCTGGGACGGATGCAGAAAGATGCGCCACTTGGCCAGGGGTTCATCCAGGATTTTTCGCATCTCCTGGTGGTCAGATATGACAACGAAGAAGCGCTGTGATTCCTCATTGTCCATGGCCTTGGCAAAGTCCTCGGGGTCAATTTCAGCGGCAGGTTTCTTGCGATTCAGTTCCGTCTGGACCTGATCGGTCGTATAGCCTGCGCCAAGCAGGTAAAGGATCTCAAAAATGTCCTGGGGCAGGGAACTTTCGGAGGCTTCCAAGTCCTTTTCATCAGCCAGTTTACGGATGGTGGGAAGGAGGTCTCGGGGAACCCCAAGTGATTGAAGTTGGCTGTCCTTGAACGCGTCAAAGAGCATGGTGGCGGCTCTTTTGACGACTGGAGCGGGAGGGGACGCTTCCTCGGCGGGGGCGACCTCGAAAAGCTGGAGGGCTCCGGTGTCGGGGTTGACCTTACAGATCCTCCGCTTGGCCCATTCATAGGCATCATCATGCTTGTCCACCCAGAGCAGGACGTAGACATCTCCCCGTTCCGGTTGAAGCACAATGCCTCGGTAGTTCTGGTCCACACGGACGGAACGCAGGTTGGGATCGCGGGAGCCCGTGATGCGCTCGTAGTTGATTCCCGGCAGGGTGGGGTTCTGCATGAACTTGTCGCAAAACTCGCGGACTTTTTTCTGCTGGTTTTGCGGCAGGCGTGAGTAGGCGCTGAGGAACTCGCTTCCAAGGGCGACTTTGACAGGTGGGTGTGCGGTGCTCATGCGAGGGAATTACGGAGGGTGGCAAGAAGGGCTTCGGGAGTGGAGGTAGATAGGACAAGGACCTGCCAACCCTGCCCAGCAAAAGCGGATTTCTCGCCCATCGAGTCCTCTAAAAGGATGGCAACCTGTTTGTGAACCCAGGCCAACTCCGCTCCGGCAAGGATGGTGCCGCCCTCTCCGAAAAGCTCGAAGCCAGCTTCGGGAGGAGGAAGTTGGCTGGCCCGAAGGACATCCAGAAAAGCGTGAACCTTCCGACTGCTGAGTCCGCGCAACTCCTCCCAGACCGGCGATGGCTGTTGGCTTGGGGTGGGGGAGGTCGGCGACTCACGAAGGGCGTCAAGGACGTTGGGCAACCATCCTCCAGCAAGGCCGTTCGGGCTGACCGCATGGAAACCAGGGAGAAATTGGAGCAGATTGGTCAAACGCAACAGACCGCACCATTCCGACTGATCGGGAGGGGGTGTGTTTTCGGAGGTATCGTTAAACCAAAGCAAGTGACGCGGGGCAGCCAGGTTCTTGGTGGCAAGTTGGGTTGCAGAGATCCAAAAGAGAGAACGCAGACGAGGCGTGTGGCCGTCTTCAGCCAGAACCAGGTCCGAAGAGGTGATGGTATCTCCGGTGTTGGAAGCGGATGGGAGCGGGGTCTTCGGATCGTCCTTCAGAATGTTCTCGGCGACCTCTTCAACCTTGGTTCGGG
>JANOBW010000015.1:0-2718 GCA_031411855.1 Opitutia bacterium
CTGCCCGTTGCAGAATGCGAAGCCACGCGGGGCGAAGTTGAAGCCGGCCATTTTGATTTCACCGAGGAATGGAGAAGCCATAATTATTTTTCTTGGTTGTTTTAGGTTTTTGTAGTTGTGAGGGAGAGTGATTTAAAGGGCGTCCTCGGACTCGCGGAGCCAGGAGCCCATGCCAGGAAAGCTTGTGGTCATGCCGTACCATTGGAGGATGGGCACTCCGGGACCGCCGGGAGGCAGGCCGGAGGTGTACTGAGAAATGAGCTGGGCCCCGCCCTTCTTGTAGCCCCCCTCGTGAAAGACGATGGCAGGATCAGTGCCGGTTGCGACGGCGGCCGCGTACGACCAGGCGAGCGCGGCCATCTCCTCGGCTGGCGTGACCTCCAGCTTTCCGCTGGTGGCGGCCCGCCGGGACGGAGGGGCGAGGGCGATGTGGGCGGCCTCGTGCAGGATGTCACCGGGCCAGTCCAGCCGGGCGGCGTCTACGACCAGTGAGCCGTCGCGAATGGTCAGGCCGGCCAGAAAAGTTTCGCCGGTGATGGCCTCCATGCAGACTGGAATGCCTGCGCTTTGCACAAATCCGGCCAGTTTGGCGATGAGTTCGTCTTTCATGCGACGTGGGCTGCTGCGGGGTGAAAGGTGGCTGGGGAGGTGGTGGCCAGCGCAGCCTCCTCCTCGGAAGTGAGCGCGGCCGGGGGCAGGCAGGATTTGGCCCCGGTCATGTTGACGCGAACGCTAAAGACACCGGGGTCGATTCCTCGTGCTCCGGTGTGCTCCTCCAGCCGGCGCAGGGTGCCGGCGGGGTCGGAAGTCATGGTCGCGTAGTCGAGCACGAGGGCTTTTGCCGAGAGGGGGGCAAAAGCGGAGCGTGCGGCTGCCGCGCAACGGGCAAAGTGTGCTGCGTCTGCGGGGCCCTGCATCATGCCGGCGGCCTTGGCCGAACGGAAGCAGTCTGCCAGCGGGCGCTCGACCCAGATCCACCGGGCCTCGGGCAGCCAGAAGGCCAGTTTCGGCAGGGCAAGTGCGTCCGCCCCCGCCAGTTTCCAGCCCCAGACGGACCGGCCGGCAGCTGCGGCCTCGTCCTCGCATCCGGCCAGCCAGGCCAGCGCAGCCTGGCGGAATCCATCTACGAAGCGTTCAACCGTGGGGCAAAGGGGGGTGATGAAATCACTCGTGTCACCCGCCAGCACTGCTGTACGGACCGGGGTGATGTTCGGCTCCTGAAAGCCCAGCATCTGCTCCTTCACGGTTGCGTATTTGGCGAAGAATTCCATTTCCTGCCCCACTGTGTCCCCGTAGACCAGAGTGTTCGGTGCGGAACACAGAAGTCTCTGCACCAAAGTCGTGCCCGCCCGCACTGCGGGGGACACCACGATCACAGGTTTGGCGGGGGAGGAGGTCATGCCTGCAGTGCGGAGGTGTGCATCACAAGCCGGACCGGGGTGCCTGCAACGGTGGCGGAAAGGATGTTGCCTGATGCTTTGATTTTAATTTCAGTGCCAGCATGGAGCGAAATCGCCCGCCCCCAAGCTGGGGCGTCCGCCATTCCGCAGTGGTATTCTGCCACGCCGTCAATTCCCGTGGCCGGGCGCACCCACCGGGAAATCCCCCGCAGGCGGTCCTCCAGGCTGGCGAGGCAGTGAGGAACGGCGCTGGCCAGGGGGCCTGCGAATGGAGCAAGGGCGGCACCGGCAGCGGTGAGAAGGCTCAGAGAGAGAAAATGGCGGCGTGTTTGCATGAAGTAACTGGGGGCTAAGTTTGGAAATCCGTCACGGCGGTTCCTGGCTGCATAGTCCCACCATGTACTTCGTAATTTCCTCAGAAGTGTTTCGCTGCATTTTGAAAAACATTCAAAAAAATGCGGCGAAGGAGCCTGGCGGCGACTTTCGCTGGGTGCTGGCGGAGATTCTATGGTTCGTAGAGAGAGGAAAGGCGCCAAAGTCAGCGGGAGATGGACTGGCGAGGGCAGCTTGACGATATCAAGCGAGCTGGTCAATTATTTTTAGAATGAGCTTTTCTAATTGCTGGAGGCTTTTTTCCTGAGGGTGCGAATCGCCTGCTAATTTAATCGATTCGAGGCTTTGTGTCAGCCAGTCTTGTCCAAAAGTCAGTTTAATTCGGCAAATCACTTGCGGAATTTCAGCAAATGGAGGACTTCCGTACTGATCCGACCCCGGACCGGGGCTGGGGGGCAATTTTTCAACCATTCCATCATGAGCACTCTGCCCGACCGATTGCGCCTGCCGCTTCGTTTTGATCCCGCCGCGCTCTTACGAGATCTCCGGAAACTTGAGGAGGGGCAGTGGATAGACCACTTCGTGAAGGCGAACTACAACGGCACCTGGGACGTGCTGCCCCTGCGTGGAACTGCGGGCGCCACCCACCCGGTGATGATGATTTACTCTGATCCTGCGTGCAAAGAATTTGCTGACACCCCCTTTCTGCAGCAGACCCCTTATTTGCAGGAGGTGCTGGCCACCTTCCAGTGCCCGCTGCAGAGTGTGCGGCTCATGCGGCTCACGCCCGGATCGGAAATAAAGGAGCACCGCGACCACGATCTCAGCGAGGAGATGGGGCGGGCGCGCATGCACGTCCCCATCACGACGAATGAGGGCGTGGCATTTTTCCTGAATGGAAGTCATGTGGCCATGGAGCCGGGATCCTGCTGGTATCTGCGTCTGGCGGATCCCCATGCCGTCAGCAACAGGAGCAAAACCGACC
>JANOBW010000016.1:0-2850 GCA_031411855.1 Opitutia bacterium
CCTTTGTTTCGGCAACGAAGTTTTTCTTCGCCCTGCTGCCGCTGGGAAACCTGGCCGCCGCCGAGTTTTACGTGGCCCCCGCCGGAGCCGACACCAACGCCGGCACGAAGGAGGCCCCCTTCGCCACCGTCCAGCGCGCCCAGAAGAACGCCAACCCCGGCGACACCGTCCTCATCCGGGGCGGGGTTTACCAGATGTCGGAGGCGCAGATCGCGGTGAGGCGCGGCCTCTACGCCCAGGTGACGGCCCTGGACAAAAGCGGCAAAAAGGGCTCCCCCATCCGCTACTGGGCGGCCCCGGGTGAAAAGCCGGTCTTCGACTTTTCCAAAATCAAACCCGCCGGGCAGCGTGTCGCCGCCTTCCACGTGACCGGCTCCTGGCTCCATTTCAAGGGCCTTGAGGTCACCGGCGTCCAGGTCACCGTGCTCGGGCACACCCAGTCCATCTGTTTCCACAACGACGGCTCGAACAACGTTTACGAGCGGCTCTCGATGCACGACGGCCAGGCCATCGGCATTTATTCCGTCAATGGCTCCAACAACCTCTTCCTGAACTGCGACGCCTACCGGAACCACGATTTCACCTCGGAAAACAAGAGGGGCGGGAACGTGGACGGCTTCGGGTGCCACCCCCCCAAGGGCAGCGTGGGAAACATCTTCCGGGGCTGCCGGGCCTGGTTCAACAGCGACGACGGCTACGACTGCATCAATTCGGCCGAAAGCGTGACCTTTGAAAACTGCTGGGCCCTTTACAACGGCCTCTCCCCCAAGTTTGAAAGCCTCGGCGACGGCAACGGCTTCAAGGCCGGAGGTTACGGCAAGACGCCGGAGCAGAACCTGCCCCAGCCGATCCCGCGCAACGTCATCCGCTTCTGCCTGGCCGTGCGCAACAAGTCCGCCGGCTTCTATTCCAACCACCAGCCCGGGGGAAGCGACTGGATCGGCAACACGGCCTGCAAAAACTCCGTCAACTTCAACATGCTCAACCGCCAGCCCGACAACCTGGCCGACGTGGACGGCTACGGGCACAAGCTTCGCAACAACCTGGGTTTCATGGGGAAACGTGAATTGGCCAACTACGATCCCGCGAAAAACGACGCCATCGCCAATTACTTCAACCTCGACCTGAAACTCTCCGAGAAGGACTTCCTCAGCCTGGACGAGGACCAGCTCCTCCAACCCCGCCAGCCTGACGGCAGCCTGCCCAAGGTCACCTTCATGCACCTCGCCCCCGGCAGCGCCGCGATAGACAAAGGGGTGCCCCTCGGCTACCCCTTCCAGGGCGAAAAACCCGACCTCGGTTGTTTCGAGCGCTGAAAACCCAGTCGTGCGGCGCTTCAGCGCGAGGAAACGTCAGCAGCTCCAGCTTTCGCCCCAAACAAAGATAACTTCCGACTCCTCAATGCCCCCCGCAGGCTGAAGCCCTTCACGACGGCCTGGTCCTTCGCTATTCACATGTGCTCATGTGGCGCCAACGGCGCGAATCCACTCCGTAAACAGGCGTCTCCAACGCGGCTCGGCGTGGAACCAGAGGTTTTCCGGATGGCCTTGGATGCCAAGAAACCCTTGGCGTCCCATGGCTTCCACCGCCTCAATCACGCCGTCCGGCGCCCAGGCCGACGCCTGCAGTCCCGGGGCCACATCCTTGACCCCCTGGTGGTGGCGCGAGTTGCAGGCCAGGTCTTCCGCCCCGATGCAGCGGGCCAGCTCGGAGCCCGGCGCGATCCGCACGTGATGGTGCAAAGCCGTGGCCATGTCCCCGTCCGGCGTGTCGTTCGCGTGCGGCAGGCAGCCGGGAAACTGCGAGGGCAGATCCTGGTAAAGTGTGCCGCCCAGGGCCACGTTCATCACCTGCGCCCCCCGGCAGATGCCCAGCAGCGGGCGGCCCTCGGCAAAAGCCCGGCGCGTCACCCAGAGCTCCGGCAGGTCGCGTTCCTCGTCCAGTTCCCCCAGGTTGGGGTGGGGCGCCTCGCCGTAGTGCGCCGGATTCACGTCCTCGCCGCCGGTCAAAAACACCGCGTCGGTCACCTTCCAGGCCGCCTCCCAGGCAACTTCGGTCATGCCGGGGGGCACCAGGATGGCCTCGGCCCCGTGCGCCGTCAAAGCCTCCAGATAATGGGTCTTCACCGCCGCGCGCGGCACCCCGCCGGGACCGCGTCCATGCGTTCCCAGCACCACCAACACCACAGGTTTTTTCGCTGACATGCCGGTGGACTGTGCGGCTCCCGCGGCCCCCCGCAACTCCCGGAATCGCTTCGTTTCGCATTGCGCGGCACTCCCGCCCGGGCAGTTTGTGTTTCCGCATGGTTGTCCCCGAATTTTTGCGCGCCTATTGGCGGATGGAATACATCACCGGCCCCAAGGATGTGTTTCCCGGCGGCAACCCCTTCGTCCACCTCCCCCTGATGGGCGACGACAAAAAGGCCCTCATTGTCCACCGGGGAGTCCACAACTACCTGGTTCTCAATAAGTTTCCTTACAACCCGGGCCACCTCCTGGCCGTCCCCTACCGGGCCGCGCCGTCCCTCGGCGATCTTACTCAGGAGGAACGCGCCGACCTCATGGAAACCATCCTCTTCGGACAGGAACTGCTGACCCGCGCCATGCGGCCGGACGGCTTCAACACCGGCTTCAATTTCGGGGCCGCCGCCGGGGCCGGCATCCCCGTCCATCTCCATGGCCACATCGTCCCCCGCTGGCAGGGCGACTCCAATTTCATGCCCGTCCTCGGCGGCATCCGCATCCTGCCCGAAGCCCTGGAGGCCACCTGGGAAAAACTCCGCTCCCATCTCTGAGCCGTCCCCCCCACCTTCACCACCTACATGACCGAAAAAAAAATCCCGTTCGAGTC
>JANOBW010000017.1:0-1109 GCA_031411855.1 Opitutia bacterium
TGCCATACTTGCCCTTGGGGGAGTTTTGCGCGGTCCAGGGGAGGTCTTCGGTTTGGGTGCGGGTCATGCCGGAGGCTGTAGCACGCTGTGGGCGATTTGGCGTGGCTTGGAGGAAAGTTTTTGCAAGGAAAGGCATCCGCCTCTTGCCAAGGAGGCGTTTCCAATGCAGTTAGAATCATTCTAATTCTAAATCATCATGCCCCCCTCTACCTCACGCTCTCCTGCCAAAGCCTCCGGCTTGGACTGCCGTCTCGCCGTGCTGGGTGCTGACGTGCGCCTGACGCCTCACCGTCGCGAGGTCTTCGATGTCCTCGCCGCCTCCACCGACCACCCGACGGCTTACGACATCCTCGATCGCGTCAAATCCCGCTCCCCGCACATCTCACTGGCGACCGTTTACAACTGCCTGGAGCACCTCACCAGCCACGGCCTCATCAAGCTCGTCCACCTCGAGCGTGGCCAGTCCCGCTACTGCGCCAACCTCCACGAGCACGTCCATTTTCACTGCGAGACCTGCGGTAAAGTCATCGACGCACACCCCGCTGCTGACTTCGACCCTGCCGCTTTCTGGAACCTTCCCAAAGGCACCAAAGTCACCCACACCGACCTCGCCATCCACGGCACCTGCTCCACCTGCGCGGCTAAATCATAACCCCCCTTTCTCCCCTCATGTCCCTCGAAATAAAAAACCTCCACGCCCAGATCCCCGGCCGCGAAATCCTCAAAGGCCTGAACCTCACCATCAACCCCGGTGAAGTCCACGCCATCATGGGCCCGAACGGCTCCGGCAAGAGCACGCTGAGCAAAGTCCTCTGCGGCCACAGCGATTACGAAGTCACTAGCGGTGAAGTCTTGCTCGACGGGCAAAACATCCTCGACATGGCCGTCGATGCCCGCAGCCGCGCTGGTTTGTTTCTCGCCTTCCAATACCCGCACGAAATCCCCGGCGTCAGCAACGCGAACTTCCTCCGCGCTTCCTTGAAAGCACGCCTGCCCAAGGGCGAGGACATCGACGCCGTGAAGTTCTACAAACAGCTCTACGCACGCATGGACCAGCTCGAGATGGACCGCAGTTTCACCAGCCGAAGCGTCAATGAAGGCTTCTCCGG
>JANOBW010000018.1:0-17990 GCA_031411855.1 Opitutia bacterium
CCGCCAACACCACCGTCACGGCCATCTCCGCCACCAGCCTCTCCGGAGCCGGCTCCTTCAGCGTCGCCAACGCCGCCAACTACCGCACCGCCCCCGTGGTCAGCGCCACCAACTCCGGTGTCACCGTCTTCTTCGCGGCCGGCAAAACCCTCAGCTGGACCGGTTCGGCCAGCGGGGTCTGGAATGTGAACTCCGCCGTCAACTGGAATGATGGTTCCGGAGCCGATGTCTTCTTCTCCGGCGACGCCGTCACCTTCCCCGAAGGCGGGGCCAACGCCGCCGTCACCCTCACCGGCCCCATCGCCCCTGCCGGCCTCGCCGTCACCGCCGCCACCACCAACTACACCCTCACCTCCAGCGCCGGCAACCAGCTCACCGGCGGCACCGGCATCACCAAGACCGGAGCCTCCACCCTCACCCTCGCCGGGGCCAACCTCCACTCCGGCGTGACCAGTGTCGGCGGCGGCATCGTTTCTTACAGCGTCGCCACCAGCCTCGGCAGCGGCGGCACCGGCAACGGCATCGCCCTCTCCGGTGGTGGCAAACTCCGCGACACCGGCGTCGCCGCCCTTGACCTCGGCGTCAACCGCGACATCGCCGTCGGCTCCGGCGGCGGCACCCTCGCCCACAACAGCGCCACCGCCGCCACCACCACCGTCTCCGGCGACCTCACCGGCGCCGGCAGCCTTGATTTCCTTTCCGAAGGTGCCGGCGGCGGCACCTTCGCCCTTGCCGGCAACAACTCCGCCTACACCGGGGCGGCTTCCATCAGTTCCTCCAGCACAGGCGTGACCACGCTCGCCCTGAACACCCAGGCCTCCGTCCCCGTTTCCGGTTCAATCACGATCAACCACCCCGCCGGCTCCGCGGTGAGCACGCTCAATACCCTGAGCCTCGCCGGCGTGAGCATCCCAGCCGGAGTGACGATCTACACCACGGCAGGAAACAACTCCGTCCCGGTTCTCACCCGCAGCCAGATCACCTCCTCGGGAACCGCGGCCATCAATGGTCCCATCAAAGCCACCAGTGTCACCACCGCCTCCATCACCCAGGTGTCTCCCGGAGCAGGTAGCACCCTCAGCATCAATGGAAACGTCAGTGAGGCCTCTCCCGGCAGCTTCATCTCTGGCAGCACCTTCTTCCTGCGCGGCACCGGCAACATCGTCGTCAACGGCAACATCAACCTGCCCATCGGCAACGTCACCCGCACCGACGCCGGCACGGTCACCTTCAACTCGACCGGCAACGTCTGGGCCAACACTGGTTTCAGTGTCGGCACCGCCGTTCTGGGTGTGAGCGACGCCCTTTGCACCACCGCCCCGCTCAACCTCGGCCAGAACGACACGAATACGGTGACCTTCAATCTGGCCGGCTTTAATCAGACCGTGGCCGGCCTGACCTCCAACCCGACCACGGTGGGAGCCAACACCACCGGCAAGGCCATCACCTCCGCCACCCCCGCCACCCTCACATCTTCTCCCGTCGCGGACGTGACCTACGCAGGGCTCATCACTGGGGCCGTTTCTTTCGTCAAAGGAGGTGCCTTCAACCAAACCCTCTCCGGTGCCAGCACTACCACGGGGGACATCACGGTCAACGGCGGCACCCTCACCGCCACGACCTCCGCCACCACCGGCACCGCCCTGGGGGCCGCCAGCAACACGCGCACGATCACCGTCAACTCCGGTGCGAATCTGAACTTTGGCGCCGTCAACGTCCTCAGCACCAACTTCTCCTCGAATTCCGTGCCCTCGCTGGTCGTCAACGCCGGCACCGTCACCAACAATGTGGCGGGTAACAATGCCTTGGGCGATGTCACCCTCAACGGAGGCACGCTCACCGCCACCAATGGCCACGCCACTTACGGAGCCTTCGATCTCAATGGTGCCATCACCTCCACCGGCACCTCGGCCATCTCGGCCTCCGGCGGCGCCAGGATGATGCTCACCAGCCAGGGTGCCAACGGGGTGCCCACCGCCTCCAACGTCACCGTCTCCGGCGGCACGCTCACCATCTCCGCCCCCCTGGAGGATCTGTCCGTCGCGGAATCCAAAATCAGCGGCCTCAACAAACTGGGAGGCGGGACCCTGGTGCTCTCCGGGGCCAATGCCTACACCGGCGGCACCACCGTCAACGCCGGCCGTGTCACCCTCGGCAGCACCACCGCCCTCGGCACCGGGGCCGCCAGCGTCGCCAGCGGCGCGACCCTCGACCTCGGCGGCCAGACCGTCGCCAACACGGTCACGCTCGCCGTCGGCGGCTCGCTCGTCGGCTCGGGTGCCGTCCAGGTCGCCGGCAACACCGTCGCCGGCATCGTCGCCCCCGGCAACTCCGCCGGAAACATCAATTTCCTCAACACCAGCCTCACCCTCGCCTCCACCGCTGTCGCCAACCTCGAGATCGGCGGCACCGCCGCCAACACCTACGATGTCATCGGTGCCAACGGCACCATGAGCCTCGCCGCCGGCTGCGTCGTCAACGTGTCCTTCATCAACGGCTTCACCCCCGCCGCCGGCAACACCTGGGACCTCCTCAACGACGACGGCGGAGTCACCAGCGCGGCCACCCTCAACCTGCCCGTGCTCACCGGCGGCCTGAGCTGGAACACCTCCCTCTTCGCCTCCCAAGGTGTCGTCAGCATTGTCAGCAGCGGTGATCCCCTGCCCTCCTGGGCCTCCGGCTACAGCCTCGTCGGCCCCGACGCCCTGGCCGATGCCGACCCCGACAAGGATGGCATCAAAAACTCCCTCGAATACGCCTTCGGCCTCGCCCCCAATGTGGCCAACACCCAGGCCGAATACCGCGGCGTCGGCTCCGCCACCACCGGCCAGCTCCTCACCCTCGCCTACCGCCGGCCCGTCGGCGGCGGGGTCAGCGGCGTGACCTACGGCGTCCAGACCAAGACCTCCGACCTCAACGTCGGCGACACCGGCTGGACCAACGCCACCCTCGGCACCGACTACACCCAGTCCATCGTCAACAACGGCAACGGCACCGAGACCGTGAAGATCACCTTCATCGGCGCGGTCTCCAGCGGCAAAAAATTCGGCCGCATCTCCGTCTCGTTCTGACCGTTTCCCGCCAGGTCTCTCCCCTCGGCCCGCCGCGCCTCACCGCCGGCGGGCTTTTTTTGCCCCGGCTCAGGGTCATCCTCATCGGTCCCTGAAGCCCCTACCTTCCTAATTCAACGTTCAAAGTTAGACGTTCGACGTTCAAAGTTCCCCCCCACGGATTCTGGCCTCCGCCTTGCATCAGCCCTCCTTCCCTCCCAACTTGCCCCCATGTCCTTCCCCAAACTTGGCCTCACCCGCAACGTCATCCGCCCCACCTACGCCCTCATCACCCCCGACGGTCTCGTCAACAGTGTCCTCCCCGGCTGGACCGATTGCACCGTCAACGTCATCATCTCCGCCGTCCTCGGGGCCGGCTTCTCCCAGATCCATATCAACCTCTCCCCCAAGGGCAAAGGCGCCGGGCAGACCGAGGGTGACCAATGGTTTGTCTATGTCATGGACGGCAAGGCCACCGTCAACGGCCAGGTCCTCGCCACCGGCGGTTTCGCCTACCTCCCGCCCGACACCGACTACAAGGTGGCCGCCTCCGCCAAGGGCGCGAAACTCCTCGTCTTCCGCAAAACCTATGAGTTCCTCGGCGGACAGAAACCCCCGAAGTTCTTCTCCGGCAACGAGACCGACATTCCCGAAACGCCCTTCCTCGGCGACCCCCACGCCCGCCTCAAACTCCTCATCCCCGACACCCTCGCGGCCGATATGGCCGTCAACATCTTCACCTACGACCCCGGCGCCACCCTCCCCTTCGTCGAGACCCACGTCATGGAGCACGGCATGGTCTTTCTCAGCGGCGGCGGCGTTTACCGCCTCCACGACGACTGGCACCCCGTCACCGCCGGCGACGCCATCTGGATCGCCTCCTACTGCCCCCAATGGTTCATCGCCGCCGGCCCCGGCCCCGCCCGCTACATCTACTACAAGGACGTCAACCGCCTCCCCGAATAAGCAAAGGGGCCGGACCAGCCTGACCCGGTGGCGGCAATCCACCCCAAAAGCTTCCCCGGCCTCCACACGTTAATTCAAGGCATTGTTTAACCACAGAGACACAGAGTCACAGAGAGTTTCATTTGGTTCGCCGCTTGGTGAGCAAAAAAACTCGCCTCCTTTTATCTTTGAAAGGCGCAAACACGATGACTCTGAAACCACCGCGACTCTCTGTGCCTCTGTGTCTCTGTGGTTTAGCCTGCATCGGCTGCCTTGAATCATCACTCTAAACAGAAGTAAGCAAGTAGCCGTCCCCATCGACCGATACCAACCACCGCCCCCCATGAACCTCTCCCTCAACGGCCCCCGCCTCCACGCCTGGATTGACGAGCTCGGCCTCATGACCCAGGCCCCCGGCCCGGCCGTCACCCGCGTCCTCTTTTCCCCCGACGACCTCCGCGCCCGCTCCTGGTTGAAACAACTCGCCGAGGCCGAGGGCTTCGCCTTCCGCTCCGACGCCGCCGGCAACCTCTTCCTCCGCTGGGAGGGCTCCGACAGTTCCCTTCCCGCCGTCGCCACCGGCTCCCACACCGACGCCATTCCCCTGGCCGGCAAATACGACGGCGTGGTCGGCGTCCTCGGCGGCCTTGAGGCCCTCGCCGCCCTGAAACGCTCCGGCTTCCGTCCGCGCAGGTCCTTGGAAGTCATCATGTTCACCGCCGAGGAGCCCACCCGTTTCGGCCTCGGCTGCCTCGGCAGCCGCCTCATGGCCGGAGCCATTTCCCCCGCCCAAGCCCTTGCCCTCCGCGATCGCGAAGGGCGCGGCCTCGACGAACTCCGCGCCCGCTACGGCCTCTCCGGTGACCTCGCCTCCGTCCGCCTCGCCCCCGGCCACCACCACGCTTTTGTCGAGCTCCACATCGAGCAGGGGCCCATCCTCGAACGCGAACACGAGGCCATCGGCATCGTCGAAAAAATCGCCGGCCCCAGCGGCTTCCGCCTCCAGCTCACCGGCGTCGGCGGTCATGCCGGCGCCATGCTCATGCCCGAACGCCACGACGCCGGCCTCGCCGGAGCCGAGATCGCCCTCGCCGTGGAACGCGCCGCCCTCACCTCCGGCAGCCCCGACACCGTCGGCACCACCGGCGTCTTCCGCCAGGAACCCAACGCCGTCAACAGCGTCCCCCGCGCCGCCACCCTCGAGATAGATTTCCGCGACACCCACCTCGCCGCCCGCGACGCAGCCTGGTCCCGCGTCGAGGAGGCCGTGGCGGAAATCTGCACCCGCCGCGGCGTCCAGTGGGAACTCACCACCGTCAACCGCGAGGCCCCCGCCCTCTGCGACCCCGCACTCGTCCGCCTCGTCCAGGGCATCTGCCAGGCCCACAACCTGCCGCACCGCGTCATGATCTCCCGCGCCTATCACGACTCCCTCTTCATGGCCCGCCTCTGCCCCACCACCATGATCTTCATCCCCTGCAAGGGAGGCGTCAGCCACCGCCCCGACGAATACGCCTCCCCCCAGGAAATCGAAACCGGCGTCAAGGTCCTCGCCCTCACCCTCGCCCACCTGGCCGGATAAACCGAAATGCGGTGATGGCCCCCGGGAACGCCGGGCTCCGCACCGGCCCTGCCTCGTCTGCCTTGTTCCACGCCTCAACCAACGCAGGGGATCACGCAAAGACGCGGAGACGCAGAGTAAACACAAGGACCGCAACCATCCCTTTCCCGTATCCTGTCATCCCGTTTATTCTATCAAAAAAACGCCACCATCACCAACTCCTCAACTTTCGAACTCCCCCCTTGCCGGAATCGCGTCCGGTGGCTGGGAAGGTAAGACGATCGGGGCCTCAGGGGGAGCGGCGGCGGCGCAGTTTCCAACCGGCAGCCAGTCCCAGCAGACCCAGACCGACACTGGAATCCACCCCGAAAGGCACCTCGCTGGGAGCCCCGCACAATCGAAATGCTGTTGACCGTGAAGGTCGCATCACTCCTCTCCGCCGGATGTTTCCAAGACGAGACAGACAGGCAGACTCCCCACCGGAACCAAGCCGGACCAACGCCCATCTCCTCTCTTCCCCTTCCCACCTCCCTGTGCCCCTGCTGCTCTTTCTCGCCCTCTGCCTCCTCGGCTGCGCCGGCCTTTCCCTCCGCGCCGCCGAACCCGCCCCAGCCCCGCCCAACCTCCTTGTCATCGTGGCCGACGACATGGGCTACAGCGATCCCGGTTGTTTCGGAGGCGAACTAAAAACTCCCTCCCTCGACCGCCTCGCCAGCCAAGGTGTCCGCCTCACCCACTTCCACAATGGAGGCATGTGCATCGTCTCCCGCGCCATGCTCATGACCGGTGATTGGTGGCCCCGCGCCCTGCCCGCCTTCACCGGCTCACGGCTCCTCCCCGAACGCCTGAAGGAGGCCGGTTACCGCACCGCCCTCGTCGGCAAATGGCACCTGCCCGGCCATCCCCTGGACCGCGGTTTCGACCACTTCTTCGGTTTCCTCGAAGGTTTCGCCGACCACTTCTCCGGCGCGCCGAGTTACCGCCTCGACCGCCAGCCGTTCCAGGACTTCGGCCCCGGCTACTACAGCGCCGACGCCTTCACCGACCGCGCCCTCGCCTTCCTGAAAAACCCTCCGCCCGGCCAGGCCGGAAAACCCTTCTTCCTCTACCTCAGCTACCAGACACCCCACAACCCCCTCCAGGCCCCCGCCGCCGATATCCTACGCCACCGCGGCCGCTACCTCGCCGGCTGGCAGGCCGTCCGCGAGGCCCGTTTCCAACGCCAGAAACAGATGGGCCTCGTCCCCGCCGACTCGTCCCTCCCGGCCTACCCGCAAAACCTCCCCGACTGGAACTCCCTCACCCCCGCCCAGCGCGACCTTGAGGACCTCCGCATGGCCGTTTACGCCGCCATGGTCGAACGCATGGACGCCGGCATCGGCCGCGTCATGCAGGCCCTCGCCGATTCCGGCCAGGCCGACAACACCCTCGTCCTCTTTCTCAGCGACAACGGGGCCGACTCCTTTTCCGTGCTGGACCAGCAACTTCTGAAGCAGGGCAAACTCCCGGGCGAGCGAAACTCCAACTGGCAGCTCGGCACCGGCTGGGCCTACGCCAGCGTCACCCCCTGGCGGCTCTACAAGATCAGCCAGCACGGCGGCGGCATAACCACTGGCGCCATCGCCTCCTGGCCCGCCGGCCACCTCGGCCGTCCCGGGCGCATCGAGGCCAGTCCCGTCCACATCGCCGACGTCCTGCCCACCTTCCTCGCCGCCGCCCAGGCCGGCCAACCTCCCGCGCCCGCCGTGGCCGGCGAGTCGTTCTTACCCCTCCTCCAAGGCCAAACCTGGCGGCGGAGTTCACCGATGTTTTTCCAATATAGGGACAACCGCGCCATCCGCACCGCCGACTGGACTCTCGCCGAGGTGGATGGCAACGGATGGGAACTCTTCGACGCCGCCCGCGACCCGCTCGAAACGACCAACCTCGCCGGGAAACGTCCCGAGGTCGTCGCCCAACTTTCCGCCACCTGGCTGACCTGGTGGAAAACCGAAAGCGGCCAAACCTCCTACGTCCCCGAGCCCACCCAAGGCAGCCAGCACTACAAACCTCAGGGCGACCAAGGCAGCGGCGTCCCCTACGTCCCCAGTGCCATGCCGGAAAACCTGGCCGACCGCTACCGCCAGCCGGCCGGACCTCCCTGACTCCCTCCCCCCACCAACGCTGCGTTCCCCCCAGGGACGGGAACTGGATGGGGCAATTACCCCAAAAGCAAAGTTGTCAGGCGGCTTTGTTTGCTTTTTATTAGCACTACCCTCCTCCCTCACCCCAACCGCATGAGCCTGACCCACTTCCTGGGACAACCGCGTTCACACGCCCTTGTCCGCCCGCTTCTCACCGCCCTCGCCTTGGTCGCGTCCTCCCGCGCTGGCGCCGCCCAAGTTTACGTGGACGCCCTCGGCGGTGCGGGCGGGAACACCTACAACAACGCCACCAACTCGCTGGACGACTGGTGGACGGCCACCAGCAGCACCTCGGACAACAAGTGGACCCTCCGCACCACCGGCCCGGCCCTCGTCGCCTACAACACGACGGAATACGAGATCAACAACACCCCGGAAGTTGACGTTCCGCTCCGCACCGAAATCACCGGTCTCACCCCCAACACAACCTACACCGGCATGCGACTCTACATGATCGGCCGGGCCCTGGCCACCGCCGCCGAAACGTGGCACATTGATGCCAGCGTGAACGGGACCACCTGGACAACCTATGTTGACTTCGACAATGCCGGTTACGCCGGCACTCTAGTGGATACATCCAACAACGGCATCGGCGCCACCATCACCTCCACGCCCACACCCACCGAGAAACGCGTCTGGTATGCCCTGCCCAACGCCACCACCGACGCCACCGGCAAACTCAAAATCTATATCCGCCGCGGCACCGGGGCCAACAACCGTTCCGTTTACGACGGCATCGGCTACGACGCCGGAGTCACCCCGCTTCCCCCTTCCCTCGCCTCCGCCACCAGCACCGGCATCACCTCCGGCCAGGCCACCCTCGGAGGGAATGTTTCCACCGACAACGGCGCGGCCGTCACCGCCCGCGGCGTCGTCCTCGCCCCCACCGCCACCAACAGCAACCCCCTCCTCGGCGGCACCGGTGTGAGCAACCTCACCGCCACCGGCACCACCGGCGTCTTCACCGTCACCGCCACCGGCCTCACCTCCGGCACCGGTTACAGTTTCAAGGCCTACGCCACCAACGCCAACGGCACCACCTACTCCGCCGTCTCCACCTTCACCACCGCCATCCCGTCCGACCCCTACGCCAACTCCGTTTACATCAGCGAGTTCATGGCCGACAACCCCATGACGGCCATGCTGCCCGGCACCGTGGCGGACATGGATGGCGACAACTCCGACTGGATCGAACTCCACAACTCCGGCGCCACCCCCGCCGATCTCTCCGGCTGGAAACTGACCGACAATGCCCTCCTCCCCGGCAAATGGACTTTCCCCGTCGGCACCCTCCTCAACCCCAACGCGCGCCTGCTCGTCTTCGCCTCCGGCAAAAACCGCCAGATCAGCAACGTCGAGCTCCACACCAACTTCAAACTCGCCACCTCCGGTTTCCTCCGGCTCTCACGGCCCGCCCCCACCGGTCCCGATGTCGTCCTCTCCACCTTCGACGCCACCCTCGGCACCTACCCCGCCCAAAACCCGCGCGCCTCCTACGGCACCACCACCACCAATCCCGCATCCCTTGCCTACGGCTACTTCACCACGCCGACACCGAATGCCGCCAACGCCGCCACCTCCGTGCCGGACTTCGTCAAAGGCACCGGCACCGACGTTGACCGCGGCATCTTCAGCGCGCCCTTCAACGTCACCCTCTCCTGCCCCACCCCCGGCTCCACCCTGCTCTACACCACCAATGGCTCCGTCCCCACCGTGGGCGGCAGCGGCGTGACCAGCGTCCCCGCCCTCGACTCCCTCTCCCTTCCGGTCGCCACCATCAGCATCACCGGCACCACCGTCCTCCGCACCCGCGCCGTCAAGACCGGCTTCGGCCCGTCCAAGACCGATTCCCACACCTACCTTTTCCCGGCCCAGGTCCTGACCCAGACCGCCCCCCCCGCCAACTACCCCGCCGCCGCCGCCTGGAGCCACTACGGCACCTACGACTGGGCCATGGACCCCGCCATCGTCAACCATGCCGACCCTGCCAGCAAATGCACCGTCAACGACCTCATGTCCATCCCCTCGGTCTCGCTCGTCATGGACTGGTCCGAACTCTTCGGCACCTCCGGCATCTACCCCGCCATCTCCCCCGTCCCCCAGGAGGGCCTCGACAAGGCCGCCAGCCTCGAACTCATCAACTCCACCGGCAGCAGCCTGACGCCCAACGCCGGCGAACAGTTCGCCATCGAAGGAACTTCCCACGTCTTCGGCGGCACCAGCCAGACGCGGTGGAAGGTGGACAAGCTCTCTCTTAACTTCAACGCCCAGGGCTCCGTCTCCACCAATGTCTATGGCGACACCGCCGTCGGCACCTACGGCAAGTTCGTCCTCGACGCCCGCATGGGCAACACCTGGCTCCACGCCACCGACGACGTCCAGCGCACCCGGGGTGACTACATCCGCGACGAGACCGCCGCCGAAACCCAGCGGAGCATGGGCTACGCCGGCACCCACTCCCGCCGCATCCACCTCTACCTCAACGGCATGTATTGGGGTCTTTACACCCTCCACGAGAAACCCTCCGCCGACTTCCAGGCCGCCTACCAGGGCGGAAACTCGGAGGATTGGGACGTGCTCAAGCACAACCCCAACTACCACGCCAACGACGACTGCCTCTCCGACGGCACCTACGTCAACCCCGCCCTCACCTCCGCCACCAAGACCAACAACACCGCCTACGTGAACTACCTGGCCATGCTCGCCACCGTGGCCAACGGGGTGGATCTGAGCAACAGCACCAACTACGCCAACGCCGGGGCCAAGTTGGACATTGACGCGTTCATTGACTACATGGTCATGAACTTCGCCCTCAACAACTTCGACTGGTCCCACCAGAACTGGTATGCCTCCTACCGCCGCACCAGCCCCACCGGCCGCTGGCGCTTCCACTCCTGGGACGCCGAACACGTCCTCCGCACCGATACCGAGGAGACCATCGCCGCCTCCATCTCGGGCACCGGGGTGAACTCACTCCTGACCGACTGCAACCAGGCCGATACCCCCACCTTCATCCACCAGCGACTCTCCACCAACGCGGAATACCGCATGCGCTTCGCCGACCGCATCCAGAAATGGTGCTACAATGGAGGCGTCCTCACCTCCGCCGGCATCACCGCCATCTGCAACCGCCAGTTCAACGAGATTGATGCCGCCATGCGCTGCGAATCCGCCCGCTGGGGCGACAACCGCGCCCCCGTCCGCGCCGCCCCCAACACCAATGTGACCTACACCCGGGGCGTCGAATGGCTCGCCGAGAAGAACCGCATGCTCGCCCTCATCCCCAACCGGCTGACGATCTTTCTCGCCGCCATGAAGACCAAGGCCAACCCGCTCTTCCCCCGCGTGGACCCGGCCGTCACCACCTCCGCCCTCTTCCTGGCCCCCGCCTACGCCCAGCACGGCGGCCGCGTCGCCTCCAACTACAACCTCGCCATCTCCAACCCAAACGCGCTCGGCACCATCTACTACTCCCTCGACGGCTCCGACCCGCGCCTCACCGGCGGCACCCTCAACCCCGCCGCCCTCACCTACGCGGCCCCCGTGCCCCTCACCGGCTCCGTCACCGTCCGCTCCCGCGTCAAAAACGGCACGGTCTGGTCCGCCCTCAACGAGGCCACCTTCTCCGTCGGCACCACCGCCCCCGCCCCTTCCAACCTCATCATCTCCAAGATCATGTGGAAACCCTCCGCCCCCACCGCCGCCGAGATCGCGGCCGGCTTCACCGATGATTCGGAGTTTGAATTCCTCGAACTCTACAACCCCTCCGCCTCCCCCGTGGACCTCACCGGGCTCTCCTTCTCCAGCGGCCTCGACATCGCCCCCGCCTCCGCCGATCCCGTGGACCTCGCCCCCGGGGCCCGCGCCGTCCTGGTCTCCAAACCCGCCGCCTTCGCCTACCGCTACGGCAACTCCGCCAAGGTCGTCGGCAAGTTTGTCAACGGCAGCAACCTCAGCGGCTCCGAACGGCTCACCCTCCTCGATTCCCTCGGCAACACGCTGACCAGCTTCGTTTACAACGAGACCACCACCGGCCCCTGGCCCAAAACCCAGACCTCCGGCACCGGCTCGGCCCTCGTCCTCGTCAGCCCCGAAACCCGCCCCGATCCCTCCCTCGGCTCCAGCTGGCGCGCCTCCTCGGCCGCCGCCGCCAGCCCCGGCGCGGACGACCGCCCCAGCCTAAGCACCTGGCAGACAACCAACTTCGGCGGCACCACCGATCTCACCGCCGACCCCGACAAGGACGGCCTGCCCAACCTCGTCGAGTTCGCCCTCGGTCTCAACCCGAACTCCCGCGACAGCAACGCCCGCCTCCCCTCCGCCAGCCTCACCACCTACGATCCCGGCACCGGCCCCCGACCCGCCCTCCAGCTCTCCGTCCGCCGCCAGAAACTGCTCGAAACCATCACCTGGACCGTCGAATACGCCGACGCCCTCGGCACCTGGTCCAGCGCGCCCGGCCCCGTCGAAACCATCTCCACCGTGGACGAGGGCGACGGCACCGAGACGGTCACCTACCGCACGGTCCTCGGCGAGGGTGTCGGCGCCCGCTTCCTCCGCCTCAAGCTCGTCAGCCCCTGATCCCCAGGGGCTGACGCGGAAGCCCTCCTGGGAATACTGGGGCCAGCCCGGCGCGTGGATCGTCCGCACATGCGACGCTGGACTGGTGCCTGGCGCTCCCATCGCCTCCTTCAGGTTTTCCCCACGGAATCCTGCCAACTTCCGGGTCGCCAGCGGATGTGTTTCCGCCCATGCTTCCGGCAGCCCTTCCACCCTGTCCGGCTCCCATCCTACCCTCCTTCCCCCATGTTGAAACGCCCCTTCGCCTTCCTGTGCCTTTTCGCGTCCGCCACCGCCCTCTTCGGCGCGCCCACCGTCACCTCCCTCACCCCGGCGGCCTCGGCCACCGTGTCGAGCCTGACCTCCGTCAGCGTCACCTTCTCCGAGGCGGTCACCGGGGTGGATCCGGATGACCTCCTCGTCAACAGCGACGCCGGACTCTTCGTCACCGGCAGCGGGGCCGGCCCCTACGTCTTCACCTTCACCCAGCCGCCGGCCGGCACCGTCAACCTCGTCTGGGCCGGGGACCACGGCATCGCCGGCCAGGCCGGCACCGGAGCCTTCGTCCCTTCCGGCTCATGGACTTACACGCTCACCGATTCCGTCGCCCCCGCCGTGGCCACGCTCACCCCGGCGGCCGGTTCGTTCCTGGCCGCGCTCACCCAGGTGGAAGTCCGCTTCACCGAGCCCGTCACCGGGGTGGACGCCGCCGACCTCCTTGTCGCCGGCGCTCCCGCCACCGCCGTCACCGGTTCCGGCCAGGGCCCCTACGTTTTCACCTTTCCCCAGCCCGCCACCGGCAGCGTCTCCTTCGCCTGGGCCGCAGGGCATGGCATCACCGATCTGGCCGCCTCCCCCAACCCGTTTGCCGGCGGCAGCTGGAACGCGACCCTCGGCACCTCCGGCCACGGCAACCTCGTCCTCACCGAGTTCCTCGCCTCCAACGGCCTCGGCCTGGCCGATGAAAACGGCGTGCAGGAGGACTGGATCGAAATCTACAACCCCGGCCCCTCGACCGTGAACCTCTCCGGCTGGGCCCTCACCAACGACCATGCCGACCTCGGCCAGTGGGTCTTCCCCGGCTGGTCGCTCGGCCCCAACAAATACCTCGTCGTCTGGGCCTCCGGCAACAACCGCCGCCCCGCCCAGACCACCCCCGCCGCCGACAACCTCAACACCACCGCCTCCCCAAGGCTTCACACTTCCTTCACCCTCAACGAGAACGGCGGTTACCTCGCCCTCGTCGCCCCCGAGTCTCCCCGCGCCCCGGCCACCCAATACCCGGCCGATTACGACGCCGTCCTCGGGATCACGCAGTTCCCCTCCCAGCGGACCGATTACAGCTACGGGCTCCAGGCCGGGGACTCCGCCCTGCGCTTCTTCGCCTCCCCCACCCCCGGCGCCGCCAACCCCGCCAGCACCCTCCTCGCCGGCACCCCAAAGCCCGCCTTCAACGTCACCCGGGGCTACTTCAAGGATGCCTTCCAGCTCATCCTGGCCGACACCGACCCCACCGCCACCATCCGCTACACCACGGACTTCACCGAGCCCACCGCCGGCACCGGCACCCTCTACACCGGCCCCATCTCCATCAGCGCCACCACCTGCGTCCGCGCGGTCGCCTTCGCTCCCGGCAAAATCCCCAGCCTCCCGGTCACCCACAGCTATCTTTTCCTAGACCAGATTCTCTCCCAAAACAACACGCCCGCCGGTTTCCCCGCCAGTTGGGGCACGGGCTACGGCACCAATGTCTTCTCCCCCGCCTCGGCCACCGCCGGCCTCGTCCCCGCCGACTACGAGATGGACACCGATCCCCTCCGCACCGACCCGCTCACCCCCTCCTCCGCCGTTGATGCGGCCAAACTCCAGCGCTTCAAGGACGGCATGCGCGAGCTGCCCCTCGTCTCCATGGTCATCCCCATGGCCGACATCTTCAACACCACCGGCCTCTACGCCTACCCGAACGTCATCAACAAGGCCTTCGCCTACAAGAAGGGCTCCGTCGAGATGATCCTGCCCGACGGCTCCACCGCCTTCTCCGAAACCTGCGGCATCAGCGGCCACGGCAACGCCAGCCGCGACCCGTTGAAAAACCCCAAGCACGGCTTCCAGATCAAGTTCAAGGGCGACTACGGAAACGGCTCCCTCACCTACCAAGTCTTCCCCGATTCCCCCGTCAAAGAGTTTGACGACCTCATCCTCCGCCCCGATTTCGGCGCCTCCTGGCGGCACTGGAGCGACTCAGCCAACTCCCTCGGCAACTTCCAGCGCACCCGCGCCAGCCGCTTCCGCGACGCCTTCATCAAGGACACCTTCCGCGACATGGGCCGCCTGGCCAGCCACCACCGTTTCTTCCACCTCTTCATCAACGGGCTCTACTGGGGCACCTACGATTTTGCCGAGCAGCCCGTCGAGGGCTTCGTCAGCGCCCACCTCGGCGGCGACAAGGCCGACTACTCCATCATCCACGAGGGCGTGGCCAAAAACGGGGCCGACGCCACCTACACCAGCATGACGGCCATGACCGCCGTCACCACCAACGCGCTCTACGACCAGATGAAGACGTATCTCGATGTGAACCAATACGTTGACTACCTCCTCATGCAGTTCTTCGTCGGCGCGGAGGACTGGGGCAACGTCAAGAACTGGTATGCCTTCCGCCGCCGCGCCACCGCCGCCAACCCGGCCGAGGGGAAATACCAATACGTCCCCTGGGATGAGGAAAACACGCTCCTCGAAGGCACGATAGACCGTGTCAACGCCGACCCCAACAGCTACAAACTCCCCAGCGATCTCCACTCCAAGCTCCTCAGCCACGCCCAATACAAACTCGACTTCGCCGACCGCGTCCACCGCCACATGATCGCCCCCGGCGGCGCCCTCACCCTCTCCGCCAATGTCGCCCGCTGGCAGAAATGGGCCGCCGTCCTCGACAAACCCATCGTGGCCGAAAGCTGCCGCTGGGGCGACTACCGCCGCGATTTCCACCGCTACCAAAACGGCACCTACGCCCTCTACACCCGCGAAAGCCACTGGCTGGCCGAAAACACCCGCGTCACCGGCACCTACCTCCCGGCCCGCCCCGCCACGGTCATGACCCAGCTCCAGACCGCCGGGCTCTATCCCGCCGTGGCCGCTCCCGAATTCCGCCTCAACGACGCCTCCGGCACCATCATCGGCACCGGCACCCTCGCGGCCGGCTCTGCCGTGGCCATGAAAAACCCCGGCGGCTCGGGCACCGTCTATTACACCCTCGATGGCAACGATCCCCACGTGGTTTACACGCCCACCACCGCCACCACCTTCGCCGCCAGCGGCGCCCCCTCCGCCCTGGCCTACTCCGGCACGCTGGGTTTGCTCTCCACCACCACCACGGTCAAGGCCCGCGTCCTCAGCGCCACCGGTGTCTGGTCCGCCCTCAACGAGGCCACCTTCACCTACGGGCGCAACGTCCCCTCCGTCCGCATCACCGAGCTCAACTACAACCCCTCCCTCGCCGAAGGCGGCAACGCCGCCGAGTTCATCGAGATCCAGAACACCGGCGCCACGCCGGTGAGTCTCGGGGGCTGGTCCTTTGACGGCGTGGACTACGTCTTCCCGCTCGACACCATCCTCAACCCCGGCGGCCGCCTCGTCCTCGCCAGCAACAACACGCCCGCCGTCTTCGCCGCCCAGTTCCCCGGCGTCGCCGTCTTCGGCTTCTTCGGCGGTTCCCTCGACAACAGCGGGGAGCGCCTCGCCCTCGTCAACGCCACCGGTGGCACCGTCACCAGCGTGACCTACAACGACAAAAGCCCCTGGCCCCCCGCGCCCGATGGCGGCGGCAACACCCTGGAGATCATCAACCCCGACGGCGACCCCAACTCCCCCTATAACTGGAAGGCCAGCAACGCGGCCAAGGGCACGCCCGGCGCGGCCAACAGCACCGCCACTCCCTCCGATGTCATTCTCAGCGAGTTCTTTGTGAACCCTGCCCTTCTGCCTGTCGAAGGGGTCCCCCAGGGCTTCGTGGAGCTCGCCAACCAAGGCACCGCCACCGCCGACCTTTCGGGATGGTCCGTGAACAGCGACGCCGGCACCTTCGTTTTCCCCGCCGGCTCCAGCCTCGCCCCGGGAGCTTACGCCGTGCTCCGGATCCTTCCCCCCAACACTCCCCCCGTCGGCGGCTACTTCCAGTTTGGAATCCTCGACGGCCGGGGCGGCGACATCTCCCTCGTCAGCTCCAACGGGAGCGTCGTGGACGGAGTCCGCTACGGTCCTCAGTCCTTTGAATACGGCTTCTCCCGGCTCAACGGAAACTGGAAGCCAAGCCCCCCCACTCCCGGCCAAGCCAACGCGGTCGCATTCCTTGTCCCCGCCCGCGGCCAGATTCTGAGCGAATGGCTCGCCAACCCCGCTCCCGGAGAAGAGGACTGGATCGAGATTCGGGACATCAGTGGCACGCTGGCTGTGGACCTCACCGGCCTCCAGTTCGGTGTCGGTTCCGAACTCTTCCGCCTCACCGCGCCCTCCATCATGGACCCCGGAGAATGCCTCCGCTTTTACTGCCAGCGCGGTCGAAAACGGGGCGATAGTCTGGATTTCACCCTTCCCGCCTCCGGCGCCACCCTCACCCTCGTCAGCCCCGACGGTGTCCTCATGGACTCCCGCACCTACGGCCCACAGGCTGAAGGGGTCTCCCAGGGTCTCCTTTCCGACCCCTTCGGCAGTGTCGGCACCCTGCCCTACCCCAGCCCCGGCCTGCCCAACCAGGCCAACGAAACCAGCTCCGTCCGGCTCAATGAGATCCTTCTCAAAAACATCGCCGGCGACAACGCCCCCTGGGCCTCCCGCCCGTCCTGGATCGAGCTCCTGAACACCGGGACGGCCACCGAAAACTTCTCCGGCTGGCAACTGCGCGACCCGCGCCATCCCGAGGTCAGTTGGTCGTTTCCCACCGGGGTTTCCGTGGCTCCGGGAGCCTTTCTGACCGTCTGGGCCGACCCCGCCCAGCCCGGCTCCACCGTCAACTCCGCCCACCTCAACTGTCCCGTGCCGCTCGTGGACAGTCTCGAACTGGTCAGCCCCTCCGGCTACATTTTGGACCGCATCACCTGGGGTTCCCAGCTCCCCGACCTCTCCATCGGCCGGCTCGGCAACGGCACCTGGGCCCTCCTCACCAGCCCCACCCGCGGCTCGGCCAACAGCGCCGCCGCCGCGCTGGGTTCCACCTCCTCCTTGAAACTCAGCGAATGGTCCGCCGCCGGTGGCTCCGCCGACTTCGTTGAGCTCTACAACGCCGCCCTCTTCCCCGTCGCCCTCGGCGGACTCTACCTGAGCGACGATCCCGGCGAGGTCGGCCGCACCAAATACCGCATCCCCGCCCTGAGTTTTGTCGGCCCCCGCGGCTTCATCACCTTCGGGGCTTCAGGTGGCCTTCCAGGTGCCTTCAACACCGGTTTCAGCCTGGCCAGCACGGGGGAATACCTCCGCCTCGCCCAGGCCGACAGCACCCCGCTGGCCGCCGTGGGCTTTGGCCTGCAAACTCCCGGAACCTCACAGGGTTACGCCACTCCGGCCAGTTCCTCCGTGGTCGCCTTCGCCACCTCGCCGGGTCTCGCCAATGTCAACGGCACCGCCCCTTCCTTCACCAGTCTGCCGGCCAGCCAGGTCCGCCCGGCCACCACACCGCTCACCCTCCAGGCCGCCGCC
>JANOBW010000019.1:0-4750 GCA_031411855.1 Opitutia bacterium
CCGCTCCCTTGGCCCAGGGTGCCCAATACCTCCGTTTCCTCGTCCGCCCTTACGAGGTTTCCGAAGGGGAAGCCGTGATCTTTTCTTACCTCCCGGACAGCGCTCCAAATTCCCCCAGCGTCCCCTTGTCACAGATCAAAAGCTGGAAATGGGATTTTAATGGCGACGGGGATTGGGATGAGCAAAAAACCGTCGGAGGCAGCATTACCGCCGAACAGATTAACACCACCTGGCAGTCCACGTTTGTCATCTCCAATACAAGCACCGGCACCGACACCCAACGCCTCTACACACCACGCCTCCAAATCACCAAGACGGATAACACCGTCGTCCAAAACGACACCCACGGAGCCACCGAGGATGTCCGTGGACTCGACGGCATCGCCGACCCGACCTTTGCGGTCAACAAACTGGGTTCCACGGACGACACCGTAGTCGTCAATTTCTACGCCAACCCCCGCCTCGCCCGCAAAACGGCATCAGCATCAACTCCCGCCACAGATCTCATCAAATTCTATGCCGAGGCCACGCCCAAACGCGGTCTCGATATCAAGATCATTGGCTACGCCTGGGACCTGAACGGCGACCAAGTGGATGATCTTAGCGGCCCCAGTTACTCAAGCGTCACCGCCAGAATAAACTCTGTTCCCGGCACTGCGGACTATGTTTACCCTGATCCACCAAACGTGGGGTCTTCCCTCTACACGGTATCCGTCAAAGTAAACTACACCCTCAAAAAGATCATTAATGGGGTGGAAAGCACCCCCGCATACTGGACCCCTTACACCACGGTCCAGGACTTTCTCGTTATTCAGGACGTGCCCGCCAACCTCTCCATGGGCCGCGCCTACCGCCAAGGTTTCCCCGAGCGCTACGGCTGGGACGACATCGTCAAAACCTATTCTTCCGCCTCCGCCGGTGGCAAAAACTACCTTTACTTTAACTTCCTCGAAGCCGCCTTCGACGACCAATACGCCAACCTCAAAACCACCCCCACTCAGACCGATCCCCATCAATATAATTATCCCCGTGTGATGGCGGAAACCATCAACGAACTCCTCCAAGGCCAGACCCTCCGTGGCCTGCAAGGCATGATTGACGCGCTCCGCATCCGCTACCCCCGCTTGGTTGACCCTTCAAAAGTCCCCGAGCGCCTTCCCATCCCCTCCGGAGCCCGCGAAGAAACCGCCGCCCTTGAAACCTCCGCCCTCGATTTCCAACAAAGCATCCAATACGCCGCCTTTGCCATCCGCGCCTTTGGCCCGTCCATCCTCCGCGCCGCTCCCGATCCCAGCAAGGCACCGCCTTACCCGCAGTTTCCCCAATACCTCACCTTCACCGACAGCACCCTTTCCGGTGCCCCCATCCCCCAGAAAAACGAATACTGGCAACTCTCCGCCGCCGCCGATGGCCAGGCCCAGGCCCGTGTCGAAAAAGCCAAGCTTCTCTGGCGGCACAGCCTCCAAGACGACACCGCCCTCCCTGAAGCCAAGGAAGAAGCCAAGGTCGCCGCCACCCAAAGCTACCTGATGATGGCCCTCATGGCCAATGGCCAAACCGAGACCCAGTTCGCCCAAAACGAGGGCGGCAGCCTCACGGCCCAAGTCAAAATCGCCTCCGATCTCTTCGATAAAATCAACGCCGGCGTGAACCCCTTGGGCAACGACGGCAGCTTCATCCCCAACGAAAGTTTTTCCGCCATCTACCAAGACGCCCAGGAAGCAGTCGCCGACGCCCGCGAAGCCGAAATCAGAGCCCGTGAGGAAAAACGCACCTTCGACCGCAACCAAGCCGACCTCAGAAACGAACTCCAAAACCAACGCCAAAGCTACATCACCCCACTCAAGTTGCTCACGGGCATTGAAGTTAACATCAGTCCCACTGGCTATAACAACCTCGCCACCGTGACGGACCAGAAGGATTTCAAAAACTTCTTTAACACCAAACTCAACTACCTCCTGGCCAATTATCCCAATGCCGATGCCAAGGGATTGGGAGAGTATGGAGCCCAAGTGGCGGCGATTCTTGATGCCAAGCTTACCATCGAAGAAGCACGAACCAACCTCAGTAACCTCTATTCCTCGATCGAATATTCACGTTGGGCCAACACAGAAATCCAAATCATTAACGGCGGTGCCTTTGCTAAGGATGCCCAGAAGTTTATGAATACGGACAAGGCCACAGCCCTTTCTGCAGTGTTTGGTGGCGCAGGAGGAGTAATGGCTAAAAGTTTACTACAAGAAGGTTTAAATAGTGAATCAAGCGCCGTTCCTTTGCTAACCCTAGATGTGGCAAAAGGTGTTGGAGGTGCTACTAGTGGTATTCCAGTGGTGGGGTCCGCAATAGCATCAACCACAAATGGAGTCCTTTCAGCTGCTGAAAGGTTAATTACACTGCTTCAAAACGCCCGAGTTGCTGACATTCAATTGGAAGCTGAAATAAAGAAAAGTTTACTCCAAGTCGCCAACTATTCACTAGCGATCAGAAGGGCCGAAAATCAATTAACCCAGGCGGAACTTAAACTCGATACCATGAAGGCCCAGATGGAGCGCCTCATCGAGGACCTCGCCCATGCCCGCGACACCGCCTCCTCCCTCTACTTCCAAGACCCCTCCTTCCGGGTGGCCGCTTCCGACAGTGAAAAACGTGCCCAGGCCGAACTCGACTACTCCATAGACCGCCTCTACCGCCTCGCCAAAACCCTCGAATACGAATGGACCGAGGCCTACCGCAACCCAATCATTACCCCTGACAACTGTCAGGAACCACCCGCCCTCGAAAACACCCTCTTCGACAAGTTCACAAAGCTCGACAGCCTTTTCATCGTCCGAGGGGCCGACGAGGCCAAGGACTACCTCGACGCCCTCCGCGCTTGGGACAGCAAGCTCCGCCGCATCAACGTGGTTAGCGTGCGCGGCCCCAACCGCTCCGCCCCTATCTCCGCCATCCCCATCTCCTTCCGCGAACACATACTCGGCTACAAGCCAGACCCCGCTCGGGGCTACACCCTGGAGCAAAGCATCGCCGATTTCCGCAACTACCTGGAAAACAACCGCGTCGCCAACCCCTACAACGGGATCAACCCTTCCCTCGAACTCCGTTTCCCCCTCGGCATTGAGGACAACTCCTACTTCCCCTCCACCGGCAGCCGTTGGAACATGCGCCTGGCCAGCATCGCCGCCGATGTTTACGCCGAATCCGGCTTCAGCGACCAGCAGGTCGCCGAGGTGGACCTGATCCAAAGCGGCATGGTCACCATGCGCCGCTACTGGGCCAACCCGCCCGCCAGCGATGACCTGATGAAGCTCACCTTTAACGTGGACAACCTCAACCGCACCGTCTTCGCCACCGCCTTCCCCGTCCGCATCAACGGTGCCACCGGAGGCCGCCCCCTCACCGAGTTCGACAACGCCGGCCTGGCCAACCGCCCCGTCGGCACCACCGAGTGGATTCTCCGCATCAACACCGAGAACCCCGCCAACCGGAACGTCAACTTCGCCAAACTCAAGGACATCGTCCTCCGCATCTCATACACTTACGGCAATGCCCCCGAGTTCCCCAATTTCTAAAAAAGGTAGGGACGGCTCTCCGAGCAGTCCGGCTGCCTCGCAACGGAGCGTGGGCATCCTGCCCGCTGCCTTGCCTGCCTTGGGTAGGGACATTTCTCCGCAAACGTCCGGTAGCATTATCGTAAACACCACCATCACACGGTCCGCTACGGAGAGCGGCCCCTACCAAACCACACCATCACAATTGCGGTTTTTGCCACTTCAAACCAGGAAACTTGGCAAAATCGGTATCGTTCGTCACCCACGTGCAACCGTGTTCAATCGCAATGGCCGCAAACCAAGCATCGGAAACGAGGTTTCCCTTTGCTCCGGAGGCCCGGCAGGCTTTGCAAAACTCCACCCATTGTTCCCTCGTGGCTCCGACCAGCACGGTATTGGGGTGGTCAATCAGGGCTTGGGAAAAAGTCAAAGCATCCCCCAAGCTCGAGGGATTCCCTCCCATAAACGCTGGATTGGTTGTGATTCTCACCACCGCGCAAAGCACCTGCGGGCTCATTCCCACTCGCGCCTCGTTGACATAAACCGTTCTCAACCACTGCCGGGACTCAAGATGGTTGGTGTGGTCAGTTCGAAAAGCTGCCAGGCAAATGTTTACGTCGGGGAGATACATGGCTCAGGATTCAGGAGCCCTTCTTCTCATTCAGTTCACACCATTCCTCCCACTTTCCCGCGCTCCATTCCGAAGCTCCCGGGGGCAGGCCTTGGCCGCGAGGCCCTTTTGATTTCAGGGACGCCGAACACACCGGCAAAATCAGGGGCACAATTTTCTCCGCCTTCGCGCCGGAACTCTTCATTATCAAGCGCAAGCCGTCGGTCATCAACTCCGTCACCGTCGTATGCTGCTTCCGCGCAAAACGTTTCGCCTCCGCATGGAGACTATCGGGTAATCTCACTGTTGTTCTCATAATATGTCCAGACATACGCAGCTTCTTGCAACAAGTCAAGTTACCCTTGCACTCAGCCACAGCTTTCTTGCCCTTGGCCTCCTCCTCGCCGGTTGCGACAAACCTGCGACGCCAGCCCCGACCGCCAGCGTGGTTTCAACAAAGTCCGCCGCCCCCATTGTCGCAACCGTCGGCAACACCCAGATCACCTTCGAAGACCTCCAAGTCGTGGCCGCGCAAAACGGCTACAACCTGCAAAACCCGGCCGACCTCACCCTCGCCCTGCGCGACGCCACC
>JANOBW010000020.1:0-3423 GCA_031411855.1 Opitutia bacterium
GGTGCCACGATGACGACAACGTCAAGACTAACTCAAACTTTCCAATGTCACTGATTTCGAGACCGACCATCCCTGGATTCCAGCACAACAATCAAACCCGAAGGGGTCGCGTCCGGTGTGAACGTTTCGCAGGATAGGAAGTTTTGGCTAACCCCGGGCTGAGAACCGTAAGCCCTTTGGGCTTGGCAACGCCTACCACACCTCAGACCAAGTCGCCCAGGCCGCCGTGGTCGGGATCGAACAGCCGGCGGTAAACCCGCACCGCCTCGGCGTCGGTCAGGGCGGTGAGATGGTCGCACAGGATCCGCCAGCGGTCGGCCTCGTTTGCGGCCAGGGCCAGCCTGCTGGCGGCCTCCTCGGGCAGGAGGCAAAGCGGCTGGTGAACGCGCCGGAAGGCGTGGTCGGCCAGGGTGTTGAACAACTCTTCCAAGATGCGGCCGCCTTTGAACTCGGCCTGCTGGATGGCGGGGGCGCGGAAGATGAGTTCGGTCGCAAGTCGTTTATAGAGCTTGGCTTCGGCCTGGACGCGCTCGTCAATGGCCAGCCCCCAGGCATGGCGGTGGGTCTTGGCGGAGAGGAAGTTTTTCTGGGGAACGAGCCGCGCCGCCTCGACAAACATGCCGGTTTTGCGGCCGGCGAAGGCGTCGAGGTTGCCGCCCTCCAGGGTTTTCCTAAGTTTTTCCAAGGCATCGGCTTCGAGCGCGTCCAAACCTTCCTGGCGCAGCTCCCAGCGGTTGAGTTTCTCCGCCGTGATGAAACGGGCCCGCGCCCCGTCCACCAGGTCGTGCAGGCAGTAGGCGGCGTCGTCGGCCCAGTCCATGATCTGGCATTCGATGGAGCGCACCTTCGCCACCGGTTCCGGCGGCGTCTGGCCCTGTTCCAGGCCGAAGACAAAGGCGCGGACGGAGTCCTGGCTGTCGTAGAGGAAATGGTGGGACGGCGGGGCACCCTTGGCGGCGGTCAGCTCGCGGCGCAAATCCTTGTATTTCAACACACCGTCCAGGAGGGCGCGGGTCGGGGCCAGCCCGCCGGTCCGGCCGTCGCGCTGGTCGTAGATCGTGTCGGTCAGGATGCGGAGGGTCTGGGCGTTGCCCTCGAAACCGCCCTGCATCTCCATGAGCCGGTTGAGTTTGCGTTCCCCGATGTGGCCGAACGGGGGATGCCCGAGGTCGTGGGCCAGGCCGACCGCCTCCACCAGGTCGGGGTCAATGTGGAACTCCACCGTGAACTCGTCACGGTGGGCGTTGAGGCGCTCGCACAAGGAACGGGCGATGCGGGCCACCTCGACCGAGTGGGTCAGGCGGTTCCGGTAAAAGTCATACTCACCCGGCCGGAAGACCTGGGTCTTGGCCTGAAGCCGGCGGAAGGCTCCCGAAAAAACGATGCGGTCTCGGTCCACCTGAAACGGGCTGCGGTGGTCCGTGTTCTCGCGGCGACCCAGCGTCTCGCGGTCAAACTCGCTGTAAAACTGGTTGGGCGGACGGCGCATCGCTCGGAAACCTCAATCCTCCGCCTGGTCTTCCTCGACATCGCCCACCTCGACTTTGGGCAAGCGAATCTTGGGACCGCCCTTGCGGTCAGGGTCGGGCTGGGGAGCCAGGTAGAGGGAAAGCGAACCTCCCACGATGCCGGCCAGCTCGGCCCCGGTCTGGCGGACAAGTTCCTCCACCTGGGCCGCGCGGTCAGCCCGGTCGGCCTCCTGAAGTTTGACTTTGACCAGCTCGTCGCGCTGGAGGGCACGGGTGATTTCCCGGACGGCGGCCTCGGTGACCCCGTTTTTGCCGAGATGGATGGCGGGCTTCAGCGTCTGGGCGAGGCTGCGGAGATGGCGTTTTTGTTTGCCGGTAAGTGACATGGACCACCCAAAACAGCACAGCAGGCCACGGTGACAAGCGGTTTGTCTGAAATCTGAAAACGGGTCCAGGGCCATGATCGTCACAAAAATCCCTTTTCTCCCCTTCCCCTCCTCCCTTCTTCCGATTCCCCGCCTCATCTGCCTTTTGCCCCGTTTTTCTGATTCGATCCTCTGAAATTTGAAATCTTAAATCTGAAATCCGGGGTTGACCCGCCCCCACCCTCGCCTAAGCCTCGCCGGTTTTTCCCTTTAAGCCAAACCACCAACCCGAAACACGCGTGAACATCACCGTCGAAGAAATCAACCCCACCCGCAAAAAACTGGTGGTCTCCTTCACCGCCGTCGAAATCGCCGCCGAGGAAAAGAAGACCCTCCAGGCCTTCACCCGCGAAGCCGCCCTCCCCGGCTTCCGCCCCGGCAAGTCCCCCGCCGACATGGTCCGCCGCAAATTCGGCCCACGCATCAAGGAAGAAACCGCCCAGACCCTCGTCCGCTCCGCCTATCAAAAGGCCCTCAGCGACGGCGGTCAGAAACTCTTCTCGGTCATCAACGTCGAGGCCAAGGATCTTCTCACCGGCAACGACGAGAGTGTCACCGTGACCGTGGATGTCATCCCCGCCATCACCCTTCCCGCCTACAAGGGCATCAAACTTTCCCCCGTCGCCGTCTCCGTCAAAACCGAGGATGTGGACGCCGCCCTCGAACAGATCCGCGTCTCCCGCGCCGAGTTCAAAAAATCCGAAGGCTCCGCCGCCAAGGGTTCCTACGTCAAGATCAGCTACACCGCCACCCTCGACGGACAGTCTGTTGACGAAATCGTCAAGGACCGCCCCATCTTCGGCTCCCAGTCCAACACCTGGGAAGAAGCCGGTGGCGACGAATCCCTCGGCGTGGCCTCCGTCATCTCGACCCTCGTCGGCCTCAAGGCCGGCGACAAGACCGAGGTGGCCCAGACCTATCCGTCTGACTTCTCCGACGTCCCCGCCCTCGCCGGCAAAACCGTCTCCTACGCCGTTGAAGTCCATGAGGTTCGCGACCGCGTCCTCCCCGAGATCAACGACGAGTTCCTCAAGGCCCTGAAGGTCGAGTCCGAAGACCAGCTCCGCCAGAACCTGGCCCGCGACATCGAGCTCCGCCAGAAGCAGGAAGCCGCCAACCAGCACCGCCAGGAAGTCTCCGAAGCCCTCGAAAAGGGCCTCGATTTCCCCCTGCCCGAGTCCGCCATCGAGAGCGAAATCCGCCAGATCCTTTCCGAAATCGTCCAGCAGAACCTGCGCACCGGCGTTTCCGAGGAGGAAGTCCTGAAGCACCGCTCCGAGATCGAGGAAAACGCCAAGACCGCCGCCCCCGGCCGCGTCAAACTCCGCTTCGGCCTCCTTGAGATCGCCGAGAAGGAATCCGTCAAGGCCGAGGAAAAGGATTTCCAAAACTACATCATGAACCAGGCCTACGCCACCCGCCGCTCGCCTGACCAGATCGTCAAGGAACTCCAGTCCAGCCGCGAGCATCTCGACCAGGTCCGCACCGCCATCGTGGTGGGCAAGACCCTCGACTACCTCGTCAGCCAG
>JANOBW010000021.1:0-3250 GCA_031411855.1 Opitutia bacterium
CCGCGTTCCCCTGTGCGAGCGGAAAACTTGTAAAAAAAAAAGGATCCCCATCCCCGGTTCCTCTGAAGGACCAGCCTGCCAACGTCTTCCCTTCACTCATGAGGTGGGGTCAGGCGGGGGAGTGGGGTGGGGCGAATCTTAGCCCCGGGGTTGTCGCCCCGACAAATAAATAAAACGGGTAGCACCCTCATGAGTGAAGGGAAGACGTTGGCAGGCTGGTCCTTCAGAGGAACCGGGGATGGGCATCCTTTTTTTTGAACAAGTTTTCCGCTCGCACTGGGGAACGCGGGAGGTTGTTTTTGGGTCCTTCCCGGCAGCAGTCCCTTACTTTCTGCGGGACCAAAACATCCTCACCCCTTGACCATGTCCGCCTTTACCCGCCGCGAATTCGCCCAGCTCGCCCTCGCCGCCCTTCCGGGGGCCGCCCTTTTGTCCCAGACGGGCCAGCTCCTGGCCGCCGACACACCCGCCAAGCCCAACTCGAAAGTGGCGGGGGTCCAGATCGGGCTGAATGTGCCCTACAGTTTTGCGAACCCGAACATGACCTGGGACTATGTCCTCAAGAACTGCATCGAAGTGGGCGTCAGCGCCGTGGAGTTGCGAACCCAGCCCGTCGAGGCTTTCATGGGTGTTCCCAAGGCTGACGCGGCCAAGTCCAAGACGGAGGGTGTGGAAGCGATCCGGGAGTGGCGCAAGTCGGTCTCCATGGACAAGGCGAAGGAGTTCCGCAAAAACTATGAAACGGCCGGGGTTCTGATCGAAATCGTCAAGGTGGACGGCCTGTTCGGCATGACCGACGGCGAGCTCGATTACGCCTTCACCCTGGGCAAAGCCCTCGGGGCCCGCGCCCTTTCCACGGAGATTTCCCACAAGACCGAAGAGCTCAAACGCATCGGCCAGTTTGCCGACAAACATGAGTTCATGGTCGGCTACCACGGCCACGCCACGACCAAGCCGGAAGACTGGGAGGCCGCCTTCGCGCTGGCCAAATTCAACGGGGCCAACGTGGACCTCGGCCATTTTGTCGCGGGCAACAACACATCGCCGGTTCCCTTCCTCAAGAAACACCACGAGCGCGTGACCCACGTCCACATCAAGGACCGCAAGTTCAACAACGGCCCGAACACCCCGTTCGGCGAGGGGGACACCCCGATCGCCGAGGTGCTGCGCCTGATCCGTGACAGCAAGTGGAACATCCAGGCCACCATCGAATTTGAATACAAGGTGCCGGGCGGCTCCGACCGCTTGAAGGAAATCGCCCACGCCGTGGATTTCTGCCGCAAGGCCCTGGCCTGAGGCGTGGCCCGGAGGGGCCCCGCCAGGTGAATGCGGACGACCGGCCCTCCCGAGGATTTGGAGCGAGAAGTCTCAACCCGCCAGTTCGCGTTTGAAGACGGCGATGACCTCGGCGGTGGCTCCATGGCCGCGGTTCATGTCAAACACGTTGACGAGTTCCCAACCCTCCAAGCCGTAGCTGTTCAGCTTCTGGTAGAACAGCTCGTGGTCGAGATGGCCGCGGGCAAAGAAGGTGTCGGTGTCAAAGACCTGGGTGGAGTATTCGAAGCGTCTCATGGTGGGTGTGGGGGAAGTGGGGCTCAGCGCAGCCCGTCGAGCAGGAGGGCGAGGCCGACGATGGCGGCGGTTTCGGCGCGGAGGACAAGCGGTCCGAGACTGACCGGGGCGAAGCCTGCCGTGTCCAGGGCGGCGTATTCCGCCGGGCTGAAATCACCCTCGGGCCCGATGGCCAGGAGGGCTCCGGCGCCCTCCTGGCCGGCGGTTCGGGCGAGGGACAAGGCGGAGGAGACGGGGAGGGTCCTTTCGGTCAGGGCCGCCACGGCCTTCCAGGCGGTTTCTTTCGGCAACGAAGCAATCCAGGCGTTGAAGGGCTGCGGGTCGGCGACGGCGGGCAGCCAGGGGTTGCCGCACTGCTTGCAGGACTCGACGGCGGTGGCGCGCCATTTGGCGGCCTTGGCGGCGGCGCGTTCGGGATCGAGGCGGACTTCCCCGTGGGCGGTGAACAACGGAAACACACGGGCCGCGCCCAGCTCGGTGGCCTTCTCGATGATTAGTTCGGAGTTGTCGCCCTTGAGAATGGCGAAGGCCAGGGTGACCGGCCGTGCCGGGGCCGGGACGCGGCGGAAGGTTTCGACCGAGAGCGTGGCGGTGTCGCGCCCCGCGGCGGCCAGGGTGGTGGTCCAGACGCCGCCTTGGCCGTCAAGGATTTCCACTGTTTCCCCCATCCGAGCCCGCCGGACCGAAACCAGGTGTCGCGCCTCGTTGCCGGCCAGTTCAAGGGAACGGGCGGCGGGGTCGGCGTGGGGCAGGAAACTGCGGAGCATGGAAAAAAGCAGAACGTTGAACATCGAACGCTGAACGTCCAACGTTGAAATCAAGGGCAGCGCGCCAACGGGTTAAAGTCACACGCCGTAGAGCGGGGCGTAGCGTTCCTTGAGGTAGGCGAGGAGGCGGGTGGGGGCGAGCGGTTCGCCGGTGGCGGCGACGGCCAGGGCGTCGAGGTCGAGCTGGCGGCCGCGTTGGTGGACGTTGGTGCGCAGCCACTTGAGAAGGTTCGAGCAGTCGCCTTGGGCGAGTTCGGCGTCGAGGGTGGGGAGGTCCTGGCGGATTTTGTGCCAGAGCTGGGCGGCCAGCATGTTGCCGAGGGTGTAGCTGGGGAAGTAGCCAAAAGCGCCGCCGGACCAGTGGACGTCCTGGAGGCAGCCTTCCTTGTGGTCCTTGGGGGTGAGGCCGAGGAGTTCCTGGGCGAGGGCGGTCCAGGCTGCGGGCAAGTCCTTGACCTGCAACGTCCCGGCGAAGAGGCGTTTCTCCAGGTCGAAGCGGAGCATGACGTGGAGGTTGTAGGTGACCTCGTCGGCGTCCACCCGGATGGGCTGGCGGGCGACGGCGTGGAAGGCGCGGTGGAGCTGGTCGGAGGAGACGTGGGCGAGGCGTTCCGGGAAGGCGGCGCGGTAGCGGGGTTCCCAGTGTTTCCAGAAGGGGGTGGAGCGGGCCACCATGTTTTCCCAGAGGCGGCTTTGCGACTCATGCACGCCCATGCCGGCGGCCTTGGAGGGGCCGGCCCCGCGCCATTCCGAGGGGAGGCCCTGCTCGTAGAGACCGTGGCCGGCCTCGTGGATGGAGCTGAAGAGGGAATCGAGCGGGTTGTCGGCGTCGTAGCGGGTCGTCATGCGGACGTCGTCGAGGCAGCCGCCGCAGAAGGGGTGGACTGATTTGTCGAGGCGACCGCGGTTGA
>JANOBW010000022.1:0-13441 GCA_031411855.1 Opitutia bacterium
TGAGGGCGTTGAAAGCGGCGTTCAGGGGGGGCAGGATGCTTTGTTCCCGGGGGGAATCACCCAGCGGAGGCGCAAAATAAATGACCCAGAACAGAAAGGCCAGAATGACCGCGCTGAGGGCGACGATGACACCGACAGAGCGGCGCACAAAGGCGGTTTCAGCAGCGCCTGGGGCGGTGGGAGTTTCGTTCATAAAAAACTTAAAGAATCGGCGCGACAAGTGAACCTTCCCTCAATTTCTGCGCTCATCTGCGCCTTTCTGCGGTAAAAAAAATGCCTCGCCCAGAAAATCGAGAGGGGGCAAATTCGAAGCGGCCACGCGCGAAAGCGCATGGACACGCTCACATCGCGAACCAGCGGTCCACCACCAAGGCGAAGAGAATCAGGGGAAGGTGGGCGATGGAGATAAGGAAAAGGCGGCGGGCGGGACGGTCCCGTTGGTCGGAAGGTGCTTTCCAAAAACTCCACGCACCGAGCAAAAACCACACGCCGGAAAGGGCGGCGACCAGTCCGTAAAGCCACCAGGTGGTGAGCCCCAGGACCGGGGGCAGAACGGTCGTGACGACCAGGACCACCGTGTAAACCAGGGCCTCCAGGGCGGCACGGCGGCCGGTGGGCTCGACGACGGTCACCATTTTAAAGCCGCCATCCCCATAGTCCTTCCGGTGCATCCAGGCGATGGCCATGAAATGGGGAATCTGCCAGGCGAAGAGGATGGCGAAGAGGATCCAACCGAGGGTCCAGGAGGCGGGCTCGGCCGCGGCCCAGCCGATGAGGGGAGGCAGGGCACCGGGGACGGCCCCAATCGTCGTGTTCCAGACTGTGACCCGTTTGAGAGGGGTGTAAACGAGCACGTAACTCAGCTGCGTGAGCAGAGCGAGCAGTCCGGAAAGGGGATGGACTTTCAACCAGAGCAGGACGTCGCCGGCCACACAAAGAGCGAGACCGAAGGAGAGGGCGGCCTCACGGGTCATCAGACCGCTCGGGATGGGACGGCCCCGGGTGCGGACCATGCGGGCGTCGGCCTCGCTTTCCATCCACATGTTGAGAGCGGCGGCCCCGCCGGCGGCCAGCGATGTTCCCACCAGCAGGCAGGCGAAAAAGACGGCCCCGTTTTGCGGAGGGTTGGCCGACAGATAACCCACCATGGTGGTGATGACAGAGAGCAGGCTGAGGCGGGGTTTTGTCAGTTCCCAAAAGTCGCGGGCCCGGGCACGTGACTCCGACCGCACCCCGGAAAGGGTGTCGGTGTCGGCCTGGGCCTTCATCGGCAGTGTGTGTTCATGCGGAGTCATCGCGCTTTTCCAAAACGTTGACTCAGCAACACGACGCTCCAGCAGGTGGCAAGGAGAAAGGCCCCACCCAGGGTGTGAAGCGTGGCGGGGACGGCCTTGATCCCGCTCAGCACCGTCCAGATTCCCAGGGAAAACTGCAGGAAAACCACCGCCAGCGCGACGGAAACGACCGGCTTCAGCCAAAGCCAAAGCGTCGAACGCCGCGAAACCCAGAAGAGCCAGCAGACCGTCGAGGCTGTCAACACCGCGCCGAGACGGTGCAGAAAATTGACCGCCACGGCCCAATTCCACTGCTCGGGGCGGGGAATCCAACTGCCGGGCGAACCGTCGGGATTGAGCGAGGCATGGGGAAAGGTCGGCAGGGCCAGGCCGATGCTGCCATGCCGGACCACCGCGCCGATGAAGACCATGCCGAAACAAAGCAGGACGGCGATCACGGCGGCCTCCTTCACCCGCCAGTCCGAGGGGCGATATGCTTCCGGATCAGGCCGGAACCAGTAACGGGAGTTGGCCCAGATCAGCGTCGTCAGGAGACAAAGGGTGACCTGCGCCCCCAAGGCGTGAAACACGGCAAAAGCCTGGGCCAGCAGGTTCGAGGTCAGTTCCAGGTTGAGGATGTCAAACTTCACGCGCGCTCCCCCCATGAATCCCTGCAAGATCACCATCAGCAGCAGGATACGTGTCAGGCGGCGGACCCAGCCGCGCCCCTCGCGGCGATGGGTCCAGACCACCAGCACGATGGCCAGCAATCCCAGCGTGGCCCCGAGCAGGCGATGGCCGTGCTCGGAGTTTTGATCGGCCTTGTGGATCCAGCCGGGCGGGTTGATGGAACCGTTGGAGAAGGGCCAGTCGAGAAAGGCCATGCCAGCGTCGAGGCTCGTGGTTTTCGCCCCCCAGGTGAGCAACAGAAGCAGGCATAAAGCCATCAGGCCGTAAAACCAGGCAAGGCCGCGCTTGTAGTCTGAGGTTCGGGAAAGGAAGGGTTGGCTCACGTCAAAACATAGAGCTAAAAGCCTCCCGCCGCCCAGAGGCAACCCCTACCCGGCCACTTAGCTTTGGCGCTCATGCCACACCATCCGCAGGCTTATGCCCCGGGAATCCTTCCTTCTTTCCTCCGTTGCGGGATTGCACCGAAACACCTTTACGCTAAGGTTGCTTGTAAATAAGGATTAAACAAAGTCATGTCCCGCCTTCCCGTTCTGGCTCTCCTGCTGCTTTCTCCCAGCCTCCTCCCGGCTGCCGGAGAGGCAACTGCGCCTGCGAGCATCCCCCCCGCTCCGGCGGCCCTTCCCCTGGGCGGGACGGTGACCAAAACCGACGCCACCGCCCACACCCTCACCCTGCGCCACGCCGCCTTGGGAAACCTGGCGGCCGGAGAGACCCAGTTTCTCGTCGGAGCCGGAGACTCCCTTGTTTACAAGCCCGGCTCCACCCTGCGCGGCGATTGTTTTCCCCAAGGCAAGGAGTGGAAACTGGAAAACATCTGGCCCACGTTTCAGGACGATCAGGAAGCCTTTGAAATCAACCGCCAACTCCGCCGCGACACCGTCACCCGGGGCCGCAAAGTCGTCCGGACCGTGGGCGAATACATCCCCAAGGCCGTCCTCCTGAACCAGGAGGGAAAACTCATCCGCTGGGATGTGAACCGCAGGGACTACAAGGTCATCAACTTCATCTTCACCCGCTGCCCCGAGCCCACCAAATGCCCGGCCTCGACGCAACGCATGGCCCGGCTCCAGGAGGAAGGCAAAACCGCCGGGGTCAGCCACTTGCAGCTTTACTCGCTCACGTTTGATCCGGACAACGACACCCCCGGCGTCCTCAAGGACTACGCCCTTTCCCATAACCTCGACACGGCCAACTTCACCCTCCTGACCGGAGAGAAATCCGTCATGCTCGATCTGACCAAACAGTTTGGCATCATCCAATACCGGCTGGAAAACACCATCGAGCACACCATGGCCACCGTGCTGGTCAACCCCAACGGCAAGATCCTCTACCGCGCCGAAGGCTCCCGCTGGAGCGTCGAGGATTTCATCTCACGCATCAAGGCCGACATGACCGTGCGGGAGGCCGAGGAATCGGCTTTGCTCCCCCGCCTGGAAGCCCCCGTGAGGCAGGTCCCGGAAGCCCCTGCGACCACCTCCGCCAACCCCTGAGCCTCGCATGCGTTCCGTCGGTTCCCAGGTGTTGATTCTCGGGCTGGGTTTTGCCACGCTCTACCCGCTCGTCCGCTACCTTCCCTCCTCACAGTGCGCCTTCCTTCACTACGAACAGGCTGATCCGGCCTCGGGCGACGACCTCTGCGGCTCGGCCGATGCCTCGGTGTTTCTTGACCTCGACCAGTTGAAATTTCCCGTCAAGGGAGAGCTTTCCGTCTCGGGGAAACCTGCCGCCAAGGGGGAGCTGAACTTCACCCTGAACTTCACCACCAAGGCAGGCAAACCGATTGCAGCCAAGGATTTGGCGATCATCCACACCAGGCGGCTGCACCTCTTCGCGGTGGATCCCTCCCTCGGTGACTACCAGCACCTCCACCCCGACGAGGACATGACCGGCGGGGATTTCAACTTCCGCTTCACCCCCCAACACGGCGGGACCTACCGCCTCTACGCCGAGATGGTGCCCAAGGCGTCGCGTTCGGCGCTGATCACCGCCCTCGATCTTGAGGTGTCCGGTCCGCCGGCGCCGGCACGGCAATCGGCCCCGTCACCCTTGGTCGCCGTCCAGGACGGCCTGCGTTTCGAGCTCATGCCACCGCCCGCCGGTTTGCGCCGCGGAGTGGACAACGAGCTTTCCCTCCGCCTCTCACACACCCAGGCCTCCCCCACCCCGGTCCCCCTGGAAAAGATCATGGGGGCCTACTGCCACCTGGCGGCCTTCGATGCCTCCGCCAAAGGGTTCGCCCACCTCCACCCCCTCGACAAGGGCATCAATGTGGACACCGCCCAGCCGCGCTTTGGTTTCGCCTTCAACACCAGCCTTTCCGGTGACTACCGCGTCTGGGCCCAGCTCCAGATCGCGGGGCGCGAAGTTTTTGTGCCGTTTGACCTGAAGGTGCCCTGAGCCCTCCCACTTGGGGATTGTTCATCCGGAACCGGTCCTTACACATGGGGCCATGTTTACCCCCGAAGAACAACCCCTGCTCACCGGTGATGACAGCGACATCGAGGAGTTCATTGATAGCGACAGCTGCCTCGTCATTGACTGCGACTGGCGCGGGACCGAGGAGGAATCCATAGACCACCTCACCGGCTTCCTGCCGCAGGGAGATCTGACTTATGCGACGGCCGGCTCGGCCGAGGAAGGCCTCACGCTTCAGGTGCGTTTCGGCGGGCGTGAGGACACCATCAACCTGCCCCCGCGTCCGCTGAACAACTTCCGGGTGCTGCTGCGGGTCGCCAAACTTCTTGCCCCCGATTACGGCATCAAACTCTTCCGGTCCACGGAAGGCTGTGACACCCATGCTTTTCTGCTCCGTCCCAACGCATGGTGGGCCGCCTATCAGGCGGCCCACCCGGAACGGTATGAAAGGATCTTCCGGGACATCACGTGCCTGAACGAGATCTGGGAGCTCGAATCCGCCTCAACCCCCGTGCCTCCGAAAACAAAGCCCTGGTGGAAACTGGGGTAACGCCAAGCACTCCCACACAGCGCCTTGGATCGTTTTCCAAGGCAGATTTAACCGCAGAGACACAGGGAGTTCTGCCCCATCTTAAGTTCTTGGAGTAAAATGGCTTCTTTATTTTTAAAGCCGGGCAAATGGGATGACTGAAAAGCCTCGGCGGCTCTCTGTGTCTCTGCGGTTAAATCTGTTTCGGCTGCCTTGGATCATGCGCGGTGGATTTTCCGCTTGGCTCCCGCGCGGGGCCTGCCTGCCTTGGCCGGATGCCTTCACGCCGTTTCCTTTTCGCCGACTGCGACAGCACCCTCAGCTCCATCGAGGGGATTGACGAGCTCGCCCAGCTCAAGGGGCCCGGGCTTTTCGCCCGCATCGCCGCGCTCACCACCGACGCCATGGAGGGCCGCATCACCATCGCCTCCGTCTTCGCCCGCCGCCTCGACCTGATCCAGCCCACCCGGGCCGATGCCGAGACGGTCGCCCGCCACTACGTGGAAACCCTCGAACCCCATGTGGCCGAGGCGTTTGCCGGCATCCGCGCCCTCGGCTGGGAGATCATCATCCTCAGCGGCGGCTTCCGCAACGCCATCCGCCCCCTCGCCGCCGGCCTGGGCGTGGAGCGGGTCGAGGCCGTGGACCTTTATTTCGATGACAAAGGAAACTACGCCGGCCACGACACCGCCTACCCCACCACCCGCAACGGCGGCAAACCCGAGGTCATCGCCGCCGTCCTCGCCGCGAATCCAGGCTCCCGCGCCGTCATGATCGGCGACGGCATGAGCGACGCCGAGGCGAAGGCCCCGGGAGCGGCCTCCGCCTTCATCGCCTACACCCGCGTGGCCCGCCGCGAAAAAGCCGTGGCCCGGGCCGACGCGCACACCGCCGACTGGCGCGAGGTCCCCGCCCTGCTGGAAAGACTCTAAACAAGTGCTTCTTTCCCAAGACATTCGCTAATTCCACACTTCAACGTTCAGCGTTCAAAGTTCAACGTTCCCCCGCCCCTTCCGCCTTTGCCTCGATGAATCCCGCCTCCGTCCGCTCCTACCTCACCGGCCTTCAGGAAAACATCTGCGCGGCCCTGGTCGGGCTCGATCCCGCGCTCAGCCCGGCCACGGACGCCTGGGAACGGCCCGAAGGAGGCACCGGGCTCTCCCGCGCCTTCTCCGCTGGCAAAATCTTTGAAAAGGCCGGGGTCAACTTCTCCCATGTGATGGGGGCCAGCCTGCCGCCGTCCGCCACCGCCCACCGCCCCGAACTAGCCGGCCGGCCCTACGAGGCCATGGGCGTCTCCCTCGTCCTCCATCCGCTCAACCCGCACGTCCCCACCACCCACGCCAACGTCCGTTTTTTCACCACCACGGGCGGGGACCACGCTCCCGTCTGGTGGTTCGGCGGAGGCTTCGACCTCACGCCCTATTACGCCCGCACCGAGGATGTCGTCCACTGGCACCGCACCGCCCGCGATGCCGTAAGCCCTTTTGGAGAAACACTTTACCACAGACTCAAAACCTGGTGCGACCGCTACTTCCATTTGAAACACCGCAACGAGGCCCGCGGCGTCGGCGGCCTCTTCTACGACGATTTCAACGAGCTCGGTTTTGAAACATCCTTCGCCCTCACCCGCTCCGTCGGCGACAGTTTCCTTCCCGCCTACCTGCCCATCGTGGAGCGCCGCAAGGACACCCCGTTCACCGACCGCGAACGCCAGTTCCAGCTCTACCGCCGCGGACGCTACGTCGAGTTCAACCTCGTTTACGACCGCGGCACCCTCTTCGGACTCCAAAGCGGGGGCCGCACCGAAAGCATCCTGATGTCCCTGCCGCCGCTCGTCCGCTGGGATTACAACTGGACCCCCGAGCCGGGTTCCCCCGAAGCCGAGCTCTACGAGAAGTTTCTCCCCGCCCGGGACTGGCTTTCGTAGGGGCCCACCTCGTGGCCGCCGTGCCTTTCGTCGCCCGTGGCCAACAGGCTGGCAGCCTATTTCACTTTCCCAAGCCCTGCCGCACCCGGAAGGTGAACACGATAACCGCCACAAACTGCTGGTTATCAAATGCGTATGAAAATTCATACCTTCCTATCGCCGGCTTTGAACCCGAAAACTGCTGTTGCATCCGCACTGCTTTCCACATCCGCCCTCAAAAAATCTTCCCTTGAAAACCGGGCCGCAGGCGCATTCCGGACGCAGTCCGCCAATTTTTAATTCTTAATTCCCGCGTCCTCACCGCTCCGGCGCGTCGTCCCGCTTGAGCTGCTCACGGTCCGACTTGTTGCGAGCCTTGACCTTGTGGTCTCGTTTGTTGCGGCGCTCCAGGGTCATCTGGCGCTTCTTCCGGCGCTTTCGGAGCTCCTCGATTTCCTGATCGAGCTTGAGATAACCCTCCAGACGGCCGGCGTCCACCGCCCCATCCTTGATCGCCTGCTGAATGGCGCACCCGGCGTCCTTGCCGTGTTTGCAATCCCGATAGCGGCAGAGGCCGGCCAGCGCGTCCAAGTCATAAAACCGCTCCCGCAGGATCGTCTCATCCGTCCAGAGGTGGACCTCCCGGATGCCGGGATTGTCAATCAGCACTCCGCCCTTGGGCAGCAGCATCAGTTCCCGCGCCGTGGTGGTGTGGCGGCCTTTGCCTGTGACCTCGTTGACCTCGTCCGTGCCCTGCCAGTCATCGCCCATCAGCAAGTTCACCAGGGCCGACTTCCCCACCCCGCTTGATCCCACGATGGCGACCGTGGTCCCGTGCGTGAAATACGCCTTTAAACCCTTGAGGCCCTTGTTGTTAATCACACTGGTGACCAGCACCTCCACGTCCGGGTTCAAAGCCCTGATCTCTTCCGCCGCCTCCTTGCTTTGGGTCGGCGGGTAAAGGTCGCTCTTGTTGACCAGCACGACGGGTTTGGCCCCGCTGCGCCCAATCACGGCAAAGTAGCGCTCCATCCGGCGGAGGTTGAAATCGGGGCCGGGATCCGTCACCACCACGACCACATTGACGTTGGCCGCGATGACCTGCTCCTCGGTGCTTTCCCCCGAGGCCTTGCGGGAAAAACAACTCTGCCGTCCCAGCCGGGCGCGGATCACAATCTCCTCCCCCACCTCCAGCGCCACCCAGTCCCCCACCGCCGGCAGGTCCGCGTCGCTCTCGGCGTCGTGGTAAACCTTGCCGCACATCACCGCCTCGCGCTCCACACCGTCCCCGGCCACGGCCCCATAGGTGATGCGGTTGTCCCGGATGAGGCGCGCGGGCACCCATCCGTTGGCCAGAAACGGCTCGAACTCTTTCGCGAAGGCTGCGTTCCAGCCCAGTTTTTCCAACAACATGACGCCACTCAAACAGTCGGGCGAACGGTGTCCACCTGCGACGAAGGGAGATTTTCCGATGACGAATCCCGGCGGGATGGTCATCCGATATTTTCCATTCGTCATTTGCCTCCTCCCCGACCGGGCGTTGACTTTTCCCATGTCCGAAAACAACAGCGCCCCCCCCGGCCTTTCCGCACGCATGTCCGGAAGGGAATGGCCCATGCGCTATGTCATCTACGCCGTCCTGGTTTACGCCGTGATCCAAACGGGCGTGCTGTTCTACAAAGTCATGATCAAGGACGAGCATCCTTCCGAGGAAGTCAGGAAAGCCAAGGCCGCCGGACAAGCCCCCTGAGGTGATCACGGCCCTCCCTCCTGTCGGCTGGTCGAATTCTGCGCAAATCTGCGTTTTCCTGCGAAAACCCCTTCTTTTCCGGGAACCTTCCCGCCCGCCCGCCTTCCATCTTCCCCAGACCCAGAAACCCTTCCTCCCGATCACCCTCGCCACCCTCGCCCTGCTGGGCCTTCCCTTCGTTTCCCGCGCCGAACCCAAATGGATCTGGGTCAGCAAACAGGCCTCCGCCAACGAGAAGGCGTCCTTCCAGAAAACCTTCACCATCAACGGAAACGTCAAAACCGCCCGGCTGGAACTCACGTGCGACAACGGCGCCTCCGTCTTCATCAACGGCAAACCGGCCGGGGTGAATTCCGATTGGGGCGCCCCCCTCAAGGCCAACGTCAAGGCACTCCTCAAGCCGGGTGAAAACGTCATCCGGGTGGAAGGCAAAAACGAGGGTGGGGCCGCCGCCCTTGTGGCCCGACTCAACTTGAACCTCGCCGACGGCTCCAAGCAGGTGGTGGAAACCGGCGCGGACTGGCTCGCCGCCTCCCCCGGAGGCTCACCCAAACCCGCCGTGGTGATCGCCAACTACGGGGACGCGCCCTGGGGCGACGCCTTCAAGGGAGGCGGAGCCGCCGGCGGTGTGACCGAACCGGAGGCAGTCGTGGTCCCGGCCGGTTTCAAAGTCGAGCTGCTCCACACCGTCAACAAGGACACCGAAGGCTCCTGGGTCGGCATCACCGTGGACCCGCAGGGCCGCCTCATCACCTGCGACCAGCGCGGCGGACTCTTCCGGGTGACCCTCCCCCCCTTGGGCACAAGCGAGGGAACCAAGGTTGAGCCGCTCGTCCTCCCCCCCCTGGCCCCGCCGACCAAAAACGAGAAGGGCGAGACCATCCGTCATGAGTTCAAGGGTGCCCACGGCATCCTCTACGCCTTCAACAGCTTATACGCGATGGTCAACGAGGATTCCGGGCACGGGCTTTACCGCATGAAGGACGACGGCAACGGCAACTTCGGCAAACCCGAACTCCTCCGCAAGACGGACGGCAGTTCCGAACACGGCCCCCACAGCCTCACCCTCAGCCCCGACGGCAAATCCCTCTTCTTCTCCAACGGCAATCACACGAAACTGCCCGAAAACCTCGAGCTGGCCCGCGCCGCCAAAATCTGGCAGGAGGACCACCTTCTGCCCCGCATGTGGGACGCCAACGGCCACGCCAAAGGCATCCTCGCCCCCGGAGGTTACATCTGCAAAACCGATCCGGACGGCAAAACCGTCGAGCTCTATTCTGCCGGTTTCCGCAACGAATTCGACATCGCCTTCAGCCCCGACGGCGACCTCTTCACCTACGACAGCGACATGGAGTGGGACATCGGCACCCCCTGGTATCGCCCCACCCGTATCTGCCAGGCCGTCAGCGGTGCCGAATTCGGCTGGCGCAGCGGCTCGGGCAAATGGCCCAGCTACTACCCCGACAGCCTTCCCGCCACCCTCGACATCGGCCCCGGCTCCCCCACCGGCACCACCTTTGGCACCGGAGCCAAGTTCCCTGCGAAATACCAGCGCGCCTTCTTCGCCGCCGACTGGACCTACGGCACCATGTATGCCATCCACCTGGCCCCGGACGGTGCCGGCTTCAAGGCCGTCAAGGAGGAGTTCATTTCCGGCAAACCCCTGCCCCTCACCGACATGCTCATCCACCCGAAGGACGGGGCGATGTATTTCATGATCGGCGGCCGCGGCACCCAGTCCGCCCTCTACCGGACCACCTACGTCGGGACCGAGTCCACCGCTCCCGCCCCCAAGATTCCGCTTAATTCGGACGCCAAACTCCGCCGCGAACTCGAGAAGTTCCACGAGGCCGGCACCGGCCCCGACTGTCTCCCCAAGGCCTGGCCCCACCTCTCCAGCCCCGACCGCTTCGTCCGCTTCGCCGCCCGCGTCGCCATCGAGCGCCAGCCCGCCACCCTCTGGGCCGACAAAGCCCTGGCCGAAAAGAACCCCCAGGCCAAACTGGAAGCCCTCGTCGCCCTGGCCCGTGCCGGCGACAAATCCCTCCAGTCCAGGATTCTTTCCAGCCTGGCCGAACTCGATTTCGCCAAACAGCCCGCCGATCTCCGCTTCTCCCTTCTCCGCGCCTACGGCCTGGCCTTCACCCGCATGGGCAAACCCTCACCCGAGGTCTGCTCCCAGATCGCCGCCCGCTTCAACGGCTTCTTTCCGTCCACCGACCTCTCCGAAAGCCGCGAGCTGGCCCAGCTCCTCATCTTCCTCGATTCCCCCAGCATCGTGGCCAAGGTCGTCCCGCTCCTCGACACCACCAAAGACCTCGACGTCGCCATCGGCGAATCCCAGCTGATCGCCCGTAATGACAACTACGCCAAGGCCGTCCTCTCGGCCGAGGGCAGCCAGCCCAACCGGCAGGCCTTCATGTATGCCTACTTCCTGCGCAATGCCAAGGTGGGCTGGACCCCCGAGCTGCGCCAAGCCTTCTTCGGCTGGTTCCCCCGCACCGCCGAATGGAAGGGTGGAAACAGTTTCCGTGGCTTCCTCAACAACATCCGCAACGAGGCCCTCGCCAACTTCGCCCCCGAAAATGAGCGCGCCGCCCTGGAGGAGCTCTCCAAAAAAGCCCCCGCCAATGCCGTCGTCGCCAATGCCGTCATGCCCAAGGGCCCGGGCAAAAACTGGGCCGTCGCCGATGTCGTGACCCTCGCCCAAAACGGGGTGAAAGGCCGTGATTTTGAAAACGGCAAAGCCATGTTCAAGGCCACCCTCTGCCTCAACTGCCACCATTTCGCCGGGGACGGCGGAAACATCGGCCCCGACCTCACCGGCTCCGGCAACCGCTACACCATCAACGATTTGGCCGAAAACATCATCGCCCCCTCCAAAGTCATCAGCGACCAGTATGGCACCGAGGAGCTCTCCCTCAAAAACGGCGGCACCGTCATCGGCCGCGTCGTCACCGAGGAAAACGGCAAACTCCTCGTCATGACCAGCGCCCTCGCCCCCGACGCCCTCACCACCGTCGCCATGGCCGACATCGCCGGCCGCAAACCCTTCAACATCTCCATGATGCCCCCCGGCCTCATCAACAGCCTCAACGCCGAGGAACTGCTCGACCTCGTCGCCTACCTGCAAAGCGGCGGCAACCCGAAGGACAAAGCCTTCGCCAAGTAAGGCAGTCCCCCTGGTGGAAATCCTTCGCGGCCGGCCCTTGACAAGGCCGGCCGCTCCTTTTGGCCTCGCCCCATGCGCGTCTCCGGCCTGTTCCTCTATCCGGTCAAGTCCCTCCGGGGCTTTGCCGTTCCCTCCGCTGAGGTGGACGCACTCGGCCTCGCCGGAGACCGGCGGTTTCTCGTGGTGGACGCGGACGGACGTTTTCTGACCCAGCGCGCCCTTCCGCGCATGGCCCTCGTCTCCACCGCGCTCTCCCCGGGCCTCCTGCGGCTCTCGGCCGAAGGTTGCGGCTCCGCCACCGTTTCCACCGCCCACGATCCCGCCGCCCGGCTCAGCCCCGTCAGCGTCTGGGGCCACCAGGGGATGATGGCCGAGGACTGCGGTGACGACACCGCCTCCTGGCTCTCCCAGGCCCTGGAAACCTCCTGCCGCCTTCTCCGGGCCGGCCCGGCTTTCCACCGGCCCGTCACCAAGGAAACCGCCCGGCCCGGCGATGTGTTTTCGTTCGCCGACGGCGCCCCCTTCCTCCTCACCCACACGGCCACCTTCGAGGAGCTCAACCGCCGCATCATCCACAACGGAGGCTCCCCCGTGCCCATGGACCGCTTCCGCCCCAATGTGGTCGTGGAAGGCGGGGCACCTTTCGCGGAGGACGGCTGGAGCCAGCTCCACCTCGGCCCCCTCGCCTTCCGTTCCGCCGGCCGCTGCGCCCGTTGCCTCATGGTCACCGCCGACCAAACCACCGGCCAACGGGGCAAGGAACCGCTCAAAACCCTGGCCACTTTCCCACGCGACCCCAAGGATCCCTCCTCGGTCTTTTTTGGCATCAATCTCATTCACGAATCCAAGACGGGGATCATTCGCATCGGCGATCCGGTCACGGCGGCCTGAACTCCGCACCCCGCTCCCTAGCCCTTTTTTTAAACCTCCTTTCCCTCCTGCCATGCCCCAACTGCCCCCGCCCATCCCCGCCTCGCCTTCCGAAAGTTTCCGTGAGTTCGCCACCCGCACCGCCCAGCAGGACCGCGGGCACGGCGTCTTCGAGCTCGAATCCCCCCGGTTTCTGGAGGTCAACCTCAACGGCAAGATGAACACCAAGACCGGCTCCATGGTCGCCTACCAGGGAGCCATCCGCTTCAGCCGGGAGGGCATCCTGGACCAGGGCCTCGGCGGTCTTCTGAAAAAGGCCGTCTCCGGCGAGGGCATGCGGATCACCTACGCCGAAGGCGCCGGGAAACTCTACCTGGCCGATTCCGGCAAAAACATCACCATCATCAACTTGAAGAACGAAAGCCTCGTCGTGAACGGCAACGATGTCCTCGCCTTCGAGCCCACCCTCCACCACCGGATCACCATGATGAAACGCATCGCCGGCCTGCTCTCCGGCGGGCTTTTCAACGTGCGTTTCGAAGGCTCCGGACTCCTCGCCCTCACCAGCCACTTCGAGCCCCTCACCCTCCGCGTCCAGCCCGGCCGGCCGGTCTTCACCGACCCCAACGCCACCATCGCCTGGAGCGGCAATCTCAACCCCGACCTGCGTGTGGACGCCTCCCTCCGCAGCCTCCTGGGCCGCGGCTCCGGCGAGTCCGTCCAGATGGTCTTCGAGGGCGACGGCTTCGTCGTCATCCAGCCCTACGAGGAAATCTACATGCAGCATCAGGGCGGTGATTCCTGAGGCTCGATCAGCTGTCTTCCACCGGGG
>JANOBW010000023.1:0-5024 GCA_031411855.1 Opitutia bacterium
GGTGGTGCCGTCGGCGGCGGAGACCTGGGCGGCGGAGGAGCCGGTGACGTTGAGGCGGCCGGCGGAAACGGCGAGAGCGCCGGTGTAGGCGGGGCTGGTGCCGGAGAGGATGGTGGTGCCGGTGCCGAGTTTGGTCACGGCCATCGAGCCGGAGAGGGCGGCCGCGATGGTCTGGGTGCCGGTGCCGGTGGAGGCGCCGGTGCGGACGGTGTTGGAGTCGGGTTCAAGCTCGATGATGCCGGAGCCGGCCAGGGTGATGGTGCCGGTGCCCAGCACGTTGTTCATGAGGGTGAACTTGTTGCCGGCGGCACCGGTATCGAGGGTGACGGGACCGGTGACGTTGGTGACGACGTTGATGGCGGCGTCAACCGTGGTGCCGGTGTTTTGGACCGTGCCGCCGGAGAGGTTGAGTTCGCTGGAGGCATTGCGGCCGATGATACCGTAGGCGGACTTCAGTTGGAGCACACCATTGGAGAGGTTGTATTGGTCAATGCCGGTGGGCATGTTGGTGCCGGCCAGGGTGTCGCCCCGGTTGTCCAGCACGACCCAGTTGGTGGTGACGGTGCCGCCGGACTGGTTGAAGATACCGGTGCCATCAATGCCCACATAGATACCACCACCGAGTTCGGCTGTGCCGGAAGGAGTGGCGGCGGGAGCGCCGGCGTTGAAGGAGAGGGAACCGCCGGAGAGGTTGTAGGTGGAGGTCTCGGTGCCCCAGTGGCCGACGCGGAGGTTGTTGTTCGTGTTGCTGGCGATGCCGTTGACGGCGACGGAGCCGCCGGTCTGGTTGACGGTGGCGGAGAAGTTGGTGTTTTCACCGACTCCGAAGAAGCCCGTCTCGACGGTGGCCCCGGCTCCGATGTTGAAGATGGCGCCGGTGAGGTTGTTGCCGACATTGATGCTGCCGCCATTGGTGCCATCGGAGAGGTCAATCGTGTTGCTGCCGATGGTGAAACCGGTGCCGGTGGTGTTGATCTGGACGGCGGAGCGGGCCAGGTTGCTGGCCGTGCCGCTGTGGGCGGCGATGATGTTCTGGCCGGTGAGGAGGCTGTAACCGTCGGTGCGCTGGAAGCGGACGACGGCGCCGGAGGTGAAGGTGGTGGTGATGTCGTTGTAGAGCACCACATTGCCGGAGCCGAGGGTTCCGGTGGTGGTGTTGTTACCCACGACCAAGGTGTGGGTAAGGTTGGCGGCGGCGGTGGAGCCTCCGTTGACCCAAATGCGGTCGAGGCCGGAGTTGTCACCCGTCAGGACCAAGGTGTGGCTGGCGCTGCCGCCGCCGATGACGAGGTCGTCGGTGGGGTTGGTGTTGGTGATGCTGCCGGTGAAGGTGCCGGTGTTGTTGTGGGCTCCGAGCTTGGCGGGTCCGGTGAGGGTGATGTTGCCGGAAACGGTCAGGCCGTCGGCGCGGATGGCTCCGATACCACTGGTGGTGGCATAGGCCCCGGCGGGGACGGTGAGGCCTCCGCCAGCGGCACTGGTGGCGACGGTGGCGGGTGCGCCGCCGGCGGTTTCCTGGGCTCCGTAACCGCTGATCGTCAGATTGTTGCTGATGCTGCCGGAAAGGATGAGCTGGCTGCGGTCGCTGAGGGTGACGGGGCCTGAGCCGAGGCCGGCCTGGTTTGTGGAGACGCGGAAGGAACCGTTGGCGGCGAAGGTGCCGGAAGGGGTGAGGTTGACGGCTCCGGAGAAGCCGCTGTTGGTGCCGCTCAAGGTGACTACCCGGATGGTGGCGGCCGTGCCGGGGGTGCCACCGGTTGTCGGATTAATGACGAGAGTGCCGGCTCCGGACAAATTGCGGTTGAAATTGAAATCAACATTTGCCGAATTCAGATTGAGGGTGGCACCGGAAGCGAGGGAGACCCCGCTGGTTCCACTGAGAACCCCATTGTTTGGTGAAATCCCATTGTTGGTGGTGCTAAAGGCCAAGGTGAGGGTGCCAGCCGAAACCGTGGTGGCTCCGACATAGCTGTGGGCTCCGGTGCCGGAGAGGGTGAGGGTGCCGGTGCCGGACTTGGTCAGCCCCGTGGTGCCGATGATGCCGCCGGCACCATTGAGGGTGTAGGCGGTGGCGGTGGTGTTGGTGAAGGTGACTTTCGAGGGGGAGACGTTGGCGGCCAGCACCACGGTCGAGTTGGCGGGGCTGTCGGCGAAGGTCACGTCGTCACCGGTGAAGAAGTCGGTGGCGCTGCTGTCGGAGGCGAGTTTCCAGTTGCTGGTGCTGCCGGTGGCCCAGGAAGTGGAGTTGGTGCCGTCCCAGTTGATGGCGTCGGTGGAGGCGACGACATAGGCGATGGCGGTGCCGGTGTCCTGAAGGCTTCCCAGGGTGTGGCCGGGCTGCGCCAGGGCGAAGTTGGAAACTCCCGGGCTGGTGCCGGAGTAGGAGATCAGGTTGTAGCTGCCCGGGGTCAACGGCCCACCCAACTGGGAAAGGTTGAGGGTGGTGGTGCCGGTGGTGGTGAGGGCTCCGGTGCTGGTGATGAGGTCGGCACCGACATCCAGATTGATGGTGCCACCGCTCAGGGCCAGGGAGGGAACGGTCAGGGTGGTGCCGGTCAGCGCGTTGGTGACACCGACGCTGAGGGAACCGGCGCTGAGGGCGAAGGGCGCCGTGGAGGTGACGTTGGTGACGGCGAGGTTGCCCGCCCCGGTCTTGGTCAGCAGGCCGGAGCCGGAGAGGGTGACGTTGTTGAGGATGAGGTCATCGGCCGCGGTGGAATCGCCGACGATAAAGGACCGGGCGGTGGCGCCAAAGGCGAGGGTGCCGGTTCCGGCGGTGGCGTTGATGACGTGGGCCGGGCTGGTGCCCAGGGTGGTGACATCACCGTTGAGGGTGAGGGTTTGCGCACCCAGATTGACGACACCTTGGTTGGCGGTGGCGGCAAAGCCCAAGGTCAGGCTGGCGGAGGTTTGGTTGAATCCGTTCATTTCCAGCGTGGAGGTGCCGGAAGCGCCAAGATTGAGGGCGAGGCCCTGGGGAATGCCGTCCGTGGCTCCGACGATGACGGTGCCGGTGGTAACGAAGTTTCCGGAGACATTGCCGCCGGCTTTGTAAACGACACGGCCATCGCGCTGGGAGAGGCCGATGTTGGTGCCGATCTGGTTAATGGCGCCATTGATGACGATCTCATTGCCGACGGTGTTGCTGCCGGAAATGACACCTCCAGCACCGGTCAGCCCACTGAGGGTGATGGTGCCGTTGTAGGTGGCAAGGCCGGTCCCAGCCTGTCCAATAATACCGCTTCCCGATGTGCCGGCGACCCCGGTGCCGACGGTGATGTTGTTGGTGATGGTGATGCCAGCGTTGACGGCCACCCGGCCGGTATCGCCGGAGACGAAGGAAATGGTGCCGGTGCCCGCGCCTGCGGCCGAGTTGAGCTGGACGGTGCCGGCCTTGGGGTTGACGCCGCCGGTGAAGGTGTTGGTGGCGGAGAGAGCGAGGGTGCCCGCACCGGTTTTGGCGATGGAGCCCGCGCTGCTAACGACACCGGAGAGCTGGCCGTCCACGGCGGCGGTGCCGTTGTCCACTTGGATGGTGCGGGCCACGCCACCGAGATCAATCGGGTTGGAGATGACGAGGGTGTTGTCGGCCGCGGTGTTGGTCACCGAGCTGCTCAGGAGCAGGGTGGTGGGGGAGAAACTGGCGGAACCCCAGGTGACCAAGGCGTTGGCACCACCGAAGTTGACGGTGCGGGTGGCACCGTAGGCGGCGAAGCCGGAAACACCGGCGAGCTGGACCTGGGTGGCACCGGTGCCGAGACCACGGGAGAAGTCACCATTGGCGAGGCCGATCTGGCCGCCGTTGAGGGAAAGGTTGGCCACACCGCCGGTGGCGGCGATACCGCCGGGGAGGGCGGTGGCGTTGCTGAGACGGAGGACGCCAGCCGTAACGGTGGTGGCACCGGTGTAGGTGTTGGCGCCGCTGAGGATGACGTTACCGGCACCGCTCATGGTGAGGGCATTGGCACCGGAAATGATGCCAGAGAAGGTGGCGGAGCCGGTGGAAACCGCGGTGACGTTGGCGGCCTTGTTCAGAGTGATGGCGCCCGAGAAAGTGGAGGCGTTGGTCCCGGAGCCGCCGATGGTGATGGTGCCGGTGTTGCCGGCCTGGACGTTGATGGCACGGGCAATGGTGACAGCGGCAGAAGACAGCAGGGAGGCGTTTTCCGCGCCGGTGGTGTTGCCGAGGAGCACGGCGGAGGCGGCGTTGCCGAGGGTGCCGACGGCACCGCTGGGAGCGGCCGCGCCGAGGGTGAGGGTGCCGGCGTTGATGGTGGTGGTGCCGGTGAAGGTGTTGACGCCGGAAAGGGTGAGGGTGCCAGTGCCGTCTTTGATGACGCCCCCGGCCCCGGTTGTCATCGGGGTAGAGATCGTGACGTTGCCGGCTCCGCCCACGACGAGATTGAAGGCGCCGGCGACGGAGGCGGTCGCGTTGTTCAGGGTGAGGGTGCCGGCGTCCGAATTGATGCGGGACTGGGCGGCCATGGTGACGGTGCCGCCGTAGGTGTTGTTGCCGGCGATGTTGCGAAGGGCACCGAGATTCGTGATACCGCCGCCAGTGATGCCGAGGGCTTCCGCGCCCACGGTGACCGCCGCGGCGGTGCCGTCGATTTCCAGCGCGCTGGTGCCGGATTGGGTGACGCCTCCGGCGACGGTTCCGAGGCCGGTGTTGCTGGTGATCCGGAGCACACCGGCGGTGATGGAGGTCGCCCCGGTGTAGGTGTTGGCCCCGGAGAGGGTGAGGGTGCCGGTGCCGGACTTGGCGATACCGAAGGCGGTGCCGGAGATGACCGAACCGATGGTGGCGTTACCCGTGATGATAAAGGGGGTGGCGGCCGCGTTGATGGCGAGGGCGGTGCCGCCGGAGATGGTGGGGGTGCCTTCCTCAACCATCAGCGGTCTGACGGTTGAGGAAGGCACCCCCACCATCTCCGGCGGCACCGCCCTCGCCATCAACGCGGCCGCCACCCCCTTTATCATCACGGGTAACGCCACCATCGGTTCGGTCATCTCCGGCACCGCCT
>JANOBW010000024.1:0-6718 GCA_031411855.1 Opitutia bacterium
CTCGACGAGGCCGACACCTACCGGCAGGCCCTGTCCAAGGGCGGCGACGAGTTGGAAAACGCCAAGACCAAACTGACCCGTCATGGCCTCGTCTGGGAACAGATCAAAGCCATCCCGCTGCGCCAGCCCGACGACCTCCACTTCGGCATCCTGGCCCCGCTGACCGGCAACGTGGTGCGGAGTTATGTTTCAGAGGGCCAGTATGTTAAGGAAGGCGACAAACTCTTCGAGATCGCCGATTTCACCCGGATGTGGTTCACCTTCACGGCCTACGAGCAGGACCTCCCGCACCTGCAAAAGGGCCAGATCGTGAACGTCACCACCCCCGCCCTGCCGGACCGGACCATCCGGGCCCGCATCACCTTCCTCAACCCCAACCTCGACACCGCCACCCGCTCCGCCCAGATCCGGGTCGTGCTGGAAAACCCCGACCGCAAACTCCGCAACAACTCCACCGCGGAGGGGCTCGTCGAGTTGGAAAGCCCTGAGGTTCTGGCGGTTCCACGCCTGGCCATCCTCCGGCCCGGCAACGGCGCCTTCGCCTGGGTCGAGCAGGCTCCCGGGGTTTACGAACGCCGGGCCGTGACCCCGGGCCTGTGCGGCGACACGGTCTGCGAAATCCGCGAAGGGTTGAAGGAAGGCGAACGGGTCGTCCTGGGAGGAAACCTCCTCCTCGACGGGCAGGCCCAGCTCGGAAACTTCCTGCCCGCCACCGTCCCGGCAGCGGAGCCCCCCATGACGCCGCGCGTGTTCGATCCGCGGCACCAGGAGGCCTGGCTGGGCTTTTTCCAGGCCGTCGCCTCGCTGAACGAGACCCTGGCCAGCGACGACCTTGCCGCCGCCAACACGGCCCTGGCGAAGATCCCCGTCCCGCCCGAAGCCCTCGCCAACCCTCCCCCCGGACCGGGCCGCGATCTGAAAACCCTCCGCCAGGCCTTCCTGCCCTGGAGCCAGGAGACCGCCGCCCTCGCCTCCGCCTTCAAACCCCACCTGCCCGGCCTGCGCGTCTTCCGCTGCCCCATGACCGACGAACTCTGGACCGGTGCCCCGGCCAACGCCGGCTGGGTCCAGCTCACCCCGGAACTCCGCAACCCCTACTGGGGCAAGGAGATGCAGTCCTGCGGCGAGGAGGACAAAAGGTGAGGGCGGCCAAGGGACTCGGGGCGTTTCCCCAGCCCTGGCGCTGAGCCTCAACGGGTCTGCAAGCGGATCCGGTCCAGACCGACCCGGCGGCACTCGTCCATCAGGCGGTAAAACGCGCCGGTCAGACTGCCCTCGTCGGCGATGAGGAGGATGGACTGGGTCTTGTCGAGGGCGGCGGCGGCCTTGAGCAGCTCGGTGAGCTGGGCTTCGGACACGGCGCTGCCGTTGTAGAAAATTTTGCCGTCCTTGGTCAGCCCGATCTCAATCTGTTTGGCCTGCGCCTGGGGGCCCTTGGATTTCACCTCGGGCACGGTGATGCTGTGGTTGTGGCCCACCGGGGCCTTGGCCTGGATGGTGACGAGGAAAAAGAAGAGGAGGTTCACCAGAACGTCCACCAGGGGAATGATGTCCACCCCGAGATGACGGGGACGGCGGCGCAGCGCGGGCATCGGCGGGAGGCGGGTTCAGGAGACGGGGACCGGGGGAGGAGTTTCACGCCGGGACAGCTCGCCGGCGCGCTCCACGACCAGGTTGAGACGGCCCTGGGCGAGGTCCAGCCGGCGGTGCAGGATGCCCACGCCCACCAGGGAAACAATGGCGACCACCAGGCCGCCGATGGTGGTGGTGAAGGCCAGGGCGATGCCGGGCGCGAAACGGGTGATGTCGGGTCCGGCTCCGCCGGCCACCATGACCTGGCGGAAGGCGTCCACCAGCCCCCAGACGGTTCCCAGCAGCCCCAGCATGGGCGCGAGGGAGACAATGGTCTCGATGATGAAAAAACCGCGTTCCAGGCGGATCAGTTCCAGCTCGGCCCGGGCCTTGAGGGCGCTGGCCTCGGGTTTCTCCCGCAGCAGGTAACGGATCAGGCGGCCAGCGGCCGAGGTGTCTTCCTCCGAAGGGTTTAACTGACCGTTTCTCAGGCCGACCTCGACCTCGGCGGAGATGACGGCGGAGGCGCGGAGGGCCCAGAAACGTTCCACAAAGACCGCCACCGCCAGGATCGAACAGAGACCGAGCGGATAAAGAAAGAGACCCAAACCTTGCAGAATATAGTTCACGAGTGTCGCGGGAGAAAAAGGTGGGAGACAAACAAGGCCTTCCGGCCGTGTCGAGCCGTCCCTGCAATCCCCGTGCCGCGGCGGCTTTGACACTCGCCCTCGGCCATTCTTTCCCCACTGTCTCAGCCGTCCCCCTTTTGTCCGGCACCACCGCTCCCATCCCCATGCGCCCCATCGTTTTCCTCGTTGTCATCGGCCTGGCGGCCCAGGTCCGGCTCGGAGGCGAGACCACCACACCGCCCGCGCCGGCCCCGGCCCACGCCTCCTGGCTGGCGGAGGCGGCGGTTCCGGCCCCGTTTGTGGCCCGGGGCGAGGACAATGTCCGCTACCTGGAACTGGAGATCAACGGCAAGCCCGCCCTCGGCATGATGGACACCGGGGCCGACTCCTGCTGGATCCTGAAAAGCCGGGCCGAAGCCCTTGGCACCCCGAAGGCCCTCAGTCTCGTCCGCAAAGCCACCTGGCGGCCCATCGTGACCGTGCAAAAACGCTCAGCCGCCTCCAGCCTGGGGCTCATCCTGGGGGACTTCCCCTCCCTGGAAAACGACAACCGGCCCGGCCGGAAACCCATTGACCTGGTCTGCGGCCAGGCGTTTTTCCAATCGTTCCCGGGCGTGCTTGATTTCGGCCGGAACTGCTACTGGGTTTACCGCAAACCGGAGTCGGCCAAAGAGTTGCAGGCCAAGTTGGCGGCCTCGGACTGGGTCGTGATGCCCCTGGAGAAGTTCGACCACTACCATCTGTTTCAGGCCCGGGTGGGCGGGGAACCGATGCGTTTCCTGGCCGACACCGGAACGGGCCACACCCTCATCCAGGAAAGCCTCGCCACCCAGCTGGGATTTGCGATTGACCGCATCGGGGGCCAGATGATCGGCCTGGGCGAGCAGAACGGGATCCTCTCCTCCTGCATCGCCCGCAACGTGGACTTCGGTCCGGCGCAGTTCCCCAAACTGCCCGTCATCGTCTCCGACCAGGTTTCCATCCTGGGCAAAAACTTTGCCGGCGGCCCTCCTGTCCGGGGCATTCTCGGGGCCGAAATCATGCGGGCCGCGGGCATGATCTACGATCCCGTCAACGCCTGGCTGGCCTGGCCCAACGCGCCCTTTGACCCCCTCGCTTTCGGGGAGGTCAACCCGCTGGGGGGAGCCTCCCGGGAAAAGCTCCCGGCCCAGGTGAAAGAGGCCACGGACATCGTCATGACCCAGGTCACCGCCATCCGGATCACCCCTTCGGCCCAGGGCGCGGCCAAGACCTACGCCACGGTGGACATGACCGTCCTCCACATCGTGAAAGGCGCTTACCAGGAACGGGATACGATCTCGCTCCGGCTTTCCGTCACGCCCGCACCCGACCTGGAGAAACAGCTGGAGGTGGAATACCGGAGCCGAGGGGGCCGCCGCATCGTCCTGCTCAAACGCGAGGGGAAAAGCACCCCGGCGCTGGTCTCCTGGTTCGACTACTGGTCGGACCGCTACATGCTGATCAAGCAGTTGCAGGCGGCTCCGGCGGCCAAATGAGTTGGAGGCTCCGGGATTACTTGGCGTTTTTCTGGGCCTTGCCGGGGCTGACCGGGGCAGGATGAACCGTGGCCAGAAGGCCCTTCATTTCGGCGATGACCGCGGCCTGGGCCGGATCGCCGGCCAGATTGTGAAGCTCCTGCGGATCGCTGCCATGGTCGTAGAGTTCACGTCCCCTGGCCCCTCCGTCCCACTCGGTGTAGCGCCAGCGTTCGGTGCGCACGCTGTGCCCGGAAAAACCGTTGCGCCAGACCTGGGTGAAGGCGGGGCGTTTCCAGGCGGCGACGGGGTTTTCCAACAGCGGCCGGAGGCTGGCCCCTTCCAGACCGGCGGGCGCGGGAATCCCGGCCAGATCGGCCAGGGTCGGGTAAAGGTCCACCAGCTCGACCGTGCGCAGGCAGGATTTGCCGGCACCTTTCCCTCCGGGGACTGAAATCAGCAGCGGCACACGCGCGCTTTCCTCGAAGCAGCTTTGCTTCATCCAGAGGCCGTGCTCGCCGAGATGATAGCCGTGATCGCTCCAGAAGACGACGATGGTCTTTTCCCGAAGCCCCAGACGGTCAAGCGTTTCCAACACACGCCCCACCTGGGCGTCCACGAAGGAGATGGTGGCGTGATAGGCCTGCTTGGCCTCGCGCGCCTGCGCGGTGGTGACCCCCATGTTGGGCCAGGGCGCGGTGGAGGCCAGGGCCGGGGCGGGCACGGTGTCGCGGTAACCCGGCGCGATCTCCGGCAGGGTTACCTTTTCCAGCGGATAGAGATCGAAGTATTTTTTCGGGGCGATGTAGGGGCAGTGGGGTTTGTAGAAACCGACCGCGAGAAAGAAGGGCCGGTCCTTGTGTTTCTCCAGCAAGGCGACGGCCTGGGTCGCCACCTTGCCGTCCGTGTGGTCCTCGTCCTTGCCAGTCGCATCGGCCAGCAGGGACAGGGAGGAACCCAACCCCCGTTTGGGCGTGTAGTTGATGATGTCGGACTCCAGCGTGGTCTTGTCGCGGCCGGCCGGATTGAAAAACTCCTGCCATGAGGCCGGGTCATCCAGGCCGCTGGTGCCGATGTCACCGGGATTGCCGTAGTGGTAAATCTTGCCGACGCGGGCCGCATAATAACCCTGGCGGGAAAAACACTGGGAGAGGGTCACCACGTCGGGCAGGCCCTGGCGGAAATGATACTGGAGGTCGAAGACCCGCGTGGTGTCGGGCCGCAGCCCGGTCATGAGCGAGGAACGGCTCGGCGAGCAGAGGGGAAACTGGCAGTAGGCGCGGTCAAAACGGACCCCGGAGGCCGCAAGTTTGTCCAGATGGGGAGTTTTGACCGAAGGATGCCCGTAGCAGCCAAGGTCGTTGTTCATATCGTCCGCCGCGATGAAGAGGACGTTGAATTTTGGGGCCGGTGAATCGGCCGCGAAAACAGAGCAGGCCAGCGCGACGCAGGCCAGAAACGGAAGCGGGAATTTCATGAAAAAGGGGGTAAGGTTCGCCCCGCCTCCCCGGGTTGTCCGGACGCTCCCCAGGCCTCAGCGCTTGGGCTGGAAGGTCAGTTTCACGCTGTCCGGCAGTTTGCTGGACTGGACCCAGGCGCGGGCCTTTTCGGGCTCCTTGCGCATCCATTCCCGGGCCATTTCCACGGCGGTGCGCTCGCGGATGGCGGGCTGTTTGATGGCGTCCACCCAGGCGAGGGCGGCCTCGGGGTTCTGGTCGTAAACCTGGCGGGCGAAGGTGCGGCGGGCCCGGTCCAGATTGGGGTCGTCGGGGTATTGGTTGAGCCAGCTCCCGGCTGTGTTGGCGTCGTTGCGGGCCAGGCGGTCCACCACGGCCTCAAAGGAGCGGCTGCGGACTTCCGGGTCGGTCTGGCTTTCCGCAAACTCCTGGCCCAGCTTGGGGTTGCGTTCGGTGGCGCGGCCGGCCATCTCGCGGTAAAGGTCGGCGGCGAAGGGCTGGCCCATGTTGTTTTTCAAGACGGCCAGGGCGGCGGCGGGATCCACGGTCATGCCCTCCCGCATCACGGCGGCGAAGGCCTCGTGGCGGAAGGTGTCGTTTTCCTTGCCCCCGGGGATGCTGGTGGCCCAGGCGGCGGCGGCCACCATTCCGCCGTTCATAATAAGGAGCCGGGCCAGGTTGTCGGCCGCGCGGTTGCGGTCCTTGAAATCGCTCAGGTTGGCGACATAGGCGCAGGCGCCGGCCAGATCCTTTTTGCCCCAGCCGTCCACCAGGCCGTTGATGAAGTCGCTTTTGGCCCGCTCATCGGTCAGGGACATCTGCCATTTCGCGGCCTGCTCGGGATTCTGCGAGGCCCAGCCCGAAAGAATGGAGTTTCCCAAATCCCGGAATTTGCGCTCGTCGCCGTCCTGCGCGATCAGGGTCATGGCCTGGGGCCCGTCCACCTTGCCCAGGGCAAACATCAGCATGCGCTTTTCATGGTCGCGGTAAAGGCCGGGCCCCTCATCGAAGGCCTTGAGGTAAACCGACATGTTTTCCGGGGTCAGATTGTCCAGCAGGTTGGCCAGGCGCCGGCCGCGTTCGACCGGATCCTGCTCGCCCAGCACTTCGGGGATGAGGGCGGCCAGCCGTTCGTTGGAGAGATGGCCGCGGCGGGAGGTGTCCCGGGCCTCGGCGGAGGCCTCGGAGTCCGAGTCGGTTTCGCGCTCTTTCAGCACGATCCTGGTCTGGTTTGGGGAACCAAGCCGTGCGCGTTCCTTGGCCAGCAGATCAGCCTGGCTAGCCCGCTGCGAGGCCAGGGAGGCACGCTCGGCGGCCAGGCCGGAATCGGCATGGATCCGGCCAAGCCAGTAGGAACCGCCAACAGCCACAGTCAAAACAACGGGAAGAATCCAAGGACGCATCAAGGTCCTGACCGCAGGACGGCATGATAAGTTTCAACCAGACAAACAAAAAAAACACGCGGCCCGTGAGGAACCGCGTGTCGTGGAAAGGGTTGCGAAAACGCTCAGCCGCCTCGGCCGCCTCGGCGGTTGCCGCCGGTGGGACCGCCACGGACGGCACC
>JANOBW010000025.1:0-3819 GCA_031411855.1 Opitutia bacterium
GCCGACGTCATCCTCGCCAACCCGCCCTTCATGTCCCCGAAAGGCGGCATCAAGCCCCACAAGCGTTTCTCCATTCAGGCCAAGCGCAGCGAAGTCCTCTTTGTGGACTACATGGCCGAACACCTGAAATCCAACGGGCGCGCAGGAATCATTGTTCCCGAAGGAATCATCTTCCAAAGCCAGGGTGCATATAAGGAATTGCGCAAGATGTTGGTGGAAAACAGCCTCGTAGCCGTCGTTTCCCTTCCGGCGGGCTGCTTCCAACCCTACTCCGGGGTGAAAACCAGCATTCTCATCCTCGACAAATCCCTCGCCAGGCAGAGTGATAGTATCGCCTTCTTCAAAGTCGAAAACGACGGCTTCGGTCTCGGAGCCCAGCGAAGAGTCATTGAAAAGAACGACCTACCTCAGGTGCAGACTGAACTGGCCGCTTACCTCAAAGCCCTCCGCACGAAAACGTCCATCGTGGCCATCCTCGGCCTCACGTCCACCGCCCAGATCGTCCCCAAAGAAAAGATCGCCGCGAACGGCGACTACAACCTCAGCGGCGAGCGGTATCGCGAAGGGGCTGAACGGGAGACGACCTTTCCCAAGATCGCGCTGAGTGACCTGCTCAAGCTTGAATTTGGAACTCGCATTACCAAGAAGGACGACGAAGGCACCCTGTTTCCTGTTTACGGGGGCGGTGGAGAGAGTTTTCGCACTGATTCGTTTACGCGGGAAAACGATGTCGTAATTTCACGATTCGCGATGTCCCCAGAATGCGTGCGAGTGGTTCATGGAAAATTCTATCTACTCGACTCGGGCTTCACATTTTCGATTGCCGATAGCTACGCGGGGCGAGCAACTAAACACTATGTCGCTCAAGTTCTGCTGAATAGCCAAGGCCGCATCTACGCATGCGCTCGCGGTCACGCGCAAAAGAACATCGACGTGGATGAATTCAAGGGACTCCAAATTCCCCTGCCGCCACTGGAGGTGCAGAAGGAAATCGTAACGGAAATCGAGGGCTACCAGAAAGTCATCAACGGTGCTCGCGCCGTCCTCGACCACTACCGCCCCCATATCCCCATCCACCCCGACTGGCCAATGGTGGAGTTGGGTGAGGTCTGCTCGTTCAAGAACGGCCTGAACTTCGACAAGACTTCCTCGGGGCACACTGTGAAAATTATCGGCGTTAGTGACTTTCAAAAGCATCTGTATGCACCGCTTGATGACTTGGATGAAGTGCATCTGGCGTCCGCCCTTGGGGAGGAATACCTCGTCAAGGCAGGTGACATACTCTTTGTTCGCTCCAACGGTAATCCCGACCTCGTGGGACGTTCAGTATTCGTGCCTCCGCCGCACGAACCAACGACATTCTCCGGCTTCACCATTCGAGGGCGATTCCACGATGAGCGGGCGTTGCCTCTCTTCTTTGCTCACTTCTTCAAATCGCGAGACTTTGCCGAGATGATCAAAACCGTCGGCCAAGGCGCTAATATCCGAAATCTCTCGCAAGCCATTTTAAACGAACTCCAAATCCCCCTTCCACCCCTCGAAACCCAACGCGCCATCGTGGCCGAGATCGAGGCCGAGCAGGCTCTGGTCCACGCCAATCGCGAGCTCATCACCCGTTTCGAGAAAAAGATCCAAACCACCCTTGCCCGCATCTGGGGAGAAGACGGAAAGCCATGAAGTTCGCCGAGTTCGACCAATACTCAGAAGACCTCCTGATGGCGCAGTATGAGGTCGCGGAGATCATCACCCATGAGCTGATGAAGGGCGAGGTTCGGGAAGATTTTTTGATCACCACTTTGGAGTCCTGTTCTGATCCAAAACCGAAATTTGTGAAGGGCACTGTCTCGGACGGCCAGGCCGATGCCGGTCAGTTAGACATCATCCTTTGTCGCCCTCATGCGCACCCTCGGCGTTTGGGCAGCCAGTGTGTGATCGAAAAGAAGGACGCGCTTTGTGTGATTGAGGTAAAGGGCAACTGCACAGGCCAAGACCTTAAGCGGGCGAAGATGAAAGCGAGAGTGATTCAAAACCTCCATGGACAAGAGTCTCCCCAATACGGGCTGGTTTGCTACAAAGTGGCTCTCGAAATGAAGACAATTATGAACCGATTCGGCTACTCCTACGACATCCAGAATCAGACGTATTTCGACAACGCTACGATTCCGGGCGAGGCAGAGGCAGATTGGCGCAAGATCGAGTATCCCGAGTTAGATTTCTTCGTCTCGCTTGAAGAGAATAAGAAGGTGTTCCTTCGGAAGTATGAGCTGAGTCCTGGTAAGTTCCGTTTCATAAGGTCGATGCAGTCGCCTTTGATCAAGGAACTGTTCTCCATGACACGCAGCCTATGGGTTCCGGCTCATCAAGCGCCGACACCATGAGTCTCCACAATAATCCCGACAACTGCGAGCTTCCTAAAGCACCGACCAAAAATTGACTGCTCTAATCAAGAATTTCTTCCATGACTAAAAACCTCCTCATCACTGGCGCTGGAGTAGACCGCACAACCGGGATTGATTTCCCTTTGGCATCCACCCTCTTGCCAGAGATTGCCGCCTTCATTGATGGCGAAGGTAAGGAGGTTGATAAAATTCTGCGGGCCACAATTCCCAATCTTCGATTTTCTTTTTCAAACATGGTGGCACGTGCGGTTGAGGGAATCACGTCCCGGGGAGCGGATGCCCAACGCGCCATGGTGGCACGAGTTCAGGCTGTCATTGAAAATCTGCCTCCTGACCGTGATTTGATTCGCCGCCATGGAGAGCTGATTGTCCGCCTCTTTAACAAACTTGCCGTGATAGCCAAAGAGGGAGAATTGGATGAAGAAACCCGTCAGTTAATCAGGGAAGTGTTCCCCAGAGATGCGGATGACCTGATGGATTCGGACTCTATTCTCGATATTCACAAGCTGTCGCTTTCCGACACCTTCAAGACCGTGCTCAAACGCACGCTAAAAATGGGCCTTCAATCGGACCGGCACGAAGTCGCTGAGGCACTGGGAGCGGACATGTTGAACATCGAAAAGCTCCTCGTGGAAAAGTTTCTCGGCTTCTATAACGAGGATATCCCCGACATTAAAAACTACCTCTACATCTCTTGGATTCTCTGGGCCTATCTGGTGTTGAAGCAGCAAAAAGTGATCACTGCGCATCCTAACGGGAAGTTGCCTTTTTATGGCAATTTGCCAGACGATTGTCATGCGATCACCCTTAATTACACGGCCTTTCTCGAACGCCGCCTTGGCCGTGAACGTGTGATCTATTTCCACGGAGGTCTGGCGGAATACGTCAGTATGGCCACTCGTGAACTCGTCTCCATTGATGAGGACATGGCCACCCTCAACCCCTCAGAGTTTCTGAAAGGCCAGGCCAGCAACTTCCACTTTGAGGGCGATAACATCGCGCAATACCGGCACGTGATTCCTGCGCTGGTCCCTCCGCTGCGGTTGAAACCCATCCTTTCTCACCGCTACATTGAAGCGTGGCACACCGCTTCCACTTGGGTCAAACGGGCCGAGAACATTGTCGTCGTTGGCTACTCCTTCAACAACGCCGATGAGCATTTTAACGATATTCTCCGCCAGCAAATGGGCGGTAAAACGGTCACGATCATTGGCCCCGGCACGTTGGACGACGCCTTTCTGGATCGCATGGAAAAGGTGTTCCATGTCCCACGAACAAACTGGATTGGTAAAACGATCCAAAACAAACCCGCCAAGGTCGCCAATCACCTCTGCCTCATCAAAGCCTACGCCAACGAGGTAAACATCGGCAGTCTGTTTCAGGCCTGAGCGCAAAAAAGGGAGGACCGGTGAAGGTCCTC
>JANOBW010000026.1:0-3920 GCA_031411855.1 Opitutia bacterium
CCGGACGACGCGATCCACCCCGGGGCCGACTCCCAGGCCGAGACCGACCTCGCCACCGGCGGCGTTTTCATCTCCAATTTCGAGCCCCTCAGCGCCTCCCGGATCCGCGCCCTGGTGGACAATCCCGTGACCCTCGAAAGCTATTCCCCGGTCATGCGCAAATTCCTGGCCGACTCGGCCAGGACGATGAAGGACAACGAGTTCGCCGTCTGCTCCTCGCACTCCCGCATCGTGGATGGAAAACCCACGAAGAATCCGCGCTACCTCCAGACCAAGCCCCCGCTGCTCCAGGACCGCGACCTCCGCCTGGCCGAGACCGGAGTGCGCCTCTTCCGCCGCCTCCACGACACCAGCCCTGCCCTCTTCCCGGTGGACGCCACGCTGGCCGGACGCCGCAACAACCCGTCGGAAAAGGGCGTCCGTTCCCTCGCCGTCTTCGGTCCCGTCCACCACCTCGAACTGCCCGAACTGTTTCTCGAATACATCTCGAGCATGACGGGCAAGAGCCCCTCCACCACGGGTGCCGGCTCGGAGGGGGCCCTCACCAAAGGCCCCTTCAACGCCCTTCCCACGGTTTATGACCTCAACGAGGCCCTTCTCTCCCAGGTGCTTACCGGAAGCCCGGCCTTCATCACCGCGGCCGGTTACGTGGGCCCGAAATACCGGGTGGACCACGATGTCAGCCTGCTCATCCCCGAGGTCTGGTCGCGCATGACCCCGGAGGAGCGCAATGCCGACTTCCTCAAGGCCCACGGGTATCTCGAACGCTGCAAGGACATCACCCACAACGGACGCGTGCTGGCCTACAGCCGCATGGGCTGGCGCATCACCGCGAAGTTCGCGGCCCGTTTCCTCGGCCGTGTCTTCTCCGCCCCCGGGGCCGTTTTTCCCGAGGACATGCTCCGTCCTGAACTCCAGGACCTGGAGGAGTTTGCGGATGGCGTGGACAACATCGTCGAGACGCACCGCCGTGTCGCCGAGGGCTATTTCCGCGACGGCTCGGTCGCGCAGGCCGTGCCTCCGCTCCAGGCCCTCCTCCACATCATGGCCCGGGGCGAGTGGAACGGGTTTGGTCTGAACAGTCCTGAGGTGCGCTCCCTTTTCACGCTCGAAGGCATGTTGAACAGCGACTGGTATGCGGCGCGCCTGGCCGCCCAGCAGCGCTCGGAGATGACCCAGGCCGCAGGCTCCGTCGAACATCTGGAGAAAATCCTCCTGAGCGCCGGTCCCGCCGGCATCGCGGGGGTTGACCTCCAGGCCCGCCTGACCGAGGCCCGGACCTGGCTGGCCCGGGTTTCCTCGCCGGACCGCCTGGCCGAACTGCGTGGCAGTCCCGGCCTGACACCGCTGGATGTCTGATTCGCGGCCGTCGCGCGGAGGGTTGCCAAGGGCCTGACCTTCCCCCACCACCCTCCGCATGACACCGACCCCCGTCCAGATCTCCGCCCTTGAACAGGCCGCGCGCGACGCCGCCTCGCGCTCCTACTCGCCTTACAGCAACTTTCGGGTGGGCGCGGCCATTTTGACCGCCTCAGGCCGTGTCTTCTCCGGAACAAATGTCGAGAACGCCTCCTACGGTCTCTGCAACTGCGCCGAGCGCACCGCCGTGTTTTCCGCCGTGGCCGCAGGCGAAAGGGTCGTCACGGCCTGTGTCGTTTACACTCCCACGCCCAAGGCCACCGCGCCCTGCGGGGCCTGCAGGCAGGTCCTGCGTGAATTTGGTCCAAAGGCCTGGCTCAAATCGGTTTGCGACTCAGCCGACAGTTTCGAGGCGACGGTGGAAACGCTCCTGCCCAGATCGTTCGGTCCCGAAGATCTGGGGAAGTGAGGGTGCGATTAAAACGGCTTGGAAATATAATAAATAATTCTTATCGCCATCTTTCTTCGGCGGGGATATTCTGCGTTCGAAATGAACCTCAAATCTAAGAATAACAAATACTTGCGTGTTACCCTGTGTGCCGCGCTTCTCGCTCCCGCCCTTAATCTCACCGCCGCCTCGATCCTGCTCTCGGCCGATGACTTTGTGATCCTCGGCGGGTCCGCCATCACCAGCACCGGGGTGGCCGGAACCGTGGTCTCGAACGGAAACGTCGGCCTGGGCCCGACTGCCGAAAGTGCCATCACCGGTTTTCCTCCCGCGCTCGTCGTCAACGGCTCGATTCTTTCCACCGGCGTCGTGACCAACCAGGCCAGGACCGACCTCATCCTGGCCCGGACCGGCCTGGCCGGGATGGCTTCCAACGCCAATCTCACCGGGCAGGATCTCGGCGGTCTCACCCTTGCCCCCGGGGTTTACTCCTTTGACTCAAGCGCCCAGCTGACCGGCACAGTCACTCTTGATGCCCAAAACCAGGATGGGGCCTACTGGGTGTTTCAAATCGCCTCGGCCATGACCACGGCTGCCAGTTCGTCCGTCAATGTGATCAACGTCGGTCCCGGCGGCGGCGATTCCTACGGGATTTTTTGGAACGCCGGCAGCGGCATCACCTTTGGCGCCACCAATCAGATCAAGGGCAACTATCTCGCCGGCACCAGCATCACGGCTGGCAACGCCACCCAAGGCAGCGGTCGTCTCCTCGCCCTGGCCGGAGTCACCCTCGACAACAACCAGATCAACGCCATCGGCGGGCTGAACGGCGGAGACTGGACCGGGGGCCTGACCTACGATGTGGGGGGCAATGTGGTGCCTTCCGTTTCCGAAGTTCCTTTCGGCGTTGATTCCACCCTCGGACTGGCCGTTCTGGGAGTCGTCGGGTGCCTGCGCCTGCGCCGTCGCCGCGTGTGAGTCCCGGTTCGGATTTTCTCCAAGGGCCCCGGTTGTCACCCGGGGCCCTTTTTTGCGGGTTGTTATCAGGCCAAAGGGGCTCGGCCAGAATTGGGCCTAAAACCGGCGATGCAGAACCGCGGATGAACACAGATGCGCACGGATGTCCTTCGTTTCATGACATTGACGAAGAAAAACGCCTCCCATGTGTTTTAATAAATGGCTTTAAAACAATGAGTTATAAGTATTTTTAGATGTTTTTCCGATCCGCGTTTATCCGTGGCTCTGCCTTGGCGAAGGGAAGGTTGGCCCCACCCGGAAGGTGGGCGGGCTCTTCGCCACAACTTGCTGACAATCAGATGAATCTGTGAATTCCTTGCCTTCCCCTTGCCGCCTTTGGGCTCAGGGAGACCTGCGGACAAAGGCAAGGACCAGCCTGAGTCCGGCCGGAAGCCAATGGCCGACGGCCGCCCCCCAGCCTTTCCCGGGCCCGGCCTGCGGGGAAAACAGCGGAAGCACGGTCCGCCGGAACCACGCGGCCGCGGCGGACAGAGATGAGACTTTCTCCCCGATCCAGGCGAAAGGCCGGGCCACCTCGCCGGCCCGCGCCGCGCACTCGGTCCGGTGTCGTGTTATCCTTCTGCGCAGCAGGGCTTTGCGCCGTGAGAGCCGGCTCAGTTCTTCGGACGGATACATGCGCGGTCCTCGTTGAGTTCCTCCAGCGTGGCTTCAAACAGGGCGGGCTGCCGGGCCAGATAGCGGCGGAAGGCGAGGGAGATCAGGGCGCAGGAGCCCGCGTAGAGAAGTGCCAGCCCCCCCAGCACCTCCATTCGGGCGCTCTCCCAGAAACAATAGACAAGCATGAGGCTGGCGAAGGAGACCGCCATGACGGCGGAAAACACGATCCCGCTGATCCAGAGGAAGATCTGGATCAGCCGCAGTTTTTCCTCCCGCAGTTCGAGCGAGATCAGCCCAATGCGGTCCGCCAGCATGCCGAGCATGCCGTCCCCCAGCGCCCGGAGCGAGTCGAGGAAACCCGTCCGGGCCTTGGCATCGGTGGGCATGGGATCACTTTCCGCAGCGGCGGCCGACCAGCACGCCGACGAGCAGGCCGACTCCGGCCGCGATCGCGATGGTCTGGTAAGGGTTGGCCCGG
>JANOBW010000027.1:0-12015 GCA_031411855.1 Opitutia bacterium
CTGTCGAAGTTGAAGGTCCCGTTGTTGACGATGTTTCCGGCGTAGTTGCCTGCGCCGAGTGAGCCTGCGCCGCTGACGGCGAGGGTTCCGGCGCTGATGGTGGTGGTGCCGGTGTAGGTGTTGACGCCGCCGAGGGTTACGGTGCCGGAGGTGGACTTGGTGAGGGCACCCGCGCCGCCGAGGATGGCGGAGGCGGAGCCGGACTGGACATCGTAGCTGGAGCCGGTCAACACGCCGGTGGAGCCGGTGATGCTGCCTCCGGCGAGGGTGACGGTGCCGACGGTGTCGGAGTTGGAGCCGAGGGCGAGAGTGCCGCCGGTGACGGTGACGGCGCCGGAGTCGGCGAGGGTGTTGGTGGCGTGTCCGAGGGCGAGGGTGCCGCCGGAGACGGTGGTGCCGCCGGTGAAGGTGTTGGAGGCGGTGAGGGCCATGGTGCCCGCGCCGGCCTTCGTGAGGGCGCCGGCGGCCGAGGCGAAGTCGGCGGACTGGTTGCGCAGGATGGTGGAGACGGTGAGGTCGGAGGAGCTGTCGCCGGTGGCATCGGCCACATCGAAGGTGGTGTTGGACCCGAGGTGGTTGGCCTTGCCGTTGGTGGTGGCGATGGTGGAGGCGGCGGACCCGCCGACGGTGACGGTCCCCAGGAACTGGTAGCCTTCGTAACCGCCCGAATCGGTGGCGGCCTGGGTGAGGGTGGCACCGTTGAGGGTGAGGTTGCCGAGGGCGTTGTAACGGGTGGAGCTGAGGGTGGCGGCGTTGAGGGTGACGGCGGGGATCGTGGCGGCGTTGCTGACACCGCTGCCGAAGACGTTGTTGGTGGTGAACGAGAGGGTGGCGCCCGAGCTGGCGGTGACGGTGCGGCCGGCGGTGGTGATACTGCCGAGGGCGTTGGAGCTTTGGCTGCCGCCGGCGACCAGGGTGCCGGCGGTGACGGTGACGTTGCCGGTGAAGGTGTTGGTGCCGGAGAGGGTGGTGGTGCCCGCGCCGTCCTGGGAGACCGAGCCGGTGCCGGAGATCGCGTTGGTGACGGCGAGGGCGTTGGAACGGTTGAAAGAGAGGGTGGCGTTGTCGGTGACCGGGCCTGAACCCAAGGTGCCGGTGGTGCCGCCATTGCCGACCTGGAGGGTGCCGGCGGAGACGGTGGTGGTGCCGGAGTAGGTGTTCGTCCCGGTGAGGGAGGTGGTGCCCGTGCCGACCTGGGAGACCGTGCCGGTGCCGGAGATGGCGTTGGCGACGGTGAGGCCGTTGGTGCGGTTGAAGGCCAGGCCGGCGTTGTCGAGAACGGGGCCGGAGCCGAGGGAACCGGTGGTGCCGCCGTTGCCGATCTGGAGGGTGCCGGCGGTGATGACGGTGGTGCCGGTGTTGGTGCTGGCCCCGGTGAGGGAGAGGGTGCCGGCGCCGGACTTCACCTGGGAGAGGGTGCGCACGGGGCCGTCGGTGATGGTGCCGCCGAAGGTGTCGTTCGTGGAGCTGGAGGAGTTCAGGGTGGTGGTGCCGGCGGTGGTGCCGCTGTCGGTGATGGTGCCGCCGGTGCCGCTGAGTTTCGCGGTGTTGATTTCGGCGATACCACTGGCGTCGAGGGTGCCGCCGGTGATGGTCACATCATTGGGTTGGGCCTGACCTCCGATGGAATTGGCGCCGCCCATGAAGAGGGTGCCGTTGTTGAGGGTGAGGCCGCCGCTGAAGGTGTTGCTGCCGGAGAGGGTGAGGTTGCCCGAGCCGGATTTGACGAAGGCGACTTTGCCGAGGCCGTCGGCGATGGTGCCGCTGTAGGTGTTGGCCGTGCTGTTGTTGAGCGTCAGCGTGCTGGTCCCGGAAGCGAAGTTGGTGATGATGCCGGACCCGGTGGTGTCGGTGCGGGTGAGGCCGGCGACGGTGGCGCTGAAGCCGTTGAGGTCAACGGTGGCCTGATCGGTGGTGAAGGCAAAATTTGGCGCGCCGGAGTGAACGTCCAGAGTGGTCGTGGAGGGCAGGGCGGTGGCGGAGTTCAGTTTCAGATAGCCGCGGATGAGGGCGGTGGCTCCGGAGTAGGTGTTGGTGCCGGAGAGGCCGATGGTGCCGGTGCCGCTGACGCCGTTGAGCCAGAGCTTGTTGTTGAGGACGCCGTTGGAGGCGGCCCCGTCGGAGATGACGCCGGTGACATTGAGGGTGGCGAGGTTGGCCGCGCCGAGGCGGGCCTCAATGTCGCCGAGGACGACATTGCCGGCCCAGGTGGAGGTGCCGAAAGCGCCGTAGAGAGCGCCATTGGTGCCGACGCCGGTGCCGGAAACCGTGGCAGTCTGGCCGGTGACGGTGACGCCGTCCGCCAGTTCGACGGTGGCACCGGAGTGGACGAGGGCGCTGGCGGAGGCCGGGGTGGTGCTCACGCCGTAGCGGAGGGTGCCGGCGTTGGCGAAGGTGGTGCCGGAGTAGTTGTTGGTGGCGTTGCCGAGGATGAGGCGACCGGTGCCGCTCTTGGTCAGGGCGATGCCGCCGGTGATTTTGGAGCCGATGGTGAAATCGCCGGTGGTGTAGTGGTGGACGATGAGATCGGCGCCGTTGCCGGAGGTGAGGGTGCCGTTGTTGATGAACAAGGGGTTGCCAGCGACGGCGGGGGTGGCGAGGATACCGCCGGAGGCGATGGTCAGGCCGCTCGAGGCGTCCACGGTGGTGGCCCCGACGTTGTTGAAGCGCAGGGAGTTGACGGTGAGGGCGGCGGCCCCGGTGGTGAGGTTGCCGAGGGCGGCGTCCACATTGGTGCCGGCGGCGAAGGTGCCGCTGAAGGTGGCGAGGCCGGTGATGGCGATGGCGGAGCCGGAGTTGGCGGAGACGGCCCAGGTGGTGGGGGCGGTGGCACTGGCGACGCTGCTGAATCCGGCGTAACCGCCGAGGATGGACTGATTACCGCCCGTCGAGGTGTAATCGGTGTTAAGCTGGTTGGTGGTGAGGATGGAGGTGCCGGTGGCGGGCACAAAGCTGGTGCCGCCGGCGGCCGTGAAGTAGTTCAGGGAGGCGCCGGTGTTGCGGGTGACGCCGTTCAGGATGATGGCGGTGGAAGTGCCGGCGGACTGGGACTGGACGCCGATGCCGCTGGCCCCGGGATTCAGGATGATGTTGTTGCTGAGGGTCTGGCTGTTGACGCTGGCCGCCCCTTTGCCGAGGGCCGTGAGGGTGCCGCCCGAGAGGGTGACCTGGGTGGTGGCGGGGACGATGTTGACGGCGTTGGCGGCGGCCTGGGACAAGTCAAAGATCACATAGCCGTTGCTGACGTTGAGAGACCCCAGGAAGCCGGAGGAAACGGTGCGCAGGTATTGGGAGCCGAGGCCCTGTTTGATGATCGAACTGGCGGCGGTGCCGGTGACGACGGCGTCAATGCTGGGGTTGTTGGCGTTCCAGCCGGTGGTGAGGGTGTTGGCTCCGAGGGCGAGGGTGGAGTTGGTGGCGCTGTAGGAGCCGGTCTGGCCGATGCCGCCGACGGTTTGATTGGCTCCGAGGGTGACGATGACCCCGGAAGTTTCGGTGATGACCAAGGCCGTGTAAGCCGGAAGCGCGTTGGCGGTGGCGAGGGTGAGGCCGCCGACATTGTTCGTGAGGAAGGGAGTGGCGGCACCGGCGGTGCTGACGCCGGAGAGGGTGAGGGGGCCCGAGCCATTCTTGGTGGTCGTCACATTGGCATTAAAAGCGAGGGGGCCGGAGAGGGTGACGTTGTTGGCCCCAATGTCCAGGGTGCTGGCGGCGGTGAAGGAGACGGCGCGGCCGGAGGCGGTGATGTCCTGGGTGTTGCCGGCCGCCCAGGTGAGGGTGCCGCCGGCCATGGTGACGGGGCCCGAGCCGAGGGAACCGTTGGAGAAGGTGAGGCCGCCGGAGCTGATGGTGGTGCCGCCGGTGAAGGAGTTGGTGCCGGTGAGGATGACCGTGTTGTTCCGCACGGTGAGGGAGCGGGCGATGGCCCCGTTGTCCACGAGGGCGTTGGTGTTGGAGAGGGTGAGGTTGTTGCCGCCGCCGCCGAGTTTGTAGGCGTTGTTGTAGGGGGTGAGGGTGCCGGTGTAGGTGACGGCAGCGATGTTGGTGGCCCCGAGATAGACGTTGCTCATGTCTATCGTCGAGGAGCTGAAGTCCACATTGTCCGCCGCCGAGGTGCCGGCGATGACGCCGATGGTGCCGTTGAGCGCGGTGGAGGAGTTGAGCGGGGTGAGTTTGCTGACCAGGTTGGCCTGCATGCCGGTGACGGTCCCGCCGAGGGAGGCGGTGCCGCCGTTGAGGACGAGGCCGGTGGCCGAGCCATAGGCTCCGGCGGAGGCGAAGGAGAGAGTGCCGGCACCGGCGATGTATTTGCCCGTGAGGGTGTTGGTGCCGGTGAGGGCGAGGGTGCCGCCGGCGAGCTTGGTGAGATTGAAGGCTCCGCTCAGGTTGCCGCCGAGGGTGCCGGTGCCGGTGTTCGAGCCGATGCCGGCATCGCCCAGAAGGGTGACGTTGCCGGAGACGGTGATCCCGTTTTCAAAGCGCATGGCTCCGAACGGCCCGGTGCTTTCCGACCAGCCATTGCCGGTGATGAAAAAGGAATTGGTGACGGTGGCGGAACCGCTGCCCAGCCACTGGCCGTTGGTGTTGCCATCAATGTAAACCTTGGCTGCGGGCCCGGTGCCGAACGGCTGGGCCACGGCGTTGGTTTGGATGCGTCCGCTGGTGATGTAGGTGGGGCCGGTGTAGGTGTTGGTGCCGCCGACGGAGAACTGGCTGGTGCCGGTCGCTCCGATCAAACCGCGGTAGGTGACACTGCTGGCTCCGGAGGCGCTGTCGGCCAGGACCGCATTGATCGCGGGGGTGCCGGTGTTGGTGTTGATGAAGACGAGTTCCCTGCCGGCTCCGGCACGAAGGGTGGCGGTGCCAGAACCAGAGATCACAGAATTACCTGTGGAACCGAACAGAACACCTCCCGTGTTCACCGTCGTCGCGCCGGTTGAATTGATGTTCAGGGTCTGGGCCGTGTTGTTGTTCATCCGGATGCTGTTGACCGTGCTGCCCGCTGTGGCGGTGAAGCCGGTGGTAACGTCCGCATTGTTCAAGAAGGTCGCGGCAGAGGTGGCCGTCGTATAAATGGCCGCCGTGGTGCCGCTGACGACAAAGGTATTGGTGGCATCCTTCGCGGCCCATTCACCCGCGCCCGCGGCATTCAGACCCACGGTGGCGTAGGCTGTGCCGGTGCTGCTGGTGAGGATTGTGCTGGCGGTGCCCGAGCCGGTGGCAAAGCCGTTCGTGGCTGAGTTTACGCCGTTGGGTGCCAAGGTGAAATGAACGGTGCCGCCGGTGTTGCGAATCACGTTGCCCATGACCAAAGCGGTCGGGTTGGCCGTCGCGCTGTTGGCGATGACGAGGTTGTTGCCGCCGACGCCGAAGGTCGTGCTGGCGACGGTCTGGCTGTTGGTGCTGGTGGCGATACCGGTGAGGGTCAGGTTGCCACCGCCGAGGACGGTCTGGGCGTCGGTGGCGACGCTGCCGCCCAGAACGAGGGCCGAAGTGGCGGCGAGGCGGTTGGTTCCGTTGGCCGCGAAGCTGAGATTCAGCACACTGGAAGTCAACTGGCCGGAGGTCAGGTTGCCCATGTTGACCGTGGTGGCGCCGGTGTAAAGATTGGCCCCGCTGAGGGTTTGGGTGGCCGCGCCGATCTTGGTGAGGCCACCGGTGGTGGCGGCCAAAATGCCGGAGTAAGTCTGCCCGGAGTTGTTGGCCCCGATGGTGAGGGTGGAGCCGGCGAGGATGGAATTGTTCGCACTGCCGAGGAGGCCGCCGATGGTGGCGGTGGCCCCGCCGAGGACGAGGCTGTTGGCGACGGTCAGGTTGACGTTGCTGTTGAGCTGGGCTCCGTTGGCGAGGATGAGGGTGCCGGCGGTGATGTTGGTCTGGCCGGTGTAGGTGTTGACGCCGGAGAGGGTCAGGTTGCCGGTGCCGGCCTTGGTGAGGGTGCTCGTCCCGAAGTTGCCGATGCCATTGGCAAAGGTGACGTTGTTGCCGTTGGTATCGAGGGTGAGCGCGCCGTTGAGGGAGATGGTCTTGCCGGAGATGTCCTGGGTGTTGCCCGCGGCCCATTGCAAGGTGGAGGCTCCGTTGACGGTGAGGTTGCCACTGCCGAGGGCGCCGTTGGCGAAGGTGAGGGTGTTGGTGGTGAGGGTGGTGAGGCCGGAGTAGTTGTTGGCCGCGCCCAGGACCACGGCCCCGGTGCCGCCGCCAGCGCCGACGACGAGGGCGTTGGTGCCGGTGAGGGCGTTGGTGTTGCCGAGGGTGAGGGTGCCACCGCCGCCGCCGAGGCGGTAGGTGCCGGCATTGGGGGTGAGGGTGCCGGTGTAGGTGACGCTGCTGCCGGTGAGGGCACCGAGGGAGAGGGAGGTCTGGTTGGCTCCGCCGGCGGCGGAGAAGTCGAGATTTTCGGCGGCGTTGTTCGCGGTGGTGAGGCTGAGGGTGCCGGTGGAAAGGCCGTCAACCTGGCCGAGGAGGAGGGCCTGGACGGGTGTGCCGTAGTTGTAGGCTAGCAGGGAGGTGCCGCTGGCGAGGACGGTGCGGCCGGGGACCTGGAGGGAGGCGGCGCTGTTCAACTGGAGGTTGCCGGAGGTCAGGTTGACCCCGGAGAAGCTGTTGGTGCCGGTGAGGGTGACGGTGTTGGTGCCCGAGCGGGTGAGGGCGGTGGTGAGCGAGAAGTTGTTCGAGACCGTGGTGGCGGCGGTGTGGGTGAAGCCGAGGGTGGTGCCGGCCGCGAAGGTGAAGCCGGAGGTGGCGAAGGTGTTGCCGATGGTGATGCCGCCGCCGTTGACGACGGTGGCTCCGGTGTAGGTGTTGGCCCCGGTGAGGTCGAGGATGCCCGCGCCGTTTTTGGTCAGCCCGCCGCCGGTGTTGTTGGCCGCGAGGGTGGCGCTGCCGCCGACGGTGGCCGCGCCGCCGCCGCCGATGAGGGTGAAGGTGGGGGAACTGGTGTAGCCGTTGCCGGGGTTGGTGATGGTGATGCCGGTGACGACGCCGGTGGAATAGTCGAGGGTGGCCACGGCGGTCGCGCCGGTGCCGCCGCCGCCGGTGATGCCGACGACGGGGGTATCAAGGTAGCCGGAGTTGGTGCCGCCGAGGGAGAGGCCGGTGTTGGTGACTCCATTGCCGGCGGGCGTGAGGAGGGCCTGGGCGACGGTGATGTTCTGGCCGTTGGTATCAAAGACGGCCCCGCCGCTGTTGACGTAGGCGCTGGTCAGCCCGGTCATGAAGCCGGTGGTGGCGGCAAGCTGGGCCTTGACGGTGCCGCCGTTGAGATTGGCGATGTAGGTGCCGGTGCCCGAGCCCTTGAGGATGGACTTGGTGGTGAGGGTGCCGCCGTTGAGGTTGAGAATGCCGGTGTTGGCCTGCGCCCCGGAGCCCATGGTGACGTTGGTGGCGAGAAAAACGGTGGCGGTGCCGGAAAGGTTGGCGACGGCGACGTGGCCGGCCTGCTGTTCGGGGAGGAAGAGACCGCCGCCGAAGACATTGGTGGAGGAGGAGCCGGAGAAATTGGCGACTTCGCTGGTGTTGCCGCCACTGCCGCCGACGGTGCCCATGGTGATGTTGTTGGTCAACACGTTAAGGGTGCCGCCGTTGATGTTCAGAGCGGCATTGCCACCGCGGCCGAGGGCGAGCCAGCTGCCGATGTTGGCGGTCCCGCCCGACATCGTGAGGGCGCCGTAGCCGCCGGCGGCGGTGCCAACCCACATTTCCGTGGGGGTGTTGAGGGTGCCGCCGCTCATGTTGATGGAGCTGACGGAGCCCGAGGCATTGCCGACGCTTATGCCCGGAGTGGAGGAGGTGCGGGCGGCGGTGACGGTGCCGCCGCCGATGGAGAGGAGGCTGTTACCGGTGGTGTTGCCGAGGAGGATCTGGCCGCCGCCGGTGTTGTAACCGCCGGAGACGGAGACGGTGCCGCCATTGATGATGAGTCCGCCGGTGTTGCCATTGCCCAGGCCGGAGAGGGCGAGGGTGCCGGCGCCGGTTTTGGTCAGGGAGCCCGTGCCGGAAATGTTGCCGCCGATGGTGAGGGGGTTGGCGCCGGCCTGGTTCCACGTCTGGTTTTGGGCCAGGACGATGTTGGCGTTGATGGTGTGGGCGGCGGCTCCGCTGGCGACGTTGATGCCGATGTTACCCGCGCCGGCGGCGGCGAGGGTGAGGGTGTTGCCGGCGCCGATGGTGGTGGAGGAACTGGCGGCGGTGTAGTTCAGGCTGTTGATGGTGAAGTCCTGGCCGAGGGTGTGGGTCAGGTTGCCCGCGCCGGTGGCGTGCATGAAGACATCGGTGACAGCGGTGGGGAGGGAGGCGGTGTCCACGCCGCCGTTTTCGGTGGTGTCCCAGTTGGTGTTGGCCCCGGTGACATTCCAGGCGGCGCTGACATCGCCCTTCCAGTAGGCGGTGTCGAGACCGGCGAAGGCGGCGACGGTGACCCCGACGGTCGTGGTGGTGTTGGCCAGGCTGAGGGCGTAGGGGGTGGTGCCGATGTAAACCTTGGTGGTGGAGAGGCTTAAGGAATTGGTCGTCAGCGTGGAGGAGGCGCCGCCGGTGATGAGGTTGTAAGTGCCGAGGGTGAGGGCGGTGGCTCCGACGGGGTTGATGGCGATGGTTTCCCCGGCGGCGGAGATGATGGCGGTGCCGGTGGAGTTGATGCGGTCGGCCGCGGTGGTGGCCCCGCCGAGGTCGAAGGTGAGGGTGGAGGCGCCGGAGCCTCCGAAGGTGGTGGCCCCGGTGACGGCGAGGGTGCTGGTGAAACCGTCGGCCATGGTGAAGATCGAGCCGGCGGAGAGCGTCAGAGAGCCGGCGAGAGTGTTGGTGGTGGCGTTGGCGTTTTGGGCGACGGCGAAGGTGGCTCCGCTGGCGATGGTGGCGGCGGTGGCGCCGGCGAAGCCACCGGACGGGCCGAGGACGAATTTGCCGGTGGAAATGGTGGAAACCCCGGTGTGGGTGCTGGTGGCGTTGAGGGTGAGGGTGCCGGTGCCGTCGGCTTTGCTGAAGACCCCGCTGCCCAGGCTGAGGGCGCCGTTGAGGGTGAGGTTGCCGGCGCCGCCAACAATGAGGCCGACATTGGCGCCGGTGACGGTGCTGCCGAGGGTGAGGGTGCCGCTGTCGGAGTTGATGCGGGACTGGGCGGCGAGGGTGATGGCCCCGCCCCAGGTGTTGTTGCCGGAGAAGTTGCGGAGGGCGCCGAAGTTGGTCATGCCGCCGCCGTTGATGCTGAGGGTTTCCGCGCCGACGGAGATGTTGCCGGAGAGGCGGAGTTCGGAAGTGCCGGACTGGACGGTGCCGCCGGTGGTGTTGCCGAGGGAGGTGTTGTTGGTGATGCTGAGAACGCCGGCCGTGAGGTTGGTCGTGCCGGAATAGGAGTTGGCCCCGGAAACGATCCAGGTGCCCGCGCCGGATTTGTCGAGACCCGTGGCGGCTGAGCCATCGGAGATGACACCGCCGAAGGTGTTGGCATCGGTGTTCGTGCCGGTGAGGCCGAACTGCTTGGCCCCGGCTCCGGTGACGGTGATGTTGCTGGTGAAGGAGACGGGAGCGGTGCCGCCGGAATTGAGGGAGCCGCCGAACGTGGTGCCGGCGAGGTCAATGACACGGTCCGTGCTGGAGGCGGTGGTGGCATTGATCTGGAGGGTGCCCGCCGTGGTGGTGCTGCCGAGGGCGATGGTGCCGTTGGCCACGGTGGTGGGGGCGCCGAACGAGGTGCTGCCGCCGCCGACATTGGCGATGGTCGTGCCGGTCAGGGAGCCGCCGGCAATGGAAGTCTTTCCGGTGTAGGTGTTTAGGCCGGTGAGATTGGTCGTGCCGGTCCCGACTTTGGTGATGCCAAAGCCGGTGCCGCTGATGACGCCGCTGAGGTTGAGGGTGGCAGCGCCGCCGATGCTGCTGTCGGCCGCCAGGGTGACGGTCCCGGTGGTGGTGCCGGTGCCGGTGCTGGTGATGAGCGCGCCGCCCGCATTGAAGCCGGTGCCGCTGAGGGTAAGGGCCTCTGCGCCAATGTTTTGCCGAACGTCCAAGGTGCCGGTGCCGTTGACGGTGGTGCCGGACGCCGTGTCGCCCAGGACAAAGGCTCCCGTGGAGTTGGCGATGAGAATGCCGTCGGAGACGACAATCTGGCCGGTGTAGTTGCTGTAGTTGCTGGTGCCATTGCCCAGCGAGACGGTGCCTACGCCTATCTTGGTGAGGGTGCCGGAGCCTTGCAATTGGGCGTTGCCGGTGCCAGTGCCGGAGCCGGCACCGTCGTCAATGGTGAACGTCACGCCGGTGGGGACATCAAAGGTGCCGCCGCCGGCGCCGATGCTGAAAACGTAGCCGTTGCCAGGCAGCGCAGCCGTGGGGGTGTTGTCGTTGAAACTGGCCATCGGGCGGAAAATGCCGCCGTTGGTCAGGGTGACGGTTTTGTAGCCGGTGCCACCGGTGAAGATGCCGAGGGGGGCGGAAGTGGCGGTGCCGTTGGAACCCGAGGTCATTTCCAAAGCCGATGTGGCTCCGTCCACGGTGACATTTCCGGTGAAGGTGTTGGCCGCGCTGCCGACGACGAGGGTGCCGCCGGTGATGGACAACCCGGTGGTAGCGGTGCCGCCGATGGTGCCGGGTAAAGAGAGGGAACCCGAGCCCTGTTTGACGAGGCCGAGGTTGCCCGAGAAGTTGCCGGCGTAGATGGAGGTCGTCGCCTGGTTAATGGTGAGGGTGGCGGGGGTGGCGCTGGTGATCAGCTTGCCCGTGGTGTTTGCGCCCACCGTGGTCGGATTGGAGACGAGGCCGCCGATGGTCTGGCTGGATCCGTTGAGGTCGAAAGTGACGGTATTGGTATCGTTCTGGCCGAGGGTGACGACGCTGGCGGGGGGGAGGGCATTGGCCATGCCCATTTTGAGGGTGCCCACGGAAATCTGGGTGGCCGCCCAGGTGTTGCCGGTGGAGTTGATGGTCCAGGTGCCCGCATCGGTTTTGGCGATGCCGGTGATGCCGAGACTCATCGTGCCGTTGACCACGCCGAGGGTGCCGGAGCCGCCGCGGAGGAAAAGGATGCTGGTGGAAGAGGGGCTGACCGAGGTGACGTTTCCTCCGATGGTCAGGGTTTTGCCGGAGGTGTTGGAATAAAACCCATTGGCACCATCTCCTTGCAGCGTGACGGGGCCGGACCAGGTGGCGTCGCCGCCGGTGGTGAGGGAGCTGCGGAAGTTGCCGGTGTTGGTGGCGTTGAGGATGAGGGTTTTACCCGCGTTGGAAACGACGGTGTCGGCCAGGTCGAGGGTATTGCCGGTTCCGCCGACCACGGTGGTGTTTTTGATCTCGATGGAGCCGGCGGTGCCGAGGGCGTTGGCCGAGGAGGCGCGGATGGTGCCGAAGTTGGAGGTGATGTTTCCGGTGTAGGTGTTGTTGCCGCCGAGGATGAGGGTGCCGGCGCCGTTTTTGGTCAGGGCGGTGGAGCCGGACATGACTCCGTCCACGGTCAGGGTGTTCGCGCCCACATCAAGGACACCGCCGCCGGAGCCGAGGGCGAGGGAGCGGTTGGTGCCGAGGACGACGGTGGTTCCGCTGGAAGCGAGGGTGCCGCCGTTGGAAAGGGCGAGGGTGTTGGTGGCGGAGGCGTCGCCCAGGGCGGAGGCGGAGTTGAAGGAGAGGGTGCCGCCGGTGACACTGGTCTGGCCACTGTAAGTGTTTACGCCGGAAAGGGTTAGGGAGCCAGCGCCATCCTTGGTCAGCCCGAAGCCGGAGCCGGAGACGATGCCGGAGAGGATACCGCTGCCGCCGGCGGGGACGGTGATGGTGGGGGAGACGGAGAGGGTGACGGCCCCGGGGAGGGTGACGGCCCCGGTGTTGACGGAGTCACCGAGGGTGAAGCTGCCGTTGGCGGCGAGGGTGTTGGCCGCGTTCACCAGGGTGCGGGCCGTGGCGCTGTTGGAGGAGATCGCGCCGCCGCTGATGACGACGGCCCCGGCCCCGAGACCGTTGACGCCGCCGAGCTGCCAGGTGCCGTTGTTGATCGTGAGCCCGCCGGTGAAAGTGCCGCTGGTGATGGCCTGG
>JANOBW010000028.1:0-10045 GCA_031411855.1 Opitutia bacterium
AGGGTGATTTCCCAACTGCGGGTGTTGGCGGGGACCGTGACCTTGAAGTAGGCGGCCTCGCGGGGGCTGAGGTTGTTGATGGGCAGCGAGGAGGCGGAGAAACCGAGGGTGTTGGCGGGAAGGGACTGGGCCGGGCCGATGCCGCGGCTTTCGAGAGTGTAGGAGGAGCTGGCGGGGGCGTCGTTGTAAACGCCGACGTAATAGGAGCCTGGCTCCAGCGGAGCGCCCATGCCGGTGACGAGGCGGCGGTTGGTGGTGTTGGATTCGTCGGGGTCGAGATGGCGACCTGTCCAGTCGGTTTCACCGGCCCACTGGCGTCCGCTCGGCCAGGAGGAGTTGAACTGGGGGTAGTTGTAGAGGTTGGAGGGCCAGGTCGAAGTGTTTTCGGGCAGCAGATCCCGCCGCACAACCACGGTGGGGCTGCCTGCGGTGACGTTTTTGACCCGGACATCCCAGCCGGCGATTCCGGCGGTGGCCGGGACGGTGACGTGGAAGTAGCGCCAGGAGTTGGGGTCCTGGTTGGCCACGGCCCCGGTGCCACCGTTGAAGGCGATTTCGGTGGGAGGGACCGAGATGACGGTGAGGTTGGCGGAGGCGGCGGATTCGTCGGCCACGACACTGACGTTGTAGGTGCCGGGGGCCGGGTTTGCCAGGGTGATGATACTCCCGCTGAAGCCGGTGGAGTTGTCGGAATACTGGCCACCGTTGAAGCCATGGTTGTTGTGGTAAAAGATGGCGTCGGAGGGCTTGGCGAGCCTGACGCCGCCGAGGGAACGCATGACCGGGTTGCCGACGCGGTTGCCGAGCCGGACTTCGACCGTGGCCGTGCCGGGGGGGACGGTGAAGGAAAAGTTTTTGAACTGCCCGCCGAGGAGGCTGACCGGCACGGTGGTGGCCACGGTGGAAATGGTGCCGAGATTGTCCGGGACGAGGGCTCCCACGCTGGTGAGTAGCCCGGAGGAGAGGCCTTCGCCGATGTGGGTGGCGTCTGCGGGATTCTGACCTTCGCCGATGACGGCAATGTAGTAATCGCCCGGGGTGAGGAAGTCCTCGTTGTTCTGGGGGAGGACGACGAGCCGCTCGGGGCCGGCCTTTTGGACGGAAGTTTCGATGCGGTAGCCCGGATCGCTCAGGTTGTGATCATCGTCGAAATCCTCGGCCCGGAAATCGGGGACGCAGCCTCGGCGCACGGCCATCATCATTTCTCCGAGGGTGGGGGTGAGGGTGATTTCCCAACTGCGGGTGTTGGCGGGGACCGTGACCTTGAAGTAGGCGGCCTCGCGGGGGCTGAGGTTGTTGACAGGCAAGGACGAGGCGGAGAAGCCGAGAGTGGTGGCGGGCAGGGCCTGGGCGGGGCCGATGCCGCGGCTTTCGAGGGTGTAGGAAGTGTTGTTGGGGTCGTCGTTGTAAACGCCGACGTAGTAGGAACCGGGTTCGAGCGGTGCTCCCATGCCCATGACCATGCGGCGGTTGGTGGTGTTGGATTCGTCGGGGTCGAGATGGCGTCCGGTCCAGTCGGTTTCACCGGCCCACTGGCTGCCACTGGGCCAGGAGGAGTTGAACTGGGGGTAGTTGTAGAGGTTGGTGGGCCAGGTCGAGGTGCTTTCGGGCAACTGGTCGCGGCGCACGACCACGGTGGGGTTGCCTCCGGTGACGTTTTTGACCCGGACATCCCAGCCGGCGATTCCGGCGGTGGCGGGCACATCCACGCGTTGGAACGTCCATCTTCCCGGGAGAAGCCCGCTGACCGAAGTGGTCCCCGTGTTGAAGGCCATGGTTCCCGGGGTGATGGCGTGCGCATCCAGGACGAAGGCTCCGAGCGGCTGATCGGGGGTAAAGACTCCGACATACCAGACATCGGCCTGGTGGCCGGGACGCTGGAGAAAACCGGAGGACCCGGAGTAGTCCAGGTATTGGGTGTTGGTGTCGTTGACGTAGCTTTCGCCGTTGGCGCGGAAGTTCCAGCGTCCGGGGACCTTGTTTCGTCTGATGGCGATCATGGAGCCGGGAACCTGTTGGGAGAGAAGCAGTTCCCAGCCGAGGGTTCCCACCTGGGAGGGGATGTCGGTGACGGCGTAAAACCTCCAGCCGGCGCGGTTGGTCTGGTTGTTGGTCTTCAGGTCGTTGTAGGCCATCGGGGTCACCGCGGGGTTGCCGCTGGTCAGGCTGAAGTTGCAGGAACCGGTGCCGTAAACGGTGATGAACCAGGTGCCGTTGGCCAGGTAGTCGGGCACCAGGGTGACGCTGTCCTGGGTGGAACCGGGAGCCTCGGAAAAGGCGTCGTTGTCGGACTCGGAGGGCGCGTTGCTGCGGCGGACGCAGAGGTTGGGGTTGCCGGAGTTGGCCGTGGTGCTGACATCCCAGGCGATCTGGTCAACCGGCACCGTGACGCGGTAAACGCGGTAGGGCGGGCCGCTGACCGCGACATTGTTCGTTGTCGAAGCAAAGGCGATGTCCTGGACGGTTTGGATGCGCGAATCCAGGGTGACGGTTTCTCCGGGATTTCCCACCACGCTGAGGAAATAGGCGCCGCTGCCGCCTCCGAGATAGGTGGGCACCACCAACATCTGGCCCGCCTGCTTGCGGTCATGGTGATCCAGTTCGTGGAAGGGGACGATGTTTTTCGCCACGGCGAGGTCGCGGGTGTCGCCGTTCAGCCAGAGGCTCCAGGCGGGCGTGCCGGCGGGGACGGTGCTGGTGAAAAAACGCATGCCTTCCGGGCCGATGGCGACGGGGCCGGTGCCGCCCGCGATGACGGGCTCACCGATGTCATACTGCGAATTGTTGTTGGAGTCGGTAAACCCCAGGTTTCCCAGATTCTGGACGAAGGCCCGGCCGCTGCACAGGTTCCAGTGGGCCCCGGCCACGGGGACGTAAACCATGAGGAACCACTCCTCGCCGGGGTCATATTGGTCCGATCGCAGGACAAAACCGTCGGAGCCGGCGCGGGTGGAACTGAAGCCGAAAGAGCTGGTGGTGGCGTAACCCGACTTGAGCAGGTAGAGGTTGGCCTCACCCGAAGTCACCGCCAGACGGGAGCGCCAGGCGCCGATGTCGGTGGCCGCGGTGGTGACGCGGAAGAAATGGCGTCCGGCCCGGGTGACGCTGTTGGTGAACACGTTGGAACCGGCGTCAACCGTGCCGGGGTCCCAGGTGAGATCCACGATGACGGGTTGCCAGTCGTCGAGGGTCACGCTGTCGGCGTTGTAAGTGATCCGGAAGGAACCATAGCTGTTGGGCAGGGTGACGCGGGCGCCATTGGCCAAGCCCGTGAACGTGCCGGTGATTGAGGAACCGCTGAAGACGGTGAAGACCTGGGAGGGATCAATGATGTCGTGGAAATTAGCCACGAGGTTGACGGCCAGGGAGCCTGCCACCGTGACGACACCGGATGATCCAACGTGATCGTAATCAACACCTTGACTGGTGCCGCCGATGTCAAGGGCGGTGGCGGCGGTGGCAAGGAGGGTGAGGTCGCCGTTGACTTGGAGATTTCCGGCCGTGCCGCTGGGGGCGGGGGAGAGGGAGCCGCCTGTGATGAACGCGCCGTTGATCGTGCCGGTGAGACGGCTGGTGGTGCCGCCGGAAAACTGGACGGTGGAGCCGTTGAGCGTGACGGCCTCGGCCGACGCGATGGTGCCCGAGGTGAGAAGTATCTGGCCGGCTCCGGCGTCGAGGGTCTCGCCCACGGTGAAGGTCTGGACGGGTGAGAGCGTGAGGTTGCCGCCGTTGGTCGAGATGGGCTGCGTGTTGGTCCCGTTGCGGCCGATGGTGAGGACGAGCGGCAGGGGGCCGGTGGAAGACGAAAGGGGGGCGTTGAGGTTCAGATCGCGGATGGCGTTGAAGGTCAACGAGCTGGAGGCTCCGCCGGTTTTTGAGACCGCGGCCGAGACCGTGAGGTCGCCGCCGCCGCCGGCCCCGCTGGCGGTGTTGATGGTGACGGAGACCGAGGTGTTCAGGAAACCTTCCACGGCTGCCTTGTCGGCGGTGGCGGAGGCGGCGGCGGGCGTGAACACCCTGGGGTTGGCCCCGCCGAACGAGCCTCCCGCGGTGGCTCCATCGGACACGGTGACATTGCTGGCACCACGGGCCTGAAACGGGCTGAGCAGGAGAAATCCGGCGACACTCAGAACGCTGATGACCGTTCGTTTCAAACGTGATATGACCAAAATCGGGGCATTCATGGCCCCTTTTTTTTATGTTTCCAGCCGTGTCATGGCAAGTGCCTAGTTAAGGAAGGCGGCTGATGTTTTTAACCTGAGGGATTCCGACCGCGCCTGCCGGGCCGAAGGATCGTGGGGCGGCCCCTAAAACGGTGGCCTACCCCTTCGCCTTCAGAAACTTACGCATGGCCGAGAGGGTCTCGGGACTGACATGGTGCTCGATGCCCTCGGCGTCGCGTTCGGCGGCCTCCAGGGGCACGCCCACGGCGGCGAGAAAGGCCAGGACGGTGACGTGGCGCTCGCGGCATTCGGCGGCCAGTTTCTGGCCCACCTCGGTCAGGAAGATGGCCCGGTAGGGTTTGGTGGAGACGTAGCCCTCGGTCTGCAGGCGGGCCACCCGGCGCACCACGGTGACATGCGAAACACCGAGCCGGCGCGCCAGATCCACCGCGCGCGCCTCGCCGTTCTGGGTGATGAGCTCCGCGATGGCCTCGACGTAGTCCTGGGCGGTCTCCTCGGTGTGGTCGCGCCTAATCCGATGATGGCTAGAGGCTTCCGCGTCGGCGGGACGCGGGGAAAGGGGGGATGTCCTGGTTCGTTTCAGAGCCACGGGAACGATGTGGGCAAAAAAAGCCGTTGACGTCGAGGTTTAGAAATGTAGCAAAGGCTACAACCTGTTGCATTTCCTACAAACGTCCCGCCACGATGCCCCATGCCCACGCCAGACTCGTGAACGTTTCCCGCAACCCCGGGGTGACGGCCTCCGCTCCGGATTACCACCCGTTTGCCGGTTGCTCGGTCCGCTACTAAACAATTTATGATGAAAATGTTACGCTTGAACCAAAGGCTGCGTGCGCTCGCGGTTTCCCTCCTCGCCCTGCTGGCGGTCCATCCCGCGCTGGCGGAGAAAAAGCGGGTGGTGACTACCTTCACCATCATCCAGGACATGGCGCAAAACGTCGCGGGTGATGCCGCCGAGGTGGACTGTGTCACGAAGCCCGGCGCGGAAATCCATGGTTATGAGCCGACTCCGCTCGACATCGTGAAGGCGCAGAAGGCCGACCTGGTCCTGTGGAACGGGCTCAACCTGGAGCGCTGGTTCGAGAAGTTTTTCGCCCATGTGAAAAACGTCCCCAGCGCGGTGGTGACGGAGGGGTTGCAGCCGATGGGGATCGGGGAGGGGCCTTACTCGGGCAAACCCAACCCGCACGCCTGGATGTCTCCCCGCAACGCCGCGCTTTACATCGAGAACATCCGCAAGGCCCTGGTGAAAATGGATCCCGCCAACGAGGCCGTTTACAACGCCAACGCCAAGGCCTATGCGGCGAAGTTTGCCCCCATTGAGGAGAAACTGAAGGCCGTGCTGGGCAACATCCCCGAGGACCGCCGCTGGCTCGTGACGAGCGAGGGGGCCTTCTCCTACCTGGCCCGGGACTTTGGGCTCAAGGAACTCTATCTCTGGCCGATCAACGCGGATCAGCAGGGCACCCCGCGGCAGGTCCGCAAGGTGATTGACGGTGTCCGCACCCACCGGATTCCGGTCGTCTTCAGCGAGAGCACCGTCAGCGACAAACCGGCCAAACAGGTGGTGAAGGAGACCGGAGTCCGTTACGGCGGAGTGCTTTACGTGGATTCCCTGACCACGGGGGACGGCCCGGTGCCGACCTATCTGAAGCTGCTGGAGGTGGACGCCGAGACCATCGCGAAGGGGTTTTCCCAGCCATGAGCACGGAGCCTGGGATGGATGTCCGCGTGGACGGTGTCACGGTCGCCTACCCGAACGGGAATGTCGCCTTGCGCGATGCCACCTTCCGGCTTCCCCCGGGCTCGATCTCGGCCCTGGTCGGGGTCAATGGCAGCGGCAAGTCCACCCTGTTCAAGTCCATCATGGGTTTCGTCACCCCGGTGAAGGGCTCCGTCCTGATCGGCGGCCGACCGGTGGCCGAGGCCCTGAAACGCAACCTGGTGGCCTATGTGCCGCAGACGGAGGAGGTGGACTGGTCCTTCCCGGTGGGGGTTTCCGATGTGGTCATGATGGGCCGCTACGGGCACATGAACTTTCTCCGCATCGCCCGGGCGGAGGACCGGAGAATTGTTAAGCAAAGCCTTGAACGGGTGGGACTGGCCGACTTCGCGGACCGCCAGATCGGCGAGCTTTCGGGCGGCCAGAAGAAGCGTGTCTTCCTGGCCCGGGCGCTGGCCCAGGAGGCCCGCGTCATCCTTCTGGACGAGCCCTTCACGGGTGTGGATGTGAAGACGGAGTCGGCCATCATCGAGCTGCTGCGCCAGCTCCGCGCCGAGGGCCATGTGATGCTGGTCTCGACCCACAACCTCGGCTCGGTGCCGGAGTTCTGCGACCGGGTGGTCCTGATCAACCGGACCGTCCTGGCGGCGGGGCCCACGTCCGAGGTGTTCACCGAGCAGAACCTGGCCCTGGCCTTTGGCGGGGCGCTGCGGCATTTCCGTTTCGATGAGTCCACCGTGCAGAAACATGACGGCCGGGCCGTGACGGTGCTGACCGACGACGAGCGCCCGCTGGTCTTCGGCAAGGGCGGCCACCTGGAATACACCAAGCGCGAGGGCCGCGAGGGTGTGGTGGAGGAGCGGGCCGAGACGGAGGACGACCAATGAGCGAATGGCTCGCGCCGTTCGAATACGGCTACATGGTCAAAGCCCTCTGGGTCAGCGGGTTGATCGGGGCGGTCTGCGCCTTTCTCTCCTGTTTCATCACGCTCAAGGGCTGGTCCCTGATGGGCGACGCGCTGTCCCATGCCGTGCTGCCCGGCGTGGCGGTGGCCTACTACTTTGGCTGGCCGTTTTCCGTGGGGGCCTTTGCGACGGGTTTCCTGGCGGCCGGCGGCATGGGGCTGGTCAAGGCGGGAACGAGACTGCGGAGCGACGCCGTCATCGGGGTGGTGTTCACCTCGTTTTTCGCCCTGGGGCTTTTTCTGGTTTCCAAGTCGCCGGTCTCGGTGGACCTCAACGCCATCGTGCTCGGCAACATCCTGGCCATTGATGATGACGACGCGCTCCAGATGGTGGCGATCGCGGCGGTCACGTTTCTCGTCATCGGCCTGCGCTGGAAGGATTTCGTGCTCTTCTGCTTCGACCCCACGCATGCCCGGGCCATCGGGCTCAACGTGACTTTTCTCCACTACGCCCTGCTCGCGCTCCTCTCCGCCACCGCCGTGGCCGCGCTCCAGACCGTGGGGGCCTGCCTGGTGGTGGCCATGCTCATCACCCCGGGAGCGACGGCCCACCTGCTGACGGACCGTTTCGGCCGCATGATCGCCATCGCCGTGGCCATGGGGGCGGGCACCTCGGTGGCGGGAGCCTACGCCAGCTACTTCCTCGATGGCGCCACCGGGGGCTGCATCGTGGTGCTCCAGGCCGCCCTGTTTGTCCTGGCCCTGGTCTTTGCCCCGAAACACGGCCTGCTCGCCTCGCGCGGACGCCGGGAAACCCCCGCCGCCTCCTGAGCCATGGAAACGCTTCTCGCCCCCTTCCAGCAGCCTTTCATGGTGGATGCCATGACCACGGGCGCCCTCATTGGCGCGGTCTGCGCGGTGCTCTCCTGTTATCTTGTGCTCAAGGGCTGGGCCCTCATGGGCGACGCCATTTCCCACGCCGTCCTCCCCGGCATCGTCCTGGCCCATATCGCGGGAATCCCCCTCCCGCTCGGGGCCTTTGGCACGGGCCTTCTCTGCGCCGTTTCCACCGGCTTCATCAAGACCCACAGCCGCATCCGCGAGGACACGGTCATGGGGGTCGTGTTCACCGGGCTGTTTGCGGCCGGGCTGGTCCTCTTCGCCTGGGTGCAGGGAAACGCCTCCCTGCAAAGCGACCTTCACCTCGACCACATCCTTTACGGCAACATCCTCGGGGTGACGAAGGATCTGATGTTTAACACGCGTGTGACGGTGGTGGCCGTTCTCGCGGCGCTGCTCATCGCCCGGCGCGACCTGCTGCTTTTCTGTTTTGATCCGGCCCATGCCCGCAGCATCGGCCTGCACACCACGTTTTTGAACTACCTGCTGCTGACATTGCTCGCCCTGGTCATCGTCGTGGCCCTCCAGGCGGTCGGCCTCATCCTGGTCATCGCCATGCTCGTGACCCCGGGCTGTGTCGGGCACCTGATGTCGGACTCTTTCGGCAGGATGATGGCGGTCTCGGTTTCCACGGCGGTGTTTTCGAGCGTTTTCGGGCTTTACCTGAGTTACCACCTCGATGCCTCGCCGGGCGCGAGCATCGTGCTGACGCAGTCGGCCCTTTTTCTGGCGGCCTTTCTGTGGGCTCCGAAACACGGGGTGCTGCGGAAACAAAGGTTTGCCCCAGACGCTGGTGGGGCGGCTGGTGGGAATCCGTGACCGGCTTTGGTTTGAACCTCTTGACCTGGACGGGCGGTTTCGGTCTATGTTTCCCCCATGGCCATTCCAGGACTTCAGTTTGAAACCATCACCGCCGGCACCGGCCCCTCACCGAAGAAGGGGCAGGCGGTCACGGTCCATTACACGGGCCGTTTTCTTGACGGCAAAAAGTTCGACAGCTCGGTGGACCGCCGCGAGCCCTTCACCTTCGTCCTGGGCGCGGGGCAGGTCATCGCCGGCTGGGATGCCGGCGTGGCCCAGATGAAGGTGGGTGACAAGGTGAAGCTGACCCTGGCTCCCGAACTGGCCTACGGCAAGGCCGGCTACCCCGGCGCGATTCCGCCCAACGCCACCCTGGTGTTTGAGGTGGAGCTGCTTTCTTTCCGCTGAGCGGGTGGGGCTGCCCGGGAGGACTTCACGGTTTTTTCGGACCATGGGCGTGGCAGGGATCTCAGGGAGCCGCCGCCGAAGAGGTTGGCCAGTGGCGCTAGCGTCTTCATTCCGATCCTGGCGAGAAACAGGCCCTCCACGGGCTTTGACCACAAAAAAGGCCGGAACCCGCTGCGGGCTCCGGCCTTGGTAAGTGTTTTCCGTCCAACGCCTTAGGCGATGGTGACCTCGGGGGTGAGGTAAACGTCCTGGATGGTCTGGAGGAGCTTGGCTCCCTCGGCCATCGGGCGTTGGAAGGCCTTGCGGCCGGAGATGAGGCCCTGGCCGCCGGCGCGCTTGTTGATGACGGCGGTCTTGACGGCTTCGGCGAAGTCGTTGTCGCCGGAAGCGCCGCCGGAGTTGATGAGGCCGTAGCGACCATTGTAGCAGTTGATGACCTGGTAGCGGGTGAGGTCAATCGGGTGGTCGGTGGAGAGCTGGCTGTAAACGCGCTTGTCAATTTTGCCGTAGCTGGAGTCGCCCATTTGCAGCGCGGTGTAGCCGCCGTTGTTTTCGGGGAGCTTCTGCTTGATGATGTCGGCACCGAGGGTGACGCCCATGTGGTTGGCCTGGCCGGAAAGGTCGGCGGAGAGGTGGTAGTCCTTGTCCTTCTTGAAACCGGGGTTGCGGAGATAGCACCAGAGGACGGTGGCCATGCCGAGTTCGTGGGCCATGGCGAAGGCGGTGGAGACTTCCTCGATCTGGCGGTTGCACTCCGGGGAGCCGAAGTAAATGGTGGCTCCGACGGCGGCGGCACCCATGTCGGCGGCCTGTTTCATCGTGCCCCACATGATCTGGTCGTGGACGTTGGGGAAGGTGAGCATCTGGTTGTGGTTCACCTTGACCAGGAAGGGGATCTTGTGGGCGTAGGCGCGGGAGACGCTGCGGAGGGCCCCGAAGGTGGAGCAGACGGCGTTGCAACCGCCCTCGATGGCGAGTTTGACGATGTTTTCGCCGTCAAAGTAGATGGGGTTTTTGGCGAAGGAGGCGCCGCCGGAGTGCTCGATGCCCTGGTCCACGGGGAGGATGGAGACGTAGCCGGTGTTGGCGAGGCGTCCGGTGCCGTAGATGCGCTGGAGGTTGCCG
>JANOBW010000029.1:0-17631 GCA_031411855.1 Opitutia bacterium
GCGGCTTTTTGGGGGGCGGGGGCTTAATCCCATTTGTGGCCGATGGTGTGGGGGGGTTCCTTGTGTGGCCCGGGGGGGGGGGGGGTGTGGGCGGGGGCTTTTTTCACAGAAAGGATGAAGGTTGAGGGATGAAGGATGAAGCCGAGGCGGGGGGAATGACGAATAACGAATGACAAATGACGAAAAGAAGCAGGACGAGGCGGCGCAGTTTTTTTGTTCAGAGGGGAACCTTCAGGCCTTCTACCAGTGCCAGTTTCTTTTGATTTTCGTCAAACGTGAGAAAATGGGTGGCTCCAAGATGGAGGGCAGTGGCGACGTGAAGAATGTCCATAGAGCGGTGGCCACCACTGGGAGTGCGGGCCGATGAGATGATCTCCGCACGCTGAAGCACATCGCTCCAGTCGGAGGATTCGAGACGCAAGAAATTGATTTTCAAGTTGTTTTCCACATCAGCCATCATCCGGGTAAATTCGGCCTTGGAGTGTCCCTGGGTGCGATCCCGTTCAAACCTGAACACTTGAAATCGGGCCGCTTGACGGAGCTCCCACAACACCAGAGACGAGACGACCAAGGGAGAGCGATGCCTTGCAAGATGGGCATCCGCGCGCGGGGAATTGTCCTGAGGCCGGTAAAGGGCACAGAGGAATGAGGTTTCGGCGAAAGTTTTCAATCTTCGCCCTCCAATTCAGCCTGGCGCATGGCAGCGACCTCTTCGTTGGAAAAATGGCGTCCCTTCCAAGTGGCTAAACGTTGGGCGGCGAAGTCAATTTTTGGAGCCGGTTCCGTTTGCGCGGCGGCGAGGGGAAGCAGACGGGCATAGGGCTTTCCACGTTTGCTGATTTCGACGGTCTCGCCGTTATCCAGCCAGGCGGAGACACGGCGGAAATCGTTGCGGAGGTCGGCGACAGTGGCGGTTTTCATGAGAGTTTTATCTATCAGAAAGCGGTTTAAGTCAAGCGGGCAGAGGCAGAGCCGCACACGGAGTGTGCGGACCGCTTTGCGGACCACTTTTTACGGCAGGGAGAAGTATTCGGGGGCTTGGTAGGAACCGTCCTTGAGTTTGGCGACCTGCATGAGCACGTCGTTGAGGAGGGTGCTGGCACCGAAGCGGAAGAGGTCGGGGGTGAGCCAGTCGTCGCCGAGGGTTTCACGGACCATGACGAGGTAGGCGAGGGCCTGTTTGGCGGTGCGGATGCCGCCGGCGGGCTTCATGCCGATGCGGACGCCGGTCTCGTAGAAGTGGTCGCGGATGGCCTCAAGCATGACGAGGGTGACGCCCGGGGTGGCGGCGGGGACGACCTTGCCGGTGGAGGTTTTGATGAAGTCGGCACCGGCCTCCATGGCGATCTGGGAGGCGAGACGGACGTTGTCGTAGGTGACGAGTTCGCCGGTTTCAAAGATGACCTTGAGGTGGGCGGCCCCGCAGGCCTCCTTGACGCGAACTATTTCGTTAAAGACCTTGTTGTATTGGCCGGTGAGGAACTGGCCGCGGTCAATGACCATGTCTATCTCATCGGCACCGTCGGCGACGGCGTGGCGGACATCGTCGAGTTTGACCTTGAGGGCGCTGAGGCCGGAGGGGAAGGCGGTGGCGACGGAGGCGACCTTGACATTGGAGCCGGCGAGGTTGGCCTTGGCGCAGGCGACGAGGTTCGGGTAAACGCAGACGGCGGCGCAGGCGGGAACCTCGTATTTCAACTCGCACGGCTGCATGGCTTTGCGGCAGAGGTGAGCGACCTTGCCGGGGGTGTCCTTGCCCTCGAGCGTGGTGAGGTCCATCATGGAGATGGCCATCTTGAGGCCGGAAAGTTTCGCGGCGTTTTTGATGCTGCGCTTGGCGAAGGAGCCGGCGCGCTCCTCGATCATGGTGGCGTCAACGGTGGGAGCTTTGAAAATGCTGCGCATTTTGAATTAAAAATTAAGAATTAAAAATTGGGGAAGCCAAGCAGAGGTAAAAGAGGCTGTGGAATCGGGCTTTTGCTTGGTTTCATCCTTCATCCCTCAAGCTTCATCCTTTGCCTCTCAAAATTTGTCCAGGTTGGGGTAGAGGCGTTTGCGGCGGTCGTCCTCGGCCTTTTGGCGTTCCAGCGCGGTGGCGGGTGGGGGCGGCGGCGCGGCCGGTGGCGCCGAGAAGGAGGCGGGGGTGCTTGGCGCGGGCACCTTGGGCAGGGAGAAGGCAGGGGCTCCTTTGGGAGGGCCGGAAGAAGCCGCCAGGTAGGGATTAGAGGACTGCTCGCGAACCACGAGGGCTCCGCCGGCACCCATGGCGTAGGCTCCGCCGCTCCCCTGGGTGAGAAAGGGGTTGGAAGCTCCGGAACCGGTGAGGCCGGAAGCGGCCCCGGAAGCGACGGAAGTCGCGGTGATACCGCCCAGGCGGTCGGCGAGCGCGGCCAAAGGGTCAAGGACGGGGGCACCCAAAAGGACCTCGCTGACCCCGGTCAGGCGGCCCTCGTCCCGGCGGTCGCGGGCCTTGCGGGCGGTTTCAGCCCGATCCTCCTTACGCGCCGCATCACCCGGTGATCCGGCGATCAAACCGGACACCGTCAGATAGTTGTCCACAAAATCGCCCCCCTCATCCTTCGTGCCGTCCTTGGGCTGCCCCTTGGCTCCCGGAGTGGTTTCCCGGGAGGGGTTGCCATGCAGCCGGTCATGGTTGCGGACAAAGTTTTCGGAGGCCTTTTTCTGGCGGGCCATTTCCTCCTGCAATCTCACGATCTGATCATGATCAAGGGTGTCACCCGCGTTTTGGGAGGGCGACGGACCTCGCATCCAGGACGGCACCTTGGGGACCGAGCCGAGCTGGGTGTTTTCAATCGCCTTTCTTTGTTCGGGGGTGAGCCGGGCGCTCGCCGAAGTGACCGGGCCATCCTCGGCCCGCAGGCAAGGGGACAGCGCGGGCAGCAGAGCCGAAAACACAAGGCCGGAGACGAGGCCGAACGAAGGCAGGCCGGCACCAGCCGGGCGGGCTTGGCAATCTTTCCTGAAGGGGATGCGGGTCTTCATACCAGTTGGCCGGTGCTGATGAAGATGCCTTTCAGGTTCATCTCCAGGGCACGCGGATTCGGAGAGTTTTCCATCGCTGTCTCCTTCGTGATAAGGCCGGCTTTGACGAGCCGGAAAAGGTCCTGGTTGAAGGTTTGGGAGCCATTGCCTTTGGAGGACTCGATGACCGCTCCGATTTTTTCATAGGCACCTTCCTCCAGAACTTTCCGGCCCAGCGCGTCCACGATGAAAATCTCGAGGCAGGGCAGGCGGCTGTCCCCTTCCAGCGAAGGAAGAAGCTTCTGGCTGATGGTGGCCCGGAGGGTGGAGGACAGCTGGTGGCGGATGGCCTGGTGCTGTTCGGGAGGATAGAATTCGAACAGGCGCTGCACGGCCTGCTGGGCGTTGGCGGAGTGGAGGGTGCCGAAGACCAGGTGGCCCGTCTCGGCCGCGCTCATGGCGGTGTCGAAAGTTTCCTTGTCGCGCATTTCACCGACCAGAATCACGTCGGGATCCTGCCGCAAAACGGCCCGCATGCCCATGCCGAAGGTGGGGGTGTCCAGGCCGATTTCCCGCTGGTTGAACGAACACTTCACATCGGTGTAGGTGAACTCGATGGGGTCCTCCAGCGTCACGACGTGATAGTCGAAGTTGTTGTTCATGTAGTTCAACATGGCCGCCAGCGACGAACTTTTGCCGGACCCCGTGGCACCGCAAATCAGGACGATGCCGTCGGGCAGGTCGCAGACGCGCAGAAAGGGATCGGGGTTGAGATTCAAATCCTTGAAGGCCGGGGGCTTGTCCTTCACATGGCGGAAAACGATGCTGGGGGTGCCGCGCTGGGTGAAGGCACTGACCCGGAAACGACCCACGCCGTTGACGCTGTAACTGTAATCAATCTGGTGGTGCTCCCGCCAGCGGTCGAAAAACTCCCGGGGGCAACTCTCCTGGATGAAGGCGTGAACGGTGTTTCCCTCCAGCGGTTCCATGTCAACGGGTTCCAGGCGGCCATGCAGGCGGAGCAGCGCTGGTTTGAACGACTTGATGTGGATGTCACTCGCGCCATTTTCGACCGCCAGGGTGAGGAGATTGTTGAAGGTTTCGGTGATCTGGCTCATGCGTCGCGGTGGCTGGGAAGTTCAGAGGGGGAAATCGGACACAAACACTTGATGTCCTTGGACACGGAAGCTGGAGCCCGGCCGCAAGGTTGGCAACGCAGAAGACAGCCGATCACTTCAGCGTCGCCAGGTAGGCCACCAGGTCCCGCAGCTCCGCCTTGGTCAGGATCGCGGCCATGGGCGGCATCGGGCTGACCGGGGTGGAGACGGAGGCAACTTTTTCGCGGGCCACCAACTGCGTTTTGCCGTCGGGCAGTCGGACCGTCACGCCCGTCTTGGTGTCCTCCAGCAGACCTCCCGAAACGGTCGAACCATCCTTGAGGGAAACGCTGACCAGGCCATAACCGGCCGCGAGTTTGGCCTGCGGGTTGACGAGCGACTCCAACAAATAACGCCTATCGTTCGCCTTTGGCTTGGCCACGTGGGTCAGGGGCGGCCCCACCTCGCTGCCGGTCGGGCCGATACGGTGGCAGCGGATGCAGGCGGCGGCCGGGTGGTTGTTGAAGAGGGACTCCCCTTTGGCGGGATCGCCTCCGGCCAGACATTCGCGAAAGGCGGAAAGCGAATCGGACGACTTCCGGCCGGTCTCCCACTTCGCGAAGGCGGCCTTGACGCCGGAGTCGGCCGAAACGGACGCGGCCTGGACCAGTTCCAGGTAGAGTTTGCTGTCGAGTTTTCCGGTCAGGACGGACTCCAAAGCCTTCCGCAGGTAGCCCGAAGCCTCTGCGGTGGAGGAACTTCCGGCGGCGGTGAGGAGCGGGGCGCTGAAGGTCGCGGAGGCGGTGGCATCGCTCCAGACCTTGGCCAGTTCGGCGGGGGCGTTTTTCGCCAGCCAGTCGAGGCCGACAGCGGCGAGGTCGGCGCCTTTGTCCGAAGCGGCGGCGCGGGCGGCGGCGGGCAGTCCGGCGTCCTTCCGTTCGATGGCCTTGGCGAGAAGTTCGGCACGTTGCTCACCGGGCAGGGAGGTGTCTTCCATGACTCCCGCCAGACCGCCGGGAACAGGCAGGCCATACTCGACGCAGACGCGGCGGAGCACGGTGCGGAAGGCCGGGTTGGTTTCCTTTTCGAGAACGGGAAGATTCGGTTTCAGGAGGGAACCGATGTCCTTGAACGAAGCCTCGCCACGCGGGTGGTAGCGGCCTTCGACCGGGTCGAGCGGGGAAGGCTTGAGCCAGTCGCGGAGGGTTTCGAGGGCGACGGTGCGGAGTTTCAGATCGGCTTTGGGATTGGAAACGAAGCCCGCCACGGCACGGGCGGAAGGGGCGTCGGCCAGGCGCAGAGCGGCCCCAAGGGCTCGTCGGGCGGAAGGGGCGGAAAGCGCGGGGGAAAGTTTGGCGACGAGGGCGGGGAAGGCAGGGAGGATGCCTTCCCCGTCATACACCGCATGAACGGCGGCATCCACGGCGGAGGAATCTGTGTCCAAAAACAACGCCGCCACTTCGGGAGCCGATTTTTTGCCGAGCGCGGCGGCAACACAGGCGCGAACCTCCGGAGGAAAATCCGACACGTTGGCGACAAGTTCAACAGAAGGAAGGGCCTCGGCCATTCCATCCACGAGGGCAGACCGCAGCACAGGCTCCCTAACATTCTGGCGGAGAGAGACAAACAGCGCCTCGCCCAGGGAAGGTGTCGGACGTGAAACAGCGGCGGCGGTGTTGCGCACCACAGACAAGTCCTTGTCGCCCAGAAGTTTGACCTGAAGGGTCACCGCGCCGGGAGAGTTCACCTCGCCCACCAGGGTCCCCACCGTGGCCCGCACATTGGCGTCGGCATCCCCGGCAGCCTTGGCAAACACGGTGACAAAGTCGCCGCCCTGGCGCTGCAACTGGCTCAGCCCGCGCAGCGCGTGGATCCTGGCGAAGGTCGTCGCCGCCTTCGTTTCCACCACGGCGGTCAGCTCTTTGGCCGCGTTCCGTTTCACCAGCTCAAACTGCGCCCTCATCCGCACCCTGCGGTCCTGATGGCCAAGTTTTTCCACCAGTTCGGCCAGGGTTTTCTTCGTCACATCGGCCTGGAGAAACTCGGCGGTTTCCACGCGCCAGGGCAGCTTGGCGGCGGCGGGGTCGTCCACCTTCCAGACCGCGCCCTTCGCGCCCGGCTCCCAGGAGTTGCCCCACTCGGCCATCCAGAGCGATCCTTCGGGACCGAAACAAATGCCGGCCAGGCCGGGGCCGGTCAGGATGGTGGTCTTGCCGCCGCGTTTGAAGCCGGCTCCGGCGGGATCGAGGCTGAAGGAGCTGAGTTTGTAGCCGGGGAACTCGGTCAGGAAAAACTGGCCGCGGGTGGCCTCGTTGAGGGCGCCGCCGGGGTTTCCCGCAAAACCACAGGGACCGTCGGAGAAGTTTTCCAGCGGGGGCAGGGCCCAGATGGGACGCCCGGGGTGCTCGGGCTTGAAGAGGCCCTCCTCGATCCACGGGTTGTAGAGGCCGTTTTTGCGGTGCTGCCAGTAGCCGCGCCAGCCGCTGTCGGAGTGCGGGAGGATGTAAACGAGGCGCTCGCGCTCGCCGGGAAAGTCGCCGTCGTTGTCCACCGTGAAGAGGTTCCCATAGTCGTCCCAGGCTGGTTCCTGCGGGTTGCGCAGTCCATGGGCGTAAACCTCGAGATTCGATCCATCTGTCTCGCAACGAAGGACCGCCCCCTCGTGCGGCAGGGAGATGGTTTTGCCCTCCTTGGTGGTGACGTTTAAACCCTTGTCGCCGACACTGAAATAGAGGCGGCCGTCCGGCCCAATGTTGAGGCCGTGCAGGTCGTGGCCGTTGTAGGAGATGTGGACGCCGTAGCCGGTGGAAAACTGCTCGCGGATCTCGGCCTTCCCGTCGCCGTCGGCGTCGCGAAGTTTCCAGACATCGGGCACGCAGGTGAAGTAAACCGAGCCCTCCCAGGCCAGCACGCCAGCGCCCGTGCCGGTCACGGTGGTGTTGAAGTTTTCCGCGAAGATGACGGAGCGGTCGGCCTTGCCCGTGTGTGTGGTGTCCTCCAGCAGGCGGACGCGTTCGGAGGCACCGGTCAGGTCGAGGTAGTCCACTTTGCCGTCGCCGTTGTGGTCCTTCAAGTCCTTGATCCGGTTCGAGGCCGGAGGCTGGACCGACTTTTCGAAAAACCTGCGGCGATCCTCCACCGAGGTGAAGGACATGTCGTCCACCACCCAGGCCGGATGGTTGCGGATGTCGAGGTCCACGCCCTTGCGTCGCTCGGACTCCGAGACAAAGACGCGGCCCTGATCGTCCACACTGATGCCGACGGGGTTGCGCACCTGGGGGGATTCGGCCCAGCGTTCCGCGACCAGGCCAAAGGCGCCGGGCAGGCGGGGCGGCACCTTGCTGGCCGGGGTGGCGGCGGCCTCGCCCTCCTGGCCCATGGCCGGAAAGGCGAAAAAGAGGGGCAGGCTGGAAATCAACCGGGAGCAGGCGCGAAAAAGCATGTGGGAAGGGAGTGGGGAAGCCGTGAAGTGTTCCCTCCGAACAACGCGTGGCAAGCACCGCGAAGCTTCCCACCGCCACAGCAGCCGAGACATTTTCTACCGCAGATGGACGCTGATAAACGCGGATCGAGGCAAAGAGGTCAGGCCCGGCCAAACCTCCCGTATCCTCAAAACCTCCCCATCATGAGGTTTGGTGATTGAAGCTTGGAGTTTCTTTGGCGCTTGGAGATTGGACCTTGGTGCTTCCGCGCCAGCGGCGCGGCCCCTCTCAGATACGCACCTGGACGACGACCGAGATCTCGACCGTGGCGTTCAGGGGCAGCCCGCTGACGCTGACGGCGGCGCGGGTGTGGCGGCCGCGGTCGCCGAGGACGGCGACAAGCAGGTCGCTGGCGCCATTGATGACCGCCGGGCTCTGGGCAAACAGCGGAACGCCGAGGACATAACCCGTGACACTGACAATCTGACCGACGGCCTCCAGCGAACCGAGGGCGCCCTTGACGACGGCGAGGGCGTTGAGCGCGCACTGGCGGGCGGCGGCCTGGCCTTCCTCAATGGAGCGTTCGCCACCGACGGGGCCAGTGTGGAGGCAGGCTCCATCCTTGAGGGGAAGCTGGCCGGAAACAAAGAGGAGTTCCCCGACACGAAGGGAGGGAACATAGTTGCCCTTGGGAGCGCCCAGGACGGGAAGGGTCAGGCCGAGTTCGGCGAGTTTGAGTTCAGCGGAGCACATGGTGTTGGTGATGAAAGTGTTGAGTTGGGTGGGGAGACGAAACGGGGTTAGGAGTTGGTGAGCAGGCTATGCTTTCCGGTGAAGTTTTCGTAGGCAAGGATTCCAAAGAGGATGGCCCCATAAAGGTGCGTGTCATTGAGAAGGTAAAGGGAGGCGATGACAGCCACGGTTCCGCCCAGGATGCGAGTGGCCTTCCTTTGCGTGGGCCCGAAAAAGATATCCAGCAACTGCCCGCCATCCAAAGGCATGACGGGCAGCATGTTAAGAAAAGTCCATAGGATGCTGATCCGCACCATGATAGACCAGAAATCCTGGCCGATCTCACCATGATCCATGCCATCGAGCACCAGTTTGGACACCAGGCCGAGCAGCACGCTGGCCAGCGGCCCAGCGCCCACGATGTATGACCTTTGGGCCGGGGTGAAACTTCCCTTCCCGGATATGCACAGACCGCCCATGCCATGAAGAAGGATGTGCGGGTCGCCTCCATAGCGGCGGGACAGAAAGGCGTGCCCCAGCTCATGGATCAGGATTGAGATAAACCCGGCCAGCATGAACAACCCCACATGCTGCCATTGTTCCGCGGAAGTGGCGTGAAAGGCGCCGCCCAGGAAGGCCAGGATGAAGAAAAACCAGGGCTGGATGACGACCAGAAAGCCAAAGAGTCGGAAATGGATCATGCAAAACGGACAGCATGGCGCAACTGGCCGGGGAAACTCAAGCCCGCGCCGAAAGCACCTTGCCCGGGGGCCCCAAGGCTCTTTTCTCAGCCGGCATGCCGCTTGTGTTCCAACTTGCCGAACTGCTCGCCCTTGATCCCGCCGCCACCGCCACGGGGGAAAGGTCCGCCCCGCTGACCGGGGTGGCCTCCCTGGAGCACGCCGCCCCGGGCGATCTCTCGTTTCTCCACAACTCCAAGTATCGCAACCAGTTGGAAACCACCCGGGCCGGGGTGGTCATTGTCCCCCGCGACACGGCCCGCGCCCCCTCCGCCGGCCAGGTTTACGTGTTCTCCGACAAACCGTCGCTGCTGCTGACCCGCCTGTGCGACCGTATCGCGGCCAGCCTCTGGCCCAAGCCCGCCCCCGGCATCCACCCTTCCTCGGTGATCGCCGCCTCGGCCCAGGTTGACCCCACCGCCCACATCGGCCCCCTCTGCGTGATCGAGGAGGAGGCCGTGATCGGCCCCGGCTGCGTGCTGGCGGGAAACCTTTCCATCGGCCGCGGCGCCGTGCTGGGCGCGGACTGCTGGCTCCAGCACCAGACCGTGGTGGCGAGCTACTGCCGCCTCGGCAACCGTGTGCGCCTCCAGCCCGGAGCCGTCATCGGGTCCGACGGTTTCGGCTACGACACGACCGGCGGCCGCCATCTCAAGATCCCGCAGGTCGGCCATGTCGTGCTGGAGGACGATGTCGAGATCGGGGCCAACACCACGGTGGACCGGGCCCGTTTCTCGGAGACCCGCATCGGCGAGGGCACCAAGGTGGACAACCTCGTGCAGATAGCCCACAACGTCCGGATCGGCCGCCACTGCCTCATCGTCGCCCAGGTCGGTATCGCCGGCAGCAGCACGCTGGGAAACTATGTCGTGCTCGGCGGGCAGGCCGGGGTGGCGGGCCACCTCGACGTGGGGGACGGCGTCATGGCCGCCGCCAAAACCGGCATCTCCAAGGACATCGCCAAAGGCAAGGTGGTGGGCGGGTCGCACAGCCGTGAGCTCGCCTTCGAACTGAAACTCGAGGCCTACCGCCAGAAACTGCCCGAACTCTTCAAACGCGTCGCCGCCCTGGAGAAACAGGTCCCGTCCGCCTGACTCCCCTCCCCTTCCCCATGAGCAGAGAACTCAGCGCCGCCCTGACCGTGGCCGGCTCCGACAGCGGCGGGGGCGCGGGCATCCAGGCCGACCTGCTGACCTTTGCCGCGCACGGGGTCTTCGGGCTGACCGCGATCACCTGCCTCACCGCGCAGAACCCCTCGGGAGTTTCCGGTGTGGAAGCGGTCCCGGCGGAGTTTGTCCTGTCTCAGATCCGCCAGGTGTCCGCCTACTTCCGCATCGGGGCGTGGAAAACCGGCATGCTGTTCAACGCCTCCATCATCGGCGCGGTGGCGGCCCACGCCCGCGCCGCCGGGACCCCGCCGCTGGTCTGCGACCCGGTCATGGTGGCCAGCAGCGGGGCCAGCCTGCTACATCCCGACGCGGTCGAAGCGGTGAAAGAACTGCTCCTTCCCGCCGCCTTTCTCATCACCCCCAACCTCGACGAGGCCGCGGTGCTCCTCGGCCAGCGGCCACGCGACGCCTCCGATCTTCCCGACGCCGCGCGGGAGCTGGTCCGCCGCTTCGGCACCTCGGTCCTGCTCAAAGGCGGGCACCTCGACGGAGGTCTCATCACGGACACCCTCTGCCAACGGGACGGTTCGTTGACGAACTATCAGGGCGCCCGCATCCCCGGCGTGGACACCCATGGCAGCGGCTGCACCCTGAGCGCCGCCATCACCGCCCGCCTGGCCCGGGGCGAGACGCTCGAAACGGCTGTGGCCGGAGCGCGGGACTACCTACGGCGCGGGATGGAATCGCCCCTCCGCGTGGCCGGAAAATCGTTCATCTCCCACGGCACCTGACCACCGACCATGGCACTGACCGCCGAGGAACTTTGGACCTCGCAACGCGCCCCGTTGCTGTGGGTCGCGGTTCCTCTGGTGGCCGGAATTTGGTTGGCTGGGGAGTTGTCCCCACTGGAGCCGTGGCCCTGGCTCACCGCCGGGGCCGCTTTCGGAGTCTGCGCCCTCATTCTTGTCCTACGAGGACACACCGGACGCATCCCGGCCCGGCTGATGGCGGCGGCCCTGTTTTTTGCCGCCGCCGGCTGGGGCGGGATGCGCCTGCCCGTGGAACCCTTGGCCTGGAAAACCTACCCACCGCGCGAGGCCCGGCTGGATCTGCGGGTCACCTCGCTTTTTGCGGCGCGTGATGCGGAAGACCGTGTCAGCGGACTGGGCACGATCACGGGAACTGATCCGCACCTGGCCGAGCTGGCCGGCCAGCGCGTGGCGTTTTCCCTCCGCCTCGAAAACGGACCTCCCCCGGTTCCGGGAGACACGCTGAAAACCGTCGGCACCCTGCGTCATCACCAGGCCGGGAGCGAAGCCCCCGATCCCTTCGACGCCTATCTCACCAGCCAGGGCGTTTACCTGAAACTGCGAGGCGGGCGGGCGGAAAACATCACGGAGGGCACCACCGCCGGCCGGCTCCTGCAAAACCTCCTCGACCGCATGGAGTTGGCACTTCGCGAAGGTTCGGAACAGCACCCCGCCCTGGCCGACACCGTCGTGGCCATGCTCCTGGGGGAGTCCGGGGCCCTGGCTCCCGGGCAGAAGGAGGCCTACATGCAAACCGGCACGATGCACCTGTTCTCCATCAGCGGTTTGCACATCGCCGTCATCGCCGGCGCGTTTCTCTTCCTGGCCCGGGGGCTGCGCCTGAGGGACAGGCCGGCCGCCCTTCTCACCCTCGCCGGCCTGCTGGCCTATGTGCTCGCCACCGGGGCCCGTCCCTCCGCCCTGCGCGCCTTCCTGATGGTCCTCTGCCACCAGGGGGCGCACCTCTGCGGACGCCGCCCCGCGCCGTTTTCCGCGCTCGTGGCGGCCGCGCTACTCACGCTGGTCTGGGACCCGCTGCAACTCTGGGACGCCGGCTTCCAACTCAGTTACGCCGTGGTGTTTGCGCTGCTGCTCTACGGGGCTCCCCTTTCCCAGCACCTCATCAGCCGGGTGCGTTTTTTCAGCCTTCTGCCCAAGGCCGACTGGCGCTGGCATCACAAGCTGGCCGAGTGGCTGGCCCGCACCGCCGCCAGCTCGCTCTCCATCAGCCTGGCCGCGACCCTTTTCAGCGCGCCCGCCACGTTGGCGCTTTTCGGCCTGTGGTCTCCCGGAGCCCTGCTGATGAACCTCCTTCTCATCCCGCTGGCCGGGCTGGTCCTGATCGCGGGGCTGATCGCCCTGCCCCTCGGCCTGGCCGGGTTCGGCGCGGGGGCCTCGCTGTTCAACCACGCCTCCTGGGGCCTGGCCTCGCTCATGGACGTGCTGGCCCGGGCCGGCGCGCAACTCCCGGGCATGTGGATGCAGCCGGCCGATCCGGTCGGCGGAACGGAGGCCGCCCTGGTCACCCTCCTGCTCTTCGCCGGCGTCCTGATCGCGCCGCCCGGGCACCGCTCGGGATGGTTCTGGTGGACGCCGCCCCTCCTGCTCGCGCTGTGGATGGGGCTGCGGTGAGTCGCGGGTTGCGGAAGCTCCGGCAACCTCCACGGTTTTTCCCATGCCCGACGAAGCCACCTACTGGTGCGACTGGCTGGCCGCCCAGGGGGTGAGGCCGGTCCGGCCACCGTGTGTGACCGCGACGGGCCGGCGTCCGAGGCTCCTCGTGGCCCGTCGCGCTCCCAGGGAAACCCTGGCGGCCTGGGCCGGTGCCTGGCAGGCGGGCTGGGATGTGTTTCTGGCCGATCCGGCCTGGGGCGGGACAACCCGGGAGGATTTTTGCCAACGGGTCGGGGCTGACGCCGTCTCGGCCGATGACCACGGCTGGACGACCGCCGCCGGCCGGCACCTCACCTTCGCGGAGGACCCCATCGTGGCCATCCCCACGGGCGGAAGCTCGGGCTCGCCCAAACTCGCGGCGCACACGGCGGCCACCCTTTCGGAATCGGCCCGGGCGGGGGTGGAACATCTGCTCGGCGGAAGACACCGGACGTTGTCGCTGCTGCCCGCCCACCACGTCAGCGGCCTCATGCCCACCTGGCGGGCGGCGGCTTCCGGCGGCAAGGCCGTCTGGGCCGACTGGAAAACCTGGCGCGAGCAACCTTCTGTGGACCAAGGATTTGTCCTTTCCCTAGTTCCCACCCAACTGGCCCAACTGCGGGAGCGCGATCCCTCGGGAGACTCCCTGCGGAAGGCCGGGGCCATCCTGCTTGGCGGCGCGGCGGCACCGGCGGAGCTTCTGGCCTGGGCTCGGAAAACACGGCTGCCTCTCGCTCCCTGTTACGGGATGACCGAGACGGCGGCTTTTGTCGCCGCATGCCTGCCGGAGGAGTTTCTGGACGGACGCGACGACCTCGGGACCGCCGTGGGCAACGCGAGCCTGGCGACGGATGTGGAGGGGAGGCTGCACATCGAGTCGCCGGCCCTGTTTCTCGGCTACTGGCCGGAAACACGAGAAACCGGCGCCTGGGCCACGGCGGACTCGGCGCGACTTTCCCCGGACGGCCGCCTGACCCTGCTCGGCCGGCTGGACAACCTCATCATCTGCGGGGGCGAAAAGGCCAGCCCGGCCCGGATTGAGGCGTTTTTGCGCGGAACAGGTCTGGTGGCCGATGTGGCGGTGGCCGGCGAACCCGACCCCGTCTGGGGGGCGCGGGTGGCGGCCGGAGTCGTGCTGGCCGAAGGTGCTGATCCGCAGCGGCTTGCCCAACTGGCCGAGGCGGGCCTTCCTCCCTGGGAAAGGCCGAGGCGATGGATCTGGCTGAGGGAAATCCCGCGGACGGCGGCGGGGAAAACGGACCGAAACGCGATGCTGGGCGACTCCCGGTGAGCGGAATCACTTCTCCTTGAAAATCGGCTCGGGGAAATTCTTCTCCGAAGCGGGGACCGGCTGGGGATCAAGCTTGGCCAGAAGGCCTTTTTGCAGCTTGGCCAGGGGTTCGACCACGGGGACCTGGGCCAGGGTGCGGGCCTCATCCGGACGTTTCAACCGGAACAGGATTTCCGCCCGGGCCAGCCGGACGGTGTCGGCCTCCAAACCCGGCTGGGCGTCCTTTTGCAGGACCTCCCACAGCGCCAGGGTTTTGGCCGGATCAGCGGAAGGGCAGTCCAGATTGGCGCGGGCGCGGCCGGTGCGGTAGGAGCGGTTGTCCGGGGCGAGACGGCAGGCCTCATCCCAGGCGGCCAGCATCCGGGACTGGGCCACCGCGGCGCTGTAAACGCCTTTCTTGACCAGCTCATCCTGATACACATCAAGGATTTCCGCCAACTGGTAATGGAACGGCGCCTCGCCGGGCGCGAGCTCGATGGCCTCCAGGATGAACCCCACCGCCTCGGGGCCGTGCCCCGTCTCGCCATGGATGGCGCTGAGCTGCTGCTTGATGACCGGGACCTTCGGATTCAGGCGGTCGGCCTCCAGAAAGACGCGGACGGCGCGCTCATCCTCGCCCAGTTTGCGGAGAAACTTGGCGTAATCGAGGTAGGCGGTGAGAAAATCGCGGCGCTGGCCGATCAGTTTCTCGTAGGCGAGGCAGAGTTTGCGGCCCTCCGTTTCCAGCAGTTCCAGCCCTTCCTTGCCCTCGGCCGGGTCGGCCGGCTTTTCCACCTTGGCCAGAAACCTTTCCTGCCAGCCGTGCAGAAGGACCAGTTCGGCGTCGGCGGCGGACTGGTCCAGCTGCGGACCGACGGGCGGAGTCAGGCCGGAGGCGGCCGGGCCGGCGGGAGCGGCGGCGGTTTCGGCGGTCAGGGACGGGGCCAGTCCAAACGCCAGGAACGCGAGGGCGGGCGGAAGAAAACGGAGGCGCTTCACGGGATTCAGTTCATCGAGCAGGAGCCGGCACCCTTGCCGCAGGGGCAGCAACCGCCGCCCGAGGAGGATGCTGCAGAAGAACCGTCCCCCTTGGCGGCGAAGGTGCTGAGCAGTTTGGTCAGTTTGTGTCCGCCGCAGTGGGGGCAGTCGGGTTCGGCCCGGCTGTTGGGCACCAGGAGCTCGAACTCCTGGGAGCAATCGTCGCAGTGGTATTCGTAGATCGGCATGGCGGTGAAGGAAAAAGGGAGGGTGGGAAACGGTCTCGGCGCTGACAAGGAGGAAGCCCGGAGTCAGCGTCGCCCACCCGGTGGATTTGTTTTTGCCAAGAGCCTCAGTTACTTAAACATGGCCCCATGCTGATCAACACCGCCCGACTCCAAGAAAACCTCAAAAACCCGGACTGGGTCGTCTTCGATTGCCGCCATGATCTCGGCGACCCCGCCAAAGGGGCGAAACTTTACGCCGAAGGCCATGTGCCCGGGGCGTTTTTCGCCTCGGTGGACACCGACCTCTCCGGCACCAAAACCGGCACGAACGGGCGCCACCCCCTCCCCTCTCCCGAGGCCTTCGCCGAGTTCCTCAACCGCCACGGCGTGACCCCCTCCACCCGCATCGTGGCCTACGACGACGTCGGCGGCCAGTTTGCCGCCCGCTTCTGGTGGCTGGCGCGCTGGATCGGGCTGCGTCATGCGGCCGTGCTTGACGGCGGCCTGCCCAAGTGGACCGCCGGCGGTTACCCGCTGAACGCGCACATCCCGCAGGCCCGGCGCCGGGGATCGGTCGTGGCCCGGCCGGACGGCGGCATGGTGAAAGGCGCGGACGAGATCCTGGCCAAGGTCCGGACGGGGCACTGCCCGGTGGTGGACGCCCGCGCCCCCGAACGTTTCCGCGGCGAGGTGGAGCCCATGGACACTGTGGCGGGACACATCCCCCACGCCCGCAACCGTTTTTACAAACTGAACCTGCGCCCGGACCTGACCCTGCGTTCGCCGCTGGATCTGAAGAAGGAGTTTGAAACCCTCCTGGAGGGCCATCCCGCCGATCAGGTCGTCCACCAATGTGGTTCCGGCTTAACGGCTTGCGCCAATCTGCTGGCCATGGAACACGCGGGCCTGACCGGCTCCACCCTGTATCCCGGCTCCTGGAGCGAATGGATCGCCGACCCGGCCCGGCCGGTGGCGCTCGGCTAAAGTGGCAGGCCGGTCCGCGCTTATAAGGCTGGCCCGACTGACATCTGTTTGAAGGATTTGCCTTTGCCTCCTGTCCGACAGGGCTTTGCATGAAGGTTTCACCATGTCCTCTAAAAAGACCTCGAAGCCCGCCGCGAAGAGCCAGAAGCTCTCCGATATCGGCCTGATTGGTTTGGCCGTGATGGGCCAGAACCTCGCCCTGAACATCGCCGACCACGGTTTCCGCATCTCGGTTTACAACCGCACGACGGAAAAAACCGACAAGTTTGTCGCCGAAAACCCGTCCACCCCGGGCGGACTCGTCGGCACCAAAACCCTGGAGGAGTTCGTCAAGTCCCTGGCCAAGCCGCGCAAGATGATCATCCTCGTCCAGGCCGGCAAGGCGACGGACGCCGTCATTGACGGCCTCGTCCCCCTGCTCGACAAAAACGACATCGTCATTGACGGCGGCAACGCCCTCTGGACCGACACCATCCGCCGCGAAAAAGCCCTGAAGGACAAAGGCTTGCGCTTCGTCGGCAGCGGCGTCTCCGGAGGCGAGGAAGGGGCCCGCTTCGGGCCATCCCTCATGCCCGGCGGCGAAGCCGGAGCCTGGGCCGAACTCAAGCCCATCTGGGAAGCCGTGGCCGCCAAGGTGGACGCCAAGACCGGACGCCCCCTCACCGGCGCGACCCCCGGCAAACCCGTCGTGGGCGGCGTGCCCTGCACCACCCACATCGGCGAAAACGGTGCCGGCCACTATGTGAAGATGGTCCACAACGGCATCGAATACGGCGACATGCAGATGATCTGCGAAGCCTACTCGCTGATGTCCGGTCTCCTGGGCCTCAAGGCCGAGGAAATGGGCGAGATTTTCTCCACCTGGAACGCCGGCATGCTCGACAGTTTCCTCGTCGAAATCACCGCCGACATCCTCAAGCAGAAGGACCCCACGAATAAGAAGAAGGCCTTCGTGGACATCGTCCTCGACACCGCCGGCCAGAAGGGCACGGGCAAATGGACCTCCGTCAACGCCCTCGACATGGGCGTGGCCGCGCCGACCATCGCCGAGTCTGTCTTCGCCCGCTGCATCTCCGCCATGAAGGAGGAACGCGTGGCCGCCTCGAAGATCCTCAAGGGGCCGACCGGCAAGTTCAAGGGTGACAAGGCCGAGCTCGTCACCGCCATCCACGACGCCCTCTACTGCTCCAAAATCTGTTCCTACGCCCAGGGCTTCCAGCTCATGCGCACGGCCCAGAAGGAGTATAACTGGAAACTCAACTTCGGCGAAATCGCCCAGATCTGGCGGGGAGGTTGCATCATCCGCGCGGCCTTCCTCCAGAAGATCACCGAGGCCTACGCCGCCAACCCCGAGCTGGCCAACCTCCTCCTCGATCCCTACTTCAACAAGACCGTCCAAAAGGCCCAGGCCAACTGGCGCAAGGTGGTGGCCCTCTCCGCCGAGTTCGGCGTTCCCGCCCCCACCTTCGCCACCTCCCTCGCCTACTACGACAGCTACCGTTCGGCCCGCCTCCCCGCCAACCTCCTCCAGGCCCAGCGCGACTACTTCGGCGCCCATACCTACGAGCGCGTGGACCAGCCCCGCGGCAAGTTCTTCCACGTGGACTGGCCCGAAAAAGGCCGTCCGC
>JANOBW010000030.1:0-5976 GCA_031411855.1 Opitutia bacterium
GAAGGCGCTCCTCCCGGCATGGGAATGCCAGGAACGGGTTCCGGTGGTGGTGGTTCCGGTTCCTACTGAAAATTTCAAGGCGCGTTCCAACGAACGCGCCTTTTTTTTGCGCCTTTCCGGGAGCACCGGCCCTGCCACGCCACCCGCGACCAGGTCGGTGGGAGCCTGGCTCTCCCCGGGGAAAACCATCGCCGGAATTACGTGAGCTCCATCGGCATCAGCCCCTTTTCATGCCAAGGACGCTTTACCCCTGAACTTTCGCCGCCAGCTTTTCTGGCGCCGCCACCCCGGGGTGACAAAGAAGAGCGGGGCCACCGTGTTCACTTGGCGGCGGTTTCGACTTTGATCTCGCGGAGAAACGTGGTGCCGCCGGGGAGGTGGAGGCGGAGGTGGATGACCGTGCCGGCGGCGGGCAGGAGGGTTTCGCGGGTCTGCCATTCCCCGGAGGCGGTCACGGCAAAGTTCACGCGGTTGGCGGGGACGAAGTCTTTCTCGCCTTCGAGCCGCCAGGCGAAGCCGGCCTCCCCGGCGGTGGCGGTTTTGAAAACCACGGTGGCGGTGACCGGACCCTTGAGGGAGAGCTGGTTGCGGGTGAGGAAGGCCGAGCCTGCCTTGGCCCCTTCGTCGGGGGTGAGTTGAAGGACGCCGTCCTTTTCTGTGAGGGTTCCATTGCGGGCTTCCCAGCCTTGGTTGGCCGCCGCCTTGGGAACGGCCGGTGCGGCCGGTGCCGCGATGGTTTTGTGGTCGAGGTAGTGGTCGAAGTAGTCGTTCCACACCTTGGCCATGGGGGCGAGGGCAAGGCCGGGTGGGTTGAGCTCGGCCGCCCAGGCGGCGAGCTTGCCCCGGAGGCGCGCGGCGATCTCCGGGTGGGTGGGGGCGACATTGTTTGTTTCCGAAGGATCCTGGGCGAGGTCGTAGAGGTATTCGCGGTCGCCGCCGCGCAGGAGTTTCCAGTCGCCCTCGCGGATGGCGGACTGGGCGACCCAGCGCCAACAGAGGGTCTCGTGCGGCCGGGTTTTGATCTCGCCTTTGAGGTAAGGGACGAGGTTCACGCCGTCGAGTTCGCCGGGTTTGGTTTCGATCCCGGCGAGGGCGGCGGCGGTGGCGGCGACATCGAGGGCGCTGACCGGGTGGTTGTATCTCTGGCCGGCGGGGATGGTGCCGGGCCAGGCGATGACAAAGGGGACGTGCATGCCGCCTTCCGCGAGCATGCCCTTCTCTCCGTTGAGCGGGGTGTTGAGGCTGCCGTCCCAGCCGCCGGCGTCGCCGTCGAGAGGCGAGTCCTGCTTGTGGATTTTGAGGGGCGCGCCGTTGTCGCCGATGAGGAAGATGAGGGTGCGCTCGGTCAGGCCGAGTTTCTTGAGGGTTTCGGTGACGAGGCCGACGCCGTCGTCCACCGCCGAGATCATGGCGAGGGCCTGGCGGCGGCGTTCCGGCATGTCGCCGGGGAAGCGGTCGGTCAGGCGCTTGGGGGCATCCAGCGGCGTGTGGGGCGCGCGGAAGGCGACATAGAGAAAAAACGGGTCGGCCTGGTGGCGCTCGATCAGGGCGGCGGCGGCCCGGGCGCAGGATTCGAGGTGGTAGCCGGCGGGTGGGAGGTCTCCCAGGGGCCGGTCCCTGCCATCAAGTTCAACATTCGCGGCGAAAGGGGCCTGGCGGTTTTGGGCGAAGACGTGGGTGAAGCCATGGCGGACGATGTCGGTGTCGGGGCCGAGGTGCCACTTGCCGAACTGGGCGGTGACGTAGCCGGCCTTTTGCAGACGCGCGGGGAAGGTGGTTTCCTGGTCGAAACCGGCGAGTTCTCCGCCGTTGGCATCGAGGTTGAAACGGCCTTGGAAACGTCCGGTGAGGAGACCGGCCCGGGACGGGACACATTGGGGCGCGGTGCTGTAGCCGTTGGTGGCCAGGACGCCGCTGCGGGCCAGCGAGTCCATGTGGGGCGTGCGGACATCCTTCTCAAACCCCTGGATGCCGAGATCGGCGTGGCCGTGGTCGTCGGTGTAGAAGACGATGACATTGGGCCGGACTTTGCCGGCCTCGGCGGCGCGCAGCGGAGCCCGCGCCACCAGCAGGGCCAGGGCGGCGAGGGTAAAGACGGAAAGGTGTCTCATGCTGGGATGGAAGGGAACCAAAAGGGGCGGGTGCAGCCTGCTCCCGAGGTTTACGGTCCGAAAGCATTTCCCCGGAGCAAGCTCCTCCCGCCCCTTTGTGACGCCCGTTGGCCCGAGGAAAACGCCGATGACTTTGGTGGGCCGGGCCGTTCCGGTCTCGGACCAGCTCGGGGCTGTGGTGGAGTTTTCGCTTTTCGCGTCACAACTGATTGGATAAGAACAATAAGTAGAAATCATTCATCCTTCCCCATGAAACTGCTTCGACTTTTCCCTATCTGGGCGCTCGTCGCCCTTGCCGCCGTCCTCCATGCCGCCGCGCCGCCGCCGCCGCAGCTCACCTCGCCCGACCAGGTGCCCGAAGGGCTGGCGAAATCTGATTGGGCTTCCATCCGCGAGGCGTATGAGGCCGGCCGCCATGCGTTCAAGCCCACGGCGGATGGGTGGCAGGCGCGTAATCCCGGGCAGCAGTGGCTCACCACCTTTGACCGGCGCGGGTTCGTCGCGCAGCCGGAGGGCGCGGCCTGGCAATGGGGCCTGGAGCTGAAGAGCTACGGGATCGACGGCCGGGAGCGCGCCATCGCCGGTGTGCCGGCGGTGAAGGCCGAGGGGCAGCGCCTTTCCTACCAGTGGGATGCGGTGGTGAACGAGTGGTTTATCAACGACCGGCGCGGTTTGGAGCACGGCTTCACCGTGGCCCGGCGGCCGGAGGGGCAGGCGGAGTCGCCGCTGGCCTTCACCCTGGGCGTGCGCGGCGGCCTGAGGCCGGCCCTTTCGACGGACGGGCTCGGGGTGTCGTTTCAAAATGACAGCGGTGCCACCGTGCTGAATTACACCGGGCTGAAAGTGACGGATGCCGATGGCCGCGCGCTTGCGTCCCACTTTGTCGCCGCCGGGCCGGGCGTGCGGATGTTGGTGGAGGCCGGCGGAGCGCGTTACCCCATCACGATAGATCCCATCGCCCAGCAGGCCTATCTCAAAGCCAGCAACACGGGGGCGGGTGACGCCTTCGGCTACGCGGTGGCGGTCTCGGGTGACACGGTGGTGGTGGGGGCGATCGGTGAGGCCAGCAACGCCACGGGTGTGAACGGCAGCCAGGCCGACGATTCCGCCTTTAATTCCGGTGCGGCCTACGTCTTCGTTCGCAACGGAACCACCTGGACCCAGCAGGCCTATCTGAAAGCGAGCAACACGGGGGGAAGCGACCGGTTCGGGTATGCGGTGGCGGTATCAGGCGACACAGTGGTGGTGGGAGCCTACAAAGAAAACAACAACGCCACCGGTGTGAATGGCAATCAATCCAATGGCACCGCTTCTCAATCTGGCGCGGCTTACGTCTTTGTGCGGACTGGCACCACCTGGTCCCAGCAAGCCTATCTCAAAGCGAGCAACACACAAGCAGGTGACTCTTTTGGTTATGCAGTGGCGGTATCTGGCGACACCATTGTGGCGGGGGCTTACCTTGAATCAAGCAATGCCACGGGAGTGAACGGTAATCAGAACGACAATTCAACCCCGAGCTCCGGCGCGGCCTATGTCTTCTCGCGCAGCGGAACGACGTGGAGCCAGCAGGCTTATCTCAAAGCGAGTAACACCGAGGCAAATGACCGGTTCGGCTATGCGGTGGCGGTGTCGGGCGATTCCTTGGTCGTGGGGGCTTACGGTGAGGGCAGCAATGCCACGGGAGTGAACGGCACACAGTCCAACAACTCCGCCGCGGGTTCCGGTGCGGCCTACGTTTTCACGCGCGGCGGAACCACCTGGACCCAGCAGGCCTATCTCAAAGCCAGCAACACGGAAGGGGGGGACAATTTCGGCAGTTCGGTGGGAGTTTCGGGCGACACTGTGGTGGTTGGGGCTCCCCATGAGTCCAGCAATGCCACCGGAGTAAACGGCACTCAGACCAACAACCTGGCACCTTCCTCCGGTGCGGCTTATGTGTTCACTCGCAGCGGGACGACCTGGTCACAGCAGGCTTATCTGAAAGCGAGCAATGCGGAGGCCAATGACTATTTCGGCGCGGCCTTGGCGGTGTCAGGTGACACGGTGGTGCTGGGGGTGGCCAGCGAGTCCAGCAACGCCACGGGGGTGAACGGCACTCAGTCTGATAACACGGCCGTCGGTTCCGGTGCGGCTTATGTTTTCGCGCGCAGCGGGACAACGTGGTCGCAGCAGGCTTATGTGAAAGCGAGCAACACGGGGGCGGGTGACAATTTCGCGATAGCGGTGGGCGTGTCGGGCAACACCGTCGTGGCCGGGGCTCACAACGAGGCCAGCAATGCCACGGGGGTGGACGGCAGCCAGTCCGACAATTCCGCCGGAGGGGCCGGCGCGGCCTATGTTTTCACTCTTCCCAGCGTGGTGCCCACAGTCACGGGAGTTTCTCCGGCCAGTGGCAGCACGGCGGGCGGCACCAGCGTCACACTCACCGGCACCAGTTTCAGCACCACCACGGGGGTGACCTTTGGCGGCAATCCGGCGACGGGGGTCACTGTGGTGAATGGCACCACCATCACCTGCGTCACTCCGCCGGGCGCGGTGGGCCCGGCCAGCGTGGTCGTCACCAACTCCGGCGGCAGCAACGTGGGGAACACACTTTTCACCTACTTTGTCCCGCCCACGCCCGACATCGCCGTGGCCCAGGCCGGGCCGCTGACAGACGGTGTCGGCACCAGGACCTTTGGTCTCGCCACCGCCGCGACGGGCTCGCCGTTGACCTTCACGATCACCAACGCCGGCGACGGGCCGCTGACCAGCCTCGCCGTGACGAAGGACGGGGCCGATGCGGCGGATTTCACGGTCGGCGCGCTGAGCGGCACCAGTATTCCCGTGGGAACGGGCACCGTTACCTTCACCGTCACGTTCGCGCCCGCCACGGGCGGGGTGAAGGCGGCGGCGATCCATATCGCCAGCAACGTGGGCGGAGCGAAGAACCCCTTCGACATCACCCTGACCGGCCAGGGGCTCTCCCCCGCGCTGGATACGGACGGCGACGGGCTGAACGACGCCGCCGAGTTCAACCTGGCGGCGCTTGGTTTCAACTGGCAGGTCGGCCAGGCCGCGCTGGTGAACACCCTTTTCAACAACGCCAGCAGTGCCGGGCTCTACACGACCTCCCAGGTGCAGGCCTTGAACATAGATGTGCCGCTCCTGACCAAACAGGCGGGGACCGGCCAGTTCAAGCTGACCATCGGGGTGCAAAAAAGCACCACCCTCAATCCCGGCAGTTTCCAACCTCTCCCCATGAGCGCGGGGCAGACGCTGATCAATGGCTCGGGGCAGCTGGAGTTTCTGTTCTCCAGCCCCGAAACCCCCGCCTTTTACCGGCTGGAAACCAAGTAGGCTTCGGCCAGAAATAAACACGCCGTTAAGAAGATGCCTCGGGCGCAGGTTGTCCCGCCTTCGGGCGGATGTTACTTGTTACGCGTGGGGATTGGTGGGGTTTTATCACACTGATTTGGCCTGAAGGCGGGACAACCTGCGCAAGGCATTTTCGCTCACTTATTTTGGCCGAGTTCCTTCGTCTGAATCCGGTGAAGGTTAGACATCCCTGGGAGCGCCAGGCTCCAGCCTGGGTTAGCAGGTGCGGGCGTTCCCACCGCCGGGCTGGTGCCCAGTGCTCCCAGGCGTTTACTTCTTCCCGATGGCGGGGAGGAGGGCTTGGAGGCGTTTGACCTCGGCGGGGTTTTCCTTGGCGAGGTTTTTGGTTTCGAGGGGGTCTTTGCTGAGGTCGAAAAGTTCGGGGACTTTCGGGGCTCCGGCGAAGGGTTTGTCGGGTTTGACCGGGCCGGGGAGGAGGAGCTTGTCGTCGCCACTGATGACCACGCTGGCGGTGAGGCTTTTGGAGGGATCGGCGAGGTCGGCGATG
>JANOBW010000031.1:0-13526 GCA_031411855.1 Opitutia bacterium
AGGCCGGCGTGAACGGCCGCGCGGGGGATGTAGGAGTCGTCGGTGTAAACATCAGTGCCCCAGATGTTTCCGGCGGTGGAGCCGGTGACCGAATAGAGCAGCTCCCGCCCGTTCTGGCCACGGTAGACGGAAACATTGTCGGGCGCGACGGGATAGTCCGCAGGCTGGACGACCTGGAGGACGGGCGTGAACTGATAGGGGGCGGTGCCGAGAGCGGAGATATCGGGGATGATGACGGGGGCGAGGAAAGCAGGCCGAGGGCCGCTGGCGAGGAGGCTGGCTCCCTGGCGGATCTCCAGCTTGGCGACGCCGAAGCTGTTGGTGCCCATGGCGGTGAAGTTCACGTGTTGGCCTTCGATAACAGAGATGCCGGCGGCAGGGGCGGTCAGGGCGAAGTCAGTCACCGTGTAGGAGGCGGAGGTGGTGGCGACAGGGTTGCCGTCCGCGCCCTGCAGGCCGGAAACGCTGAGGGACACGGTGGATCCGGGAGCGAAGATGCTGTTGGCGAAGACCTTAAGGACAGTGTCACCGGAGGCAAAGGAACGGGTGAAGGCGACAGGGCTGCCGTTGACGGTGAGGGCGACCGTGCCGGAAACCGTGTTGTCCAGGGCCTCGGAGAAAGTCATATTAAACAACGGGTAGAGCGGCAGGGCGTTGGCGGTGGACGGCGTGAGGGACGAGAGCGTGGGAGGCTGGTTGTCGCGGAGACGGAAGGTTCGTTGGACAGAAGCAGTCAGGCCGCTCGTGTCGCGCAGGGTGAGGAAGACGGTAAAGGAGCCTCCGGCCTCGGTGGCATCGGCCGGGATGGCGATGGGGATGACGGGGTTGGCAGTGGCGGGACCGCCGGTGAAGACGTGGGTGCCCGAGGTGACGACGACGCCTGAAACCGCGTAGTCCACCCTTGCGAGGCCGAAGTTATCGGCGGCATCAAGGGCAAGGTTGACGGTATCGGAGCGGGAGAACGGCGAGTTCGCGGCGGGAGAGGTGATGGCAACCGTGGGCGCAGTGTTGTCGGAAATCGGTATGTTTAGCGTGGTGGCCGGACTGGCCAAGCCGGTGTTATCCACGGCCTGGGCCGTGAGGGTCAGCACCGAATTGGCACCCGCATTGGCCGGAATGGTTCCAGAAAGCGTGATGGGGGCACCCAGGCTGGTTTGCAGAGGCAGGCTCACCGGACCAAAACCGGCAGCGGAGAGATGGGTGACGGCTGAATCGTCCGTCCCCGAAACCAGCACGCTGAAGCTGGCTCCCGTCGCAATGGGGCCGCTGGGGGGGCTCAAGCGGGTGAAGACCACGGCGGGGGGCTGGTTGGCCACCACGCTGAAGACTTGCTCAAAGAGCGGGCCTTGGTTGCCGAAACGATCGTAGGCATTGGCCCGCAACGTGAAGGAGCCGGTGAGAGGAAGCGTGTAGGGCAGGTAGAGGATGCCGGGGTTACTGGTGCCGAGAGACACGAAGCTGGCAGACATGGTGACCCGGGGAGTCGTTTCCGGAGAGGCAAGGACGGCCTCAAATTCGATGGCAGTTCCAGCCGTAAGCGGACGGGCACCACGGACCCGGAGTTGCGAAATGACCGGGCCGAGTGTGTCGAGAGAGTTGAAGGAGGCGCTGAGGGGCTGGCCCACAGCCATGTTTCCGGCAAAATCCTTCAGGCCTGAAACTGACACGGTGTAGCGGGCGTTGGGAGCGAGGAAAACGTTGGGGCTAAAAGTGGCGACGAGGTTACCCAAGCCCACGGACACCACGCCGGGAACGTTGCCACCTGGTCCAGTCATGGAGATGACAAGTCCGCTGGGATCAACAGCCTCACTGAAGGAGAGCCGGACGACAGAGCGGATGTCCACCTGCTCGGCATTGTTGGCGGGCGTGAAAGAAAGAACGAGCGGAGGTTCGGTGTCACGGGTCGTGAAATCAATGACATAAGGACGGGGCAGGACACGGCCGACAAGATCACGGACGCCCTGGGCGGTGACTCCGCCGAAAGTGTTGCGGTCACCATCGAGCACCACCACCTCGTAGGCGGTCAGGCTTTTGAGAGGCGTGTTGGGCGTCAGAGTTATGATGTGACGGGCCACCGCATCCGGCAGGAGGGTCAGGGTTGTGGGCACGATGGCACCGGATTTCTCTTTGAGGAAAGTGCCTGAGGGAGAAAGGAAGGCGGGGTCAAGAGCCTCGGAGAAATTCAGGGTAATGACGCGGTTGGGTTCCTGTTCGACGGACCCGGGCAAAGGATCGGAAGAAACGAGCACGGGATCATCTTGGTCGAGCAGCAGGTCGCCGAGGTCGAGATCTCCCGAACCGGGGGGAACAGTGATGGAACGGCGGGCAATACCGTTAAGCGATGCGGAGATCGCTTCCATCCCCACATCTCCAACCGGAACCCCGACGATGCGGAAGGTGCCGTTTGCGGCGGTGCGGTTCACCAGACGGCCGAGCACACCGGTGGACTGAAAGGAAGCCACCACATCGGTGTTGGCCACAAGGGTGCCGTCACGTTGTGTGATCAGGCGCCCGATCAGGTCGCGGGCGGCGTGCAGGGTCAGATCCTGCGTGACAATGTGGAGGTCTGAGTTGATGTAGCCCTCGGCATGTCCGGTCAGCACGACGGATCGGGCGGACAGACTGAAGGACCCGACAGCGACATTGGTGAAGGCGAAGACGCCGTCAGGGCCGGTCACGATGGTGTCGGTGCGGTAACCCAAAACATTGGAAGAGCTTCCCAGGACAACTTCGGCCCCGTTTACCGGATCGCCCAGTGAACTCAGAACCCGGCCTTGCACGCTCCCCACCCCGCGAAGGATCAGGGTGACCGAGGGATTTTCGCCAGGGGCATTGAGGTTGAATGAAACCAAGCCGCCACTGTGGTTGCGGGTCGGAGTGGTGGAAACACCGTAGAGGGTGTAGCTGCCAAGACCAAGATTGGAGAAGGTGGCGTAGCCATCGGTGTCGGTGTTGGCGAGCAGGCCGTTCAGGTTCAAATTGGCTCCCACGGCGGGAGTGGTGCCATCAGGCTCGAGCGTGAGAACCCGGAAAGAGGCTCGGGCCGGAAGGAGAATGTCCACGGTGACCGAGGTGACATCGGGAGCGAGGGTTCCAGAGGAGCCCCCGCCAATACCGGTGACCGGATCATAGGCGGTGAGGGAGAAGGGAGCGTCGGGCACACCCGGGAAACTGAAGCGCCCATCGGGACCGGTCGTAACCGTCCGGGAAACACCCAGGCCATCGTTGATGTAGAGAGTCACGCTGGCCGATGCCACCGGGCCGGTGCGGGTGGGATTGATGACGGTGCCGTTGATTTCACCAAGTGAACGGTCGAGCAGGGTGAGCGAAGCCACCTGGCCGGAGTAGTTCAGGGAAAAGGATCCCAAGGCAATCCGACCACTGACCGGTTCGGTCGCAATCACCCGGTAGGTGCCAAGCGGCAGACCGGTGACGTTGAACCGTCCGAGTGTGTCGGTCACCGCATAGGCGAGGGAACCGACCGAAACCTGGGCAAACTGAATGGGGGTGATCCCGTCGCGTGCCAGGAAGCGGGCTGACAAACTGCCCACCGGGGCAAGCCGGAGAGTCAAGGCGGTGGAGGTGGCGCGAACCACGATGGCACGATCCGAAGCGCCAATCTGGGCCACGCCGGTCAGGTAGGTGGCCGAAGCGGACCAGGAACCCTCAAACAAATCGGTGAGGATGAGTGTGCCATCGGGAGCGGTCCGCCCTGCGACCCGATCGAAGGGGAAACCACCCTGTGAAAGAGAGACGGAGGCATCGTTGGCAGGAGTGCCATCGGCTTTGAGGACCGTCACCACCAAGTCGCCCAACCCCAGCAGCTGGACGGTGACATCAGCGGTTTGCGCGGCGGTCACCTGCGCGTAGGAGCGGCCCTTCAGACCTGTGATGAGATCGGTCGCGTCCACGGTGTAAACACCCGGCGGGAGGGAAATGCGGGCATCAAACGTTCCGTTGGCGATCGTGCGGATAATGAAATCAGGTCCAAAACTGATCTGAACCTGGACATCGGCACCGACAGGACTTCCGTCGGGTTTCAGGACAGTGCCCACCAAGTGCCCGTTAACCGCCTCCGGACTGTTGGAAGTGGGAGGAAACTGCAACGTGATCCCCGTGGCGTTGGGGTTGATCCGGTTGGTGGTGTCAGAGTGAACCACAGCCGAGGGGAAAAAGGGAGAGGAAGCCTGCAGGGTGAAAGGTCCGGCCAGAAGTTTACCCGGGAAAGAGAACTCACCGGTGGCGGCATCGGAATCCATTTCGCCCCGAATGAGGTTGGTCGGTGAACCGTTGGCGGAGGGACCGATGCCGGTGAGGCGGACGATGGCTCCAATGGGAACACCTTGGCCATTCAGCACCTGACCCGACACCGTGCCTTCGGGTAGATAAACGATGTCACGGACCAGAACCTGGCCGTCAAAGTCAAGCCGGCCCGAGGTGTAGCCCCAGGTCACAGGTGAAAAATTATTGGCCCCGACAGCGGGATTCGTGGCGCTGGTGAAAACCGAGTAGGCTCCGGTCACGGCGTTCAGCACGTCCTGATTAACTCCGGCTCCAGCCACAGCGGAAATTTGCCCGGAAGTGTCGGTATTGACTTCATCGGGACCAGGCGCGCTCAGGGTGTAGGAATCAAGGCCAAGAGCCTCGAAAAAGTAGCGGCCCTGGCTGTCGGTGACAGTCCACATGAAACCAAGCCCCCGGGGAATGACGACTCGGGTGCCGGCTTGCGGACGGCCCAACACATCCAGCACTCGTCCCGTCAAGGAGCCGGCGGGGTTCAGACGGATGACGATGTAGTTGGAATCGCCCGGAACCACCTCAAGGGAACCACCTCCAAAACGCGGGAAATCAATGCCCGCAGCGGGGTTACGGGCCACACCGGCGGAAAGACTGCGCCCACCGACCGGAACATCGTTCAGCACAAAGGATCCGGTGTTATCAGCCTGAACCAGGACCGGCGCGCCGGCCACAAAGGCACCGGCCGCAGGAGTTCCGTTGGCAAACTCCACCCTACCCCGCACCGTCGCCGTCGTTTCCAGCAACAACTGGGCGTAGGCAGGAGTGTTGGCAAAAAGGGAAATGGTTTTTGAGGACTTGCGGCGCCCATCGGCGGAGATGGCGAGGACAATCCAGTTACCCACCGGAAGACGTTCCAGGGCGAAGTGGCCTTCGGTGTCGGTGGTGGTGGTGGAAACAATGCCCTGGAGGGTGTTGCCGTAAAAATAGGAACCGATGAAAATCCGGGCCGAGGCATGCGGTGTGACGCCATTGGCCTCAAACACGGCCCCGGTCATCGAGGTGCGAAGGGCCACAGTGCCGGAGAGCGCGATATCAACGGTCGCAATCTGGCCATGGGTTTCCAAACTGCCTGCCACGGTGCGGCGCAGGCCTTGGGAACTGGAGGCCTCCACGGAGAAGGCTCCCAAGGGAACTCCATAGAAGGCGAAACGGCCTTGAAGATCAGCCAAAAGGCCGCGGCCCAACTCGCGGGAGGCGGGGTCAGGGAAGAGGTTTACCACGGCACTGGCGACGGGGGAACCGTCGGGAGCGGTCACGACCCCCAAAACAGTGCCCCGGCCACGGAAACGGAGGGCGACCGTCTGCGTCGTGCCAAAAAGGGTGGGATTGGAAAAGCTGTCGCTCAGGACGGCGCGGTCCAGACCTTCGGCCCGGGCAATGGCCTCGGGCAGCCCGCCGGCGGCAAACTCGGCCAGCAGGGAATTTTGCACGGAAGAGGACGCGGCCAGCTCCTCCAGTTGACGGCGGACCAACTGGTCGCCGGAAGTGGCGGAGATGATGGTGTCGGCCAGGGCGTCGGAAAGACCTTCGGTGTCGGTGGCAGAGAGAGTGTAGGAAATGCTGGAGAGAACGATATCGTAGAGGAAGTAACCCTCCGAGTCGGTGCGTTGCTGGGCGCAGCGAATCTGCACCGGGTAGTAACCGTTGATGTATTCGGTGTAGGTCAGGGTCACGGGGGTGTGGGCGGCGGGCGAACCGTCGGCCCGCACCACGCGTCCGCGCACAGCATAGCCATCGCTGGCGGTGGTCATGATGGGAAGGCTGGCCGAAACCAGGGTGTTGCCCCGGGGATCAGCCACTCCACCGACGCTTAAGGTGCGCGGGATGATGGTGCCGATGGGAAGTTTCAGACCGACCAAGGCGACGCGTCCACCGGGTTGGAGCGTGATGAAGGAAGCACCGTTTTCCCCATCCAGTTCATAGGAGGCGGCAAGCGAGGCCGAAGAGGCGTTCATCGGTTTCGAGAACATCACGGCGATCAGTTGACCGTAATTCTGGTAACCGGGCGGACCGCCAGTGTAACCGGAGGGTCGGCCATATTGGACACTCATGTCCTGACGGGCGGCCAGGAGTGCGGGGGCAAGTTCTGCAACATTGACCAGCAGGCCCGCCACTTCGGTATCCGGCGAACCATCCAGATGGGTGATCCGGAAGATGGGCGTGGTTTCAAACGGATCGAAGGTGATGTAGTCACCGGCGGCCAGGGCCGGTGTGGTGAGAGACCACAGTTTCAGTTGCCCGGAACCAGGGGTCACAGCGACCGAAATGTTGGCTCCGCCATCGGCCACGGGATGGGCGGCAGTCCACCGGGCCAAGCGTCCTTCGGACGGTAGGGCCGAGGCGAAAGAACCTTCCGGCAGGCCGTAGGAAGCACCCTGCGGGAGAGTGGACTTGTCCGTCTTCGCAACCGCCCCGGCGGAGTTTTCCAACGTGGCAGGAAGATCGGCCTGACTGGAGGTGGCGAAAAGGGAGGAAACTCCCAGGCCGGCCAGATCAGCCGCCCGGCGTGACAGCAGGCCGGAAATGCCGTTCGGATTGGGATCGGAAGCCAGCCACGCGGCCAGCACAGCCTCCCGCCATTCGCGTCCGGCTTCCGTGGTGCGGATGATCTGGTCGAAGGCGGGATCGGCCTGGCGCGCCCCTTGGAAGTCGAGCAGAAGATCCGGGAGAACCCGGGCCAGCGGATCTCCATATCGGATACGTTGACCGGCTTCGGAGAGATCGAGGGCGCGGCGTTGGACAATGGAGCGGGGGGTGCGGAGAACTCCCGGGGGGAGCTGACCGGCGGTGGAGGCGGAGAGGGCTTGGCCAATGACACGTTCAGCGGCGGCAAAGACGCCGGCCGGAAGCTCGTTGACGTAGTCAGGATATCCCAGGGAATCAGGCGAGAGAGCCACGCCGCGTTCGTCCACACCCATGAAAAGACTGAAGTGCCCGCTCAGGCCATCACCGGTTTCAAGGTTGGAAAAACGGATGGATCCGGTCCGGCGGGAGCGAAGATGGTAAGTCGCGGTTCTGGTTTCGCCCGGTCCGATATTGCCAAGTTGGACGGTGGCATCACTTTCCAGGGTGGCACCGGAAATGGAGGCGGTCGCCAGGGTCACGGAAACGAGGTTGGCGGTGACTGATGAGGTGTTGAGAATTGTGACCGAGGCCGAGTAGGGCTCGCCGGTGCGGACGGTGCGGGGGTGGGCAAAAGCCATGGAAAACTTCGGGTTGCGCACCAAAACCGAGCCGGCGGCAGAGCCGTTGATTTCAACCGGGCCGGCCGCTAGCCCCTCGAGACGGGCCTTCAATTTGATGTTCAACACATGGAGACCTTCGCGAAGCCCTTCGACCAGGAACTCGGCCTGGGCGGTATCCTCGGGTTGGAGGCGCTCCACATCATCAGCGGTTCCCACCTGGCCATCGGGGCCGGGTAGGCGGACGTTTTTGATGTTTTCAATGACCGCGTTCGGGCCGACTCGCGCGAAGCGGACCGGATCATCACCAGGAACGGCATAGGTGCCGGCCACCTGGTCCTCGCCGGTGGGCAGAACAAGTTCGGCGTTCAGGCCGGTGACGGAAAGACCGGAGCTGCGGGGGGCAGCGTTTTCGACGAAAAGCTGCACACTGAAAAACTGGTTCAGAAAGCCGATATTTCCGGGGATGACCAGAAGGGCGGTGATGGGCGGAGGACGCAGGGTGGTGTCACCATTGACCGTGGCCACAGGCTGGAAGTTGATGCCTTTGAGTTCGAAATTGAGTCCGGAGCTGCCGAGTCCGGGAGGGAGAGTCGTGCTGCCGGCCAGTTCGGCGTTGTAGGCATCGGCCTGGGCCAGACGGGCCTGAAGTTCGGCATCGGGAATGACTTCGGTGCTTTGGTCAAAGCGGGGGGCGATGACCGGAAACTTCACCGGGATGAGCTGCCCTTCCAAAACAAACGAAACCTCGAACTCGACCGCGCGGAAGTTGCTTTGGTCAATGACGATGCCTTTGCCTTGGATTTCCTCCAGCGTCAGGACGCGGGAAGTGACGCGGGAGACGAGAACCTCGTCAAAAATACGGACCGGAACGGAGGAGGGGGAGCCTTCCAGGCGGGTGGCTCCGGAGACAGAGTCCACCAAACGAATGGCATCCAACTGATAATCTCCCACCAGGTTTAGCGGAGGCAGCAACAACGGTTCGTTGGGAGCACCGACGAGACGGCGGGCAGGGAAGGAAGGGCCACGAAGGTAAGCCTCCACATAAGTCCCCTGCGCCAGATCGGCGGCCGTCTTGGAATCGGCATGGATGTTGACCGCGATGGAACCGGGAATGCCCTTGGGAACGGAAAGGACTGCGGGGGAAACGTCGAGACTGGCCCCCACGATGTGGTATTCGAGGGTGGCCAGCGGGGTCTCAGCGGCCGGGGTCATGACAGGCAGGCCAAGGAGACTGAGAAGAAGGAGTTGAGCCAGGCCAACAAAACGGCGGGAAAGGCTGAAGTTCATGGTCGTTATAAAGTTAAGGTTGCGAATGGGGTGGGCTCCGGAAGGCGGCTCACTTGGAGACGCGGGTAAATCCGCCGAAACTCACGGCGTAGAAGTTGACGCCATCGGAGACAAAGGACCGGGTGGGCGAACCAGCCCCTTTGGTCAAACCGAGCAGGCCGGGGAGGGCTCCGGAAACGGGCGGCAAAGCAAGTTTGGCTGGATCAAGGAACCAGAGGTTCTTGGAGGACGCCAAGGCGAGGCTGCCATTGGAAGCGCGACGGGGAGACCAGAGGCTTTCCCCCGAAGCGAGTGGCAGCGTCACATTCGACTGAAGGACAGGGGCCAGAGGGTTGGTCACATCGTAAACAGAAAGATTCTGCGAACCGGCCAGGGTGACGAGGGCCAGGTTGGCGTAGCGGGTGGTGGGCGGTCCCGAAGCGGCGGGAATCTGGAGCGGAATGCCAGCGAGATAAAGAATCCGGCGCGGAGCTCCTCCTAGCGAAATCTCAGCCTGGGCGGGGGCCGGAGCGACCCCCGAAACCGAGAGGGAACGGAGGGCCGAAGGTTGGGAAGTGTTGCCACGGAGGACTCCCGTAACCAGGGAACCACCCTGCCCCATCGAAAAATCCTGAAGCCTGCGGGTGTCTCCGGCGGGAAGTGTCAAGGTCCGGACCAGACCTCCGTTGTAGAGACCAACCCGGCCAATGATCCGCGAAGGTTGGGGAATCCGTTCACCGGCATCCACGTAGTCGCCGTCCCCGTTCACATCAAGACCGGCATAGGCGACATCGGGATCCACGGGCAAACCGTTGACCTCGGCCTCGTGGTTGAAGCAGTAAATCATCAGCTGCAGATTCACCAGCAACACCTTGGAGGTGTCAGCGGCGGCTTCCAAAATGCCAAGATGCGGTGCTGACCAGTCCAGTTTCAGAAAAGCCGAGGAATTGGCGCTGGTGTAGGTCGTGACAAGCTTCGCCGGAAGGGAGAGATTATCCACATCGTAAACCGCGATCCATGGGCCACGGTCGGGAGGCACCGAACCATCCAGCGGCGGATTGGAAACATAACCGCCAATGATGACCACCAAGTCCTTTTTCTGCCGGACTCCGTTGCCTAGGACAAAGTCATATTTGGGGATGAAGATAAGGTCCCGGGGAAAGGCGGGGAGTTCGGTCGTCGAAACAGTTTGCAAACTGCCGGTTCCATCCCGGTTGAAAGCCCGCAGGTAACCCTTAGAGGCCGTGCCACGATCCAGCAGGAAAAGACGGTTGGCGTCGCCCGCGGCACCCGCCCCGCCTGCCACATTCAAACCAGAATCAAACGGGACTGCCTGAGTTTCAAAGTGGAGGACAAAGCCGTCATGAGCGCCACCGGGCACCTGATCGAAAACATTTCCGGCGAGATCGCGGACTCCCCCACCCGCTCCGGCTCCCAGAAAGAGCGAATAGGTAGTGCCTGATTGGAGCGCGGGGTAAGCCAGACTGACAGTGCGGCCGTCCGTTGACAGGGTGGTCAGTGGCTGTCCGGCCGACGGAGTGAGGAGGAAAAACTTTTCGGGAGCCGACAGGAAGGCCGGGCTGACAGGCTCGCTTAAGGTCAGAGCAAGGGGCGCGAAGCGATTCACCCCGGTGGCACCGTTGGCAGGAAGAGAGCTGGTCAGGCTCGGTCCGGTCAGATCGACCGGATTCGGGGTGACCACAGAGGGAGCAGTCACCCCAAAACTCACCGCGACACGGGCGGTGTTGGTATTGCCAGCCACATCGGTGGCGGTGACTTGGAGTAAAACCGTGCCAGCCTTGGAGCAGGAAATCGCCAAGGACTGGCGGGTTGAAGTCGGGAAGTTGTCCTGGTTTTGCAAAGCCAGTGTGACATCCGATGCGGCAATGGTGACCCCGTTGGCGAAAGCGGCGGCACTGTGAAAAGCAACATTGAGAACGGGAGTGGAACGGTCGTCGTTGCTCACGAACGCAAGCTGGGCGGTGCCACCCACCGCCGGTTCGTCCGGAGTCTGGGTCAGGCTGAACGTGGGAACCGTGGTATCAGCCGAGCCAGCGGCTCCGGCCGCCGTCCGGTTGTAAACAACGAGACCGGAGGCGATGGTTTCAAACGCGTCGGTTGTTCCCGTGGACTGAACCGTGCCACGGCCGAACAGACCGGGGAAGCGGTTTGCAGCGGCAAACAAGGAAAGGAGATTGGTTTCAAAAAGGGACTTCGGAACCAGCAGGGAGAAGGCCCCGTTTTCACGGCTGATCGAAACGAGGGAACCAGGGCTCAGGATGCCGTTGCCCGGCAAGGTGGAAGCTCCTCCGAAAACAGCGGCCCCGGACAAGGCCTGATGGCTGCCGGTGGCTGGGTCGCGGTCACCGTTCACCGCCGTGACCACCCGGCCCGACACGACCGCATGGTTACCGTTGGCGATTTTGAGAATCGTGAGAAATTGGAGCTCTGATTCTCCCCAGTTGAGACCGGGGAAAGTGGTCGAGGTGCTTTGCAGGCTGCCATCCGCATAGGTCAAGCGGTCAACCACTTCAAAAACTTTTACCCCATTGATCACGCGAACCACAGCCAGGCCAAAGGCCGCTTCGGCGGGGTTACTGTCGGGTGGGAGAGTCAGTTCGCTGGTGGGAAGGGGAAACGTGATTTTGGCGGGGGCATTGGAGGCGTCGCCATCAGTAGTCAGATAAAGCCCACCCAAAACCTGACTTCCGACAGGAGGAAGAACACCTTCCAGCAATGCAGCAGTTTGCTCTGCTGTGAAACACTGGGCCTTGAAGACCGTTCGATTGGACACCGACTGGGCCTCGACAACAATTTTGACCGGACCTCCGTGCCAAGGGGCTTGGATAGTTCCACCCTGCCGGTAAAGTCCGAGACGTCCGTCGTCAAATTTTTGGAGCGTGAGCGGAATGGAAATACGCGTCCCGTTGGCATTGATGAAAGTGGCGGAAAACAGATCCTCCTCGGAGCCATGAAGGAAATTGGCGAAAGAACCATCCACCTTGGAAATAACCGTGGCCGTCTCTCCTGAGTTATCATTGATAAGAATCACAGGAACCGATGGATCGGCCACACCTGCGGTGCCTTCCACCACAATGGCGGAAGGATCGGCCACCGGGTCATAACCCACCAGTTGGGAAAGGATTCGGGCCGGAACCGCCTGGGCCCCGGGTTCATAAACCAGCAATTGGGCCGACTCGGAACGGACCTCGGGAGGCTGGGTGGTGAAGGTAAAGGTGGAGGGACCATTCAGCGCGTTTCCTTGGGAGTCAGCCAGGCTGGGCGACACATGAATCGTGTAAACAATACCGGCGTTCAACGGATCGGTTGGCAGCAGTTGGGCTTCCGTCCCGGCCAGATTAAGGGAAAGGGCGGAGGGAATCACGGCATCAGCCGGTCCACGGAGCTCGAGGCCAGTCGTTCCGAAACTGGCCGAAGTGACGACCTCGCTGAAACGGACCCGCACGGCGGTAACCACCGCCACTCCGGTCGCACCGCTGGCAGGTGTGGTGCTGACCACCCGTGGTCCGGTGGGCGCGATAGTCAGGTTGAGGGTCTGGTTGGCGTTGCCATCGGCCACGGTCACTGTGCCACGGCCCTCATTTGAGTCGCGGGAGTCAAATGCTACCAAAGTGGCGCTCCCCAGCGGGATAGGCAGCAGGTAGCGGCCACTGGCATCAGTGGTGGTCAGCCAGGGGAAACCGTCCACCTTAACCGTCAGGCCGGGACCGGGTGCCCCCTGCTGGGGAGTCACCGAGCCGGAAACCAACCCCAACGGGGCCGTCACCCGGGCAAGCAAAAGGATGCCGCCGCGGCGGATGCCGGGCAGCCCCCCGGAAACAGGCTCGACCGAACTGAAATGGCCAGCGGCATCGGTCGCGCCGCGCAAGATCGGTTCGAGTCCGAAATCGCCGGCAGTCTGGGTGAGGCGGGCCAGCACGAAGTTTGCGGAAGGGGCCAGATTCTGAACGTCAAACCATACTGATACATCCGGCGTCAGGTCCACCAAGTTGAGCTCGGCGGCTCCCACAATGCCCACCCCGGAAAACACTTTCGAAAAAGATTCGAGACGCAGGGGGCGCAGTTCGGCGGCGGTCGGCCGCGTCACGGAACCATCGCCAATGGCCAGGCGCCACCCCTCCCGGGCCAGCACACCTCCGGCCGTGGTGATGACCGCTCCGGCAAACTCCGAAGGGGCATGCACTTCGGCGCGAACCACCGCCTCGGTCAGGTCCTCAGGGCCAAAAAGAAAAGAGGGCCGCAGTTTGAAATTGGCCCGGAGAGAGGCCGGGGAAACCGGGGCGGGACGGTGGTAGCCAGGAATGGTGCGGTCCAAGTCGGGAGTCCGCAGGACGCGGGCGTCAGAAAGACGATAGGTTTCTTCCAGCGTGGTTGGAAGGTAAACACCGCTGGGGACTCCATTGCTGGTGGAAACGTCAACCGTTGCCAAAGATGTCACCGAAGGGGCGTCGTGGCTGGCCACGGAACGCTCCGGAGCCAGCGTGCCGACAGTGGAGCCGAAAGTCGCTTCGGAAACGAAGAAGGTGACGGCCGGAAGGTCAGCGCCAGCGACCGGACGTGGCAGGTCAAAACCGGAATCCGCCACCGTGACCGCATAAAAGCCGGTTCCATTGAACGGGACGGTGACATGATTGCCCGAGGAAAGAATGCGCTGCGTGACTGTCCAGACCAGGCGTGCCTCATCGAAACGGACCAGGGCGACACCATCACCCTCGGCATCAAGCGAATCGGAAAGAGCCAGGGAGGCCGTGCCCG
>JANOBW010000032.1:0-2272 GCA_031411855.1 Opitutia bacterium
GGGCGAGCAGGCCGACGAGGGCGTGGTCGGGAGACAATCCGGCCGGGGAGAAGGCGTGGACGAGGACGTAAATCAGGCCAAAGGCGAGCAGACCGGCGGAACCGAGAAGAAAGGGCATGGGGGGGACAATTTATGATTTATGATTCTTGATTTATGAGGTGAAAGGCAAAGGAGAGGGGTAGGTAGGCTGAAAGGTCAGATAAGAAGGGGCTGGCTTTGGGAAAACGGTGGGAGGTGAAAATCACGAATCAGGCCTCACAAATCAAGAACCATAAGAACGGTCATTCCCACAGGCCGGAGAGTGTGGCGAAATCATTCCAGGCGAGGCACGAGTCTTCCATGCGGTTGAGGCGGAGCAGGGCCTCGGCCCGGTAGTAGGCCAGGGTGGCGGAGGGAGGCTGGTCGGGGTAGGTGCGCAGGGAGGAAAGGATCTCGGTCCACAGGCGTTCCTGGCGGAGGACGGCGAGGAGGGGGAGAAGTTTGGAGGCATCGTTGGGGTTGCTGGCAAACTCCTCCCTCAGAACGGAAAGCGGGTGGGAACCGGCTCCGGCGGGCGGGAGGGGGGGGATGGCTTTTTCCATGGCGAGGCGGGCGGCCTCGGCGTGGGCCTGGTTTTCCGGGGCGAGCCGGACGTAGAAGATCCATTCAGCCTCACGCAATTCCTGGTGGTTGGCCAGATGTTGAAAGACGAGTTGGTTGAGTCCGGCCAGGAGGGCTTTGTTGAGAATGCGATGGCGGCGCCGGAGGTTTTCCTTGGGATCGGCGGAGTATCCGAACAGGCCGGGATTGTTTTTCAGATCCTCGGGAAATTCCCGGACAAAGGTGGGGGCGTCAACGGCCTCCAGATAGCGGTAGCGCAGCTCCTCCTCGGTATGGGTCAGGAGGCGGAAGGGTTCGCGCAGGTTTTTGAAATAAAGGCCCATTTCGGCCATGTTGCTGATGAGGCCGGGCCGGGATTTGGAGATCCCCACGAGGGCGTCGCGCCAGGCGGAGATGGCCCGTTCGGGATGGGTGGGGGCCCAGTCCACGCCTTCCTGGAAAAAGCGGTCGGCGGCGTTGGGATCAAGGAAGCGGGCCCGCAGGAAGGAGGCCTGGGCGGCCTCGGGGTCGTTTTCGAGCAAAAGGGAAACCCGGGCGAGATCGAAGTGGGCCTGGGCATCGAGAGGGGCGAAACCGAGGGCGGTTTCCAGTTTTGCGCGCAATTCGGCGGCCGGTTGTTGCAGAAAGTCGGCGGAGGCGCCGATCCGGGCATTGCCCAGGGCGATTTCCGAGTGCCAGGGCAGCCGGAACGAGGCGGCGGCGAGCCAGACGGCACCCACGAGGACCAGCACGACCCCGATGCTTTGCCAGAGGTAGCGGAACCAGCGGGAAACGCGATGGGGGGTGCCGCCGGGAATGCTCGCCAACGCCAGGCAGATGGCGGCGAGGAGGATGGTGCCGGGGCGGTGGAAGGGGCCGTCCACCAGGGCGTGGAGCCAGATCAAAATGAACGCGACCGCGGCGATGTTGGTCATGGTCTCCCCGCGGTTGCGGCGGTTGAACTTCAGGGAGGCGATGGCGGCTCCGGAGAGGACCAGGGCGGCGATGATTCCGGCCAGGCCGTTTTCGGCCGCGATCCAGAGCCAGTCGCTTTCCGGATGGAGGATGGGCTGGAAGGTGAGGGACTGATCCCGGTAAACGGGAAAAAGCGCGGAGAAACTCCCCCCCCCCACGCCAAAGACCGGTTGGTCCAGGAAAAGCCCCCCGGTGTCCCGCATCAGGAGCACGCGAAAGTCGGACATGGGATTGCCTTCAACCGCCTCGCTGATTCTCAGGGAGATATCCTTGCCGATGAGGAGGAAGGCGGTGCCGGCCAGGAGGCCGAGGGGGACCATCACTTTCATGAGGCGGAGGACATCCCGGGAGTGACCGCTGAGAAAGGTGAGAAGCACGCATCCGGTGAGGGCGAGAAACGGGGCGGCCCGGCCCTGAAGGGTCAGGGTGGAGGCGAAGCAGACGGCGGTGAGGAGGAAGCCCACAAACGTCTGGTTGGCCCTCCGGTAGTGAAAGGAGCGCAAGGCCAGGCCGAAGGCGAAGGTGGTGGCGACGGCCATGGCCAGGCCGGTCTGATTGCGGTTGGGGAAAAGGCTGAAAACGGAATAGAGGGGGGCGAAGGGGCTGTTGATCTTCAAGAGGTTGCAGATCAGAACCACGGAGGCGAAACCGGTGCCCCCGAAGACCATCCAGCGAGTCACGGTCCGGCGCGAGAGGGCGTCGAGCCGGTGGGCCAGCA
>JANOBW010000033.1:0-22331 GCA_031411855.1 Opitutia bacterium
ACTTGCCGCCAGCATTGAAGCCTATCTCGTGGAGCGCGACCTCAACCCCGTGCGCTACCGCTGGAAGGCGGAGGGTCAGGCGATTTTGGAAAAGATCCAGCGCGCCCGCGCCGCTCTAACGGCATCACAATTATGCATAGCTAATTCACAAACACTACACTAGATGGTGCGGTGCATCCTATCCAACCGCTCCCCCCTCCCGGGAGAAATGGTCCCCGGGAGGTCTTCGGGTCTCCCCCACCGCAAATCCGACCTGGGACAGAGCCAAAACCCCCGACTGTCCGCCCCAAATCCATCCGCGGCGTTTCCCACCTTGGCAGCGATTCCTTCCGGTGTGACGGTGTGGTCGTTTCCAGGGCGGGGATGAGCACACGCAAGCTTTCGTCGCCGGCTAATCCCACCACCCTTTTGACCTTCATGGCCCACCCCCCCCAGAAACCTGTTTCGAACCACCAGTCTTTCCGGCATCAGGGCCTGCGACGACGCCCGGACCGCACAGGGAAACCACGGAAAAATCCTTGGGGCTCCAGGCAAGTCATGAACCACCCACACATCCTCTCCTGCGGCGAAGTGTTATGGGACCTCTTTCCCGCAGGCGCCCGTTTCGGCGGCGCGCCGGCCAACTTCGCCTGCCACTCGGCCCTGCTGGGCGGAGAGGTGACCCTCCTGAGCGCGGTGGGACTGGATGAACGCGGGAAAAAAGCCCTCGAAACCCTCCGACGCCTCGGGGTGGACACCGCCCTCGTGCAAAGGATCGCCCACCATGGCACGGGAGCGGTCAAGGTGACCCTCGATGACGCGGGCAAACCCAGCTTCGACATCGAAGAAGACTCCGCCTGGGACCACATCGGATGGACACCGGAGTTGGAGGACCGGCTGGCCGGCATCACTGCGGTTTACTTTGGGACGCTGGGGCAACGCGGCGAAGTCTCCCGCTCCACGATCCGGCGCGTCCTCGCGCTGGCCAAAAGACGCGGCCTCATCCGGGTGCTCGATGTGAACCTCCGCAGACCCTTTTATGATGCGGACCTGATCAGGGCATCGCTGGCGCAGGCGAGTGTGCTGAAACTGAGCGACGAGGAACTGGGCGAGGTCGCCTCCGCCTGTGACATCCCCCTCGGGGCCAAACCGGAAGAAACCCTGCGTGCCTTGCTTCATCGTTTTGACCTCCAGGCGGTTGTGATGACGCGTGGAGCGGAGGGCGCCTGCCTGGTGACCGCCCTTCAACACCTGGAGCAGCCGGGGATTCCCACCCAGGTCGTGGACACGGTCGGGGCGGGGGATGCTTTCACCGCCGCCTTCACCCTCGGTTTTCTCCGAGGCGAGCCTCTCGCCGAGGTCCTAAAGAAAGCCTGTGAAACCGCCTCGGCCGTCTGTGCCCAATCCGGCGCGGTGCCTCCCGGCCGGCCCTGACACTTACTCCCCCCACTCTCCCCTTTTCATGAAAACATTGCTCCTCAGCCTCTCCCTCTGTGGCCTCGCCCAGGCGGCAGCCCCCCTCCTCATCGCCGACTTTGAAGGTAAAAGTTACGGGGAGTGGACGGTGGAGGGCAAAGCCTTCGGCCCGGGACCAGCCCCAGGAACCCTGCCCGGACAGATGAAAGTCTCCGGGTTCTCCGGCCAGGGACTGGCGAACTCCTTTGTGGGCGGGGATGACGCGACCGGGAAACTCACCTCCCCCGCCTTCACACTGGAACGCCGGTTCCTCAACTTCCTCATCGGAGGAGGCGGCTGGGCCGGGCAGACGTGCCTGAACCTCCTCGTGGACGGCAAGGTGGTGCGCACCGCCACCGGGGAGAACACCGAGCCCGGCGGGGAGGAAACCCTCGCCCCCGAGTCCTGGGATGTCTCCGAGTTTTCCGGAAAAACCGCCGTGTTGCAGATCGTGGACCAGCGCCAGGGAGGATGGGGCCACCTCAATGTGGACCACATCGTCCTGGCCGACGAAAAAGCCCAGGCTACCCGGGTCACGCTGGAGAAATCCCTCACAGTCAACGGCAGCCACCTTCTCGTGCCCGTCTCCAACGCCCAGGGGAAAAACAAGGAACTGGTGCTGGAGATCCGTGACGGCGACACCCTCGTCCAGTCCTTCAGTGTCACTCTGCCGGGAGACGGTGACCCCTTCTGGATAGCTGCCTACCCGTTGGAACACTTTGGTCTGAAAGGGAAAACGGTTCGGATCGTTTCCGAAAAAAAGACCGGGGTGGCAGAATCACTGCGCGCCGGTTTTGACCGTATCCACGTGGGAAATGAGGCCGAGGCGCTGGCCGCCTCCGACTACTCCGAACCTTACCGCAACCAGTTTCACGCCTCCACCCGCCGGGGCTGGGTCAACGATCCGAACGGCATGGTGTTTCACAACGGCCTCTACCACCTCTACTACCAGTATAATCCTTTCGGTATCTTCTGGGGCAACATGCACTGGGGACATCTCCAAAGCCAGGACCTCGTCCACTGGGAGGAAAAACCCATCGCCCTCTACCAAAAGTCGGTGAAGGACATGGCCTTCTCCGGCGGCGGTTTTGTGGACTTCAACAACTCGGCGGGCCTGGGCAAAGACACCCAGTTCATCTCGTTCACCAGCACCGGCCGGGGCGAGTGTCTCGCCTACAGCAAGGACGGCGGCCTCAGTTTCACGGAGTTGCCGGAAAACCCCGTCGTCACACATGTGGGCCGCGACCCCCGGATCATCTGGCATGAGCCCGAGCACAAATGGGTCATGGTGGTTTACGATGAGTCCCGCTCCGCTGAAACCGACGCCACGCCCCCCGCTCATGACAAAATGCCGGCCCACCGCAGCATGGTGTTTTACGAGTCGCGCGACCTCCGCCATTGGAGCCGCACCGGAGCCTTCACCGATCCCGACCGCGACACTGTTTACGAGTGTCCCGAACTGTTCGAACTGCCTGTCCCGGGCCAGCCTGGGGAAACCCGCTGGATTCTGCTGGGCGCCCAGAACCGCTACTTCATCGGCCGGTTTGACGGCAGGACGTTCCACAAGGAATCGGGCCCGCATGGTTCCCCGCGCGGCGCCTTCTATGCCGCGCAAACCTTCAGCGGCGCGCCGGATGGACGACGCATTCAAATCGGCTGGGTCCAGACGGACGTGTTTCTCTCCCGTTTCCCCGCCCAGATCACCAACCAGGCCTTTTCCCTGCCGCACGAGATGAGCTTGGGAAAAACCAGTGACGGGCTCCGCGTCTTCCTCACCCCGGTCAGGGAGGTGGAGAAACTGCGCGCCACGGTCCTGGCCGAGGGCCAAAATCTGTCGGCCGCAAAGGCGAACGAGCTCCTCCAGGCGTGCCAGGGGGAACTCAGCGAGGTGCTGATCGGGTTCTCCTCACCAGGTCCCAAACAACTCGTCATCAACGGCATTGACGCCCATTTCAACGGCCGAAACGCTCGGGTTTTCACCGACCGGACCTTCAACGAAATCTACGCAAACGAGGGAGCCTCCTACGAGGTTCGCAAACGCCCCGGACATGCTTTTGAGTCGAGGGAGACCAAACTCACCCTGGCGGAAGGAACCGCCGTGACGTCTTTGAAAATCTTCCGCCTCAGCGCCGGAGCCGTCACCGTCCCGGACGCTCCCCTTTCCCCTCAGGCTCCTCCCGCTCAACCGGCTCGGTCCAAATAATTGGGGCAAGCCGGCCAGGCCCACCGGAGGCGCCTCCTCACAACATCGTGTTGCGGGGATCGGCGGCGTCCGTCATGACCGAGTGGGGGTCGAAATTCGTGTCGGCCAGTTTCATGATCATCGTGCGGGTGATGATCTTGCCCTTCTGGATCAGGACCGAGCCATCCACCGGGTGCAGAATGGGCACCTGGGTGCGTTTGCCCACCAAGGCCTCGAGATCGTCGAAGCTTTCCACATAAAGTCCTTCCGGCAGAAGGACTTCGATGGGCCCGTCACCGGTGATGGTGCATTGGCAGCTCAACCGGCTGTGCTCGTTGGCACCCGTGATCAGGGCGAGGGTTTTTTCCTCCCGCACCGATTTGGGGGAAAGCGAGTCCGCCCCGCCGTTGATGTAGATATGGCAGGTCGCGCAAATCCCCTGCCGACCGCAGGCCATCATGACCTGACATTCCTTGCGCAGCAAAACATCCAGAAGAATTTCGTTCTTCTCGGAAGGGACCGTTTCGTTGAGGGGTTTTAAGAGGACGTCCGGCATGCAGCGCTGGGAGAAACCAAAGTGGAAAGAGATTCAGCCCCAGTGCAAGGACGAATCGGGACAACAAAAGGCGGCGACCGCACGGCCCTCAGGGTTGGTAGTGGGCTCCCAGACAGGTGGCCCCGGCCATCCACGGGGCCGCTTCCAAAATGAGATCCATCTCCAGAATATCGCACTCGACGGCCACTGCGGGACCGGGGTCACCCTCCCTCCACTCCGCGTCGCGAGTGCCCTCCACAGGGCTTTCATAAGCCCGGAAAAGGCCCAGCACCGCCTTCCAGCGGAATCCCAGGCCGGACCGCCTCACCTCGCCGGCCAAAATCACCTCGTCGGGGTTGTGGGCCAGTTCCACACGTTCCAGACCTCCCCCGGGGGCCCGGTCCCATCCGGAAGCCGTGCGGCCTCCCCAGACCGCGACCACCTTTTCCCCCACCCTCAATTCGGCGCAGGGAAGGTGCTGCCCGGCGGCCGGACGGCGCATCCCGACCCGCACTTCGGCATGAATGGTCCCGTCGCTCATCGGACGGACCCTCCATTTCTCCGGAACCTCCCCCGGCGGGACCGACCAGTGGATGCGCAAAAGGCTGGCCCAGGGTTTTCCCGGGTGAAAACGTTCCGCGGTGGCGGGACGGGGAGCGGCGCAGGTGAGGGAAATCATGGTTTTAGTTCCTTTAATTTCAGTAATCTTTGAAAACTTGACCCAAGTCAACGTGTTTCTGACGCCTGGTTCGCAGGGTCACTTGAGCAGTTTGAGCACGACCGGCAGGGCATGGCTGGCCGTCGTCCCGGAAAGTTTGTCCAGGGCCGAATTGGCCAGGTCCGCGAAATCGGCCAGGGCGGTGATCTGCTCCCGGAAAGCCTTCGCCTCGTCCGACCTCAGTCCCTCCGTCTTTTCCAGGCATTGGCGCAGCACCTGGGCGGCCGGCTCCATCTCGCGTTTTTTCCGTTCGCGGGCGAGGGCGCGGAAGATCTTCCAGACATCCTTCTCCGCCTCGTAATAATCCTTGCGGTCCCCTTTCACCGCCACGGGGCGGATGAGCCCCCAGGCGACGAGATCGCGCAGGTTGGTGCTGGCGTTGCCCCGGCTCACCTCCAGCTCGGCCATGACATCGTCCTGGCTGAGCGGATGCGCCGTAACCAACAGGAGGGCATGAATTTGCGCCATCGTCCGATTGACCCCCCACGATCCGCCCAAAGCTCCCCATTGGCTGACGAAAAGCTCTCGGGCCTCGGCCAGTTTGTCCTCGGGGTCGGTGTTCTTTTTGCTCATCCTTGCCCCCACACTTGCCGGAGAGACCTCCGGCGCAAGCGCGATGCAAGGCCCGTCCCTCATCCCGTCCCCCACTTTTCGAGGGCCAAGCCCCCGGAAATCAGGGCAAGGCACAGAAAAATGATCACCGCCAGCCGGCGCAGTTTGTTGAGCGAGTTCAACGTCATCCCGTCGGGGACTTTGCCCCCAAAGGCCACGGCCAGAAAAGCCAGGTGGGCAAACCAGGCGGCCGCCCCCGTCCCCACCCCAACGGCCAGCAGCAGCATCCCTGGAAGCCCCGGGGCGCTGCGGTGCAAACCGGCCAGGAGAAACAGGCTGAGATACCCCGGCAGCCTCAGCGGCATGCCCAGGGCCCGCTGGAAGGCATGCGCAAACCACCCGGCGGCGGGAATTTCCTCCGGGGCCAGCCGAAGCCGGGCCAGGGCCGGGGAACGGACCGCTCCGAAGGCCAGTTGCAGGAAAGCCCCCGCGGCCACCGCCCGCAGCGGCCAATCCAGCCGGTCTCCGAGCTGATAGAGGCCGGGAAGCGGGAAATTGGCCAGAAGAGCCCAAAAGGCCTGCGCCAGCGATATCCCCAGCACCACCCGCCAGGCGGACCTGACTCCTTCCTCCAACGAGGCCTGCACCACCCACACCGAGGCGGAAAACGTGGCCGCGTTAAAGACCAGGCCGAGGGCCAGTCCCGCCATAAAAAAAAGGGGCGACGAAAGGGGACCGGAAAGACTCATGGCTCGGTGCGTTGTCCTGGTGGGGGAAGCGTGGGATCTGGGATCGGAACCGGGGGCTGGAAACTTTTCCGAAAACGCAGCGGAGTTTCCAGGAAATGCCGTCCCCAGGCCCAGCCACGCCAGAGAAAAACGGCGGTGACCGCTCCCAGCACATCGGCCAGCCAGTCTCCCACATCAAAACCGGATCGGTGCGGATTGAAGCCTTGGAGGGTCTCATCCAGCAGACCATAAAGCACGGCCCAGAGCATGCCGGCCAGGCTCCAGCCAAAACCATGCGCCCGGGAGCCGCCCGCCCTCGCCACCCCCACGGTCAGCAGGCCGAAAACCCCGAAGTGGGCGATCTTGTCAAAGTCCGGCAGGCCAAAGGTGAAGGGAAGCTCGACCTGCCCTTTGCCGGAGGCGCACATCAGAATGACCATCAGGGACAAAGGCCACAGCAGGCGGCGCGGACGCCAATCTTGGAAAAACGGACTCATCGGACACAAAAAAGCGGAATGGCTGACTTTCGTCGCGCACATTCCGCTTTTAAATGGTCGGACCGGGGAGATTTGAACTCCCGACCTCTTGCCCCCCAGGCAAGCGCGCTACCAGACTACGCTACGGCCCGAAACTGGAAGCGCCGAAACACTCACAAATGCCATCTTTGGTCAAGTGCCATTTCCGATAAAAAAAGAAAAAGCGCCCGAGCCGCCTCCCCTCCCGTCATATTTCCCTGGGGAAATTAAGGAGCCAAAACCTAGGCAGCCAACGTATGCCCTGGCCCAAAGGCACGGACCATACTCCGCCACCCTGCCACCCCACCAACACCTGCCTCGCCCTCCGCGCCCCCGCGTCTCCACCCGCGCCCCCGCCTTGGCCTTGACCACCTGCCACATCCCTCCGCCTCGGAATGATCGCGCAGAGTCCCTCCCCTGGCCTTTGTCCAAGCCCCGATGCGGCTTGTTTCCCCAAGGCGGAACAAGCATCGCTAAGGGTTTTCCCTGTTCACCCCATGCCTTCCCAGGTTGTCGTCAGCCACTTCTCCAAACGCTACGGCGCGTTTGAAGCCGTGCGGTCCCTCAGTTTCACCATCGAAAAGGGCGAAATCTTCGGGCTGCTCGGCCCCAATGGCGCGGGCAAAACCACCACCATCGAATGCCTCGTCGGCCTGCGCGACCCCGACGCCGGCGAGCTCTCCGTCGGAGGCCTCGATGTCCGCCAGCACCCCCGCGAGGCCAAGCAGAAGATCGGCGTGGCCCTCCAAAATCCCGCCCTGCCCGACAAGATCACCGCCCGCGAGGCCCTGAAACTCTTCGGTTCCCTTTACCCCACCCGCGTCGCCCCCGAGATCCTGCTCGAACGTTTCTCCCTGACCGAAAAGGCCGACCTCCCCTTTGACTCCCTCTCCGGCGGACAACGCCAACGGCTCTCCCTCGCCCTCGCCTTCGTCAACAACCCGGAACTCGTCGTCCTAGACGAGCCCACCACCGCGCTCGACCCGCAGTCCCGCGGCGAAATCCACGCCGAAATCGCCCGCATGAAGGCCGATGGGCACACCGTCCTGCTCTCCACCCATTATCTGGAGGAGGCCGAGCGTCTCTGCGACCGCATCGCCATCATCGCCCGGGGAACCATCGTGGCCCTGGGCACCCCGGCGGAGCTCATCGCCCGGGCCGGCGTGAAACAATCCTGCACCGTCCTCACCACCAAGCCTCTGCCCCGCGGCTTACTCACCAAAGCCACTGGTGTGGAGGGCCTGGAACTGGAGGGAAACACCGCCCGTTTCCAAACCGCCGACCCACCCGGCACCCTCGCCGGTCTCGCCGCCCTGCTGGCCTCCGAACGCATCGAGCTGGTGGACCTCCACCTGCGCAAAGCCTCCCTGGAGGAGGTCTTCCTCTCCCTCACCCACACCGCCGCCCCTCGCGAAGGACTCTCGTCATGAACGGTTTCGCCGCACTTTTCCTCGTCTCCTGCCGGCTCCACTTCCGCAACCGGATGGCCCTGCTCTACGGCTACCTGTTCCCGCTCATCTTCCTCGTGGCCTTCTGGGTCCTTTACCGCCACGAGTCCGTCCCCCTCCTCCGCCACATGGGGGAACTCCTTACTGTCAGCATCCTGGGCGGGGCCTGCTTCGGGCTTCCCACCTCCATGGTCAGCGAACGCGAGCGTGGCGTGTGGCGGCGTTACCGGCTCACGCCCGCCACCACTTGGAGCCTCGTCGCCAGCACGGTCGCCGCCCGCTATGTCATCATCCTCAGCTCCGGACTACTCCAACTCGCCGTCGCCCTCGCGGTGGGCATGACCTTCCCCGAGGAGCCGCTTCTCCTTTTCGCCACCTTCAGCGTGGTGGCCTTCGCCTTCATCGGCCTCGGGCTCGTCATCGCCATGCTGGCCGACACCGTCCCCGCCGTCCAGGCGCTCGGCCAGTGCGTCTTCCTCCCCATGCTCATCATCGGCGGGGTGGCGGTAAACCTCAGCGCCCTCCCCGAATGGGCCCAGATCCTATCCGGGTTCTTCCCAGGCCGCTACGCCGTCGAGGCCCTCCAGGCCACCGTCTCCGGCAAGGGGCTCGAAGGGCTTTCCTTTTGCCTCATGTCCCTCACCCTCAGCGGCATCGCCGGCTCCGTCGCCGGGGCCAAACTCTTCCGCTGGGATGCCCAGCAGAAGTTCGCCACCCGCGGCGGCAAGGTCTGGCTCACCGCCGTCTTCGCCGCCTGGCTGGCCGTCGGCGGCATCTCCGTCTGGCGCGACCAGATGGTGGCCGAGGCGAAGACCCTCGCCTCCCGCGCCGCCGCCGAGGCCGAGGCCGCCGCCCCCCGGCACGAATGGGAAAAGATCACCGCCAAGGATGTCGCCGCCCTTGACTACCACCTCCCGCCCGACGAGGGCGTCGTGGCCCCCTTCGCCCCGTCCGACATGGCCCCGGACGACTATGTCGTGGAGCAGCTCACCAAGGTCCGGGAAAACATCTCCACCTGGGCCCCCGGCCTGGCCGGCGACGATGTCCAGCGCGTCCGCACCCTCATCTGCGTCGCGGCCGTGCCCGACTCCGTCCAGCAGCCCTGCGAGATGTTCATCCCCGCCATCGTCCTCGACCACCTCCAGGCCACCTTCCCGAAGGTGAAACTCATCCAGATGCTCACCTGGATCGCGAAAAACCCCGATGCCGGCACCGTCGTGGACGATGTCACCGACATCGGCGTGGGCGGCACGGCCGATCCCGAGCTGGTCCGCGAACGCGCCTACTTCTACGCCATCAAATTCGTCGCCCGCCTCACCGGCCGCCGGGACAACTGAGCCGCCCCACCACCCCGCCCCATGAAGCCTCCACGACTCCTCTCCGGAAAGTTCATCCTCTTCATCTTTCTGGTCATGGTGCTGGTCAGCCTCCCGTTCATGATCTGGGGGGAGGAGTTTGTGAAACCCCTGCTCCAGGCCCAGGAACACCGCGCCGCCTGGCTCGTGCTCCTCGCCATCGGCCTGCTCGCCGCCGATTCCGTCGCGCCCATTCCGGCCACCCTCGTCATCATGTTTCTGGCCGCCAACGCGGGGTTCGTCGCCGGTCTCATCGGCGGCACCGTCGGCATGTCCGTCGGCGTCCTCGTCTCGGCCTGGTTCGGCCGCGCCGCCGTCGGTCGCGTCGCCCCCAGGTTTTTCCCCGACCAGGAGTTGGGCCGCCTCCGCGAGGGCCTCCAGCACAACCTCTCCCTCACCCTCGCCTGCTGGCGCAGCGTCCCCGTCCTGGCCGAGACGTCCGTCATCATCGCGGCCGCCGCCGGCGTGCCCGTCCGGCGCATCTTCCTCGCCACCCTGCTGCCCAACTTCGTCGTTTCCCTCATCTACTCCGTCGCGGCCGACGACTCCTTCCTCACCGCCTGCCTGGCCTTCACGCTCACCCTCGTCCTCTCCCTCGCCCTCTGGCGTTTCGTCGCCGCCCGCACGAAACGCCTCGAAGGGGAAACCACGGCCGCTGCGAAAACACCCGAAACCTGAGGAGCCCCTCCTCTCCAGCCCAACCACCACTGCCTCGTCCTCCGCGTCTCCGCCCCATCCCCTTACCCAACTTCCCTCCCCATGAGATACCTCCCCCTGCTCGCCGCCGTTTTCTGCGTGCTGAGCCAGACCGCCGCCGCCGCCGACAAAACCAATGTGCTCTTCATCGCGGTGGACGACCTCAAGCCCCTCCTCGGCTGTTACGGCGACACCGTCGTCAAGTCCCCCAACATAGACCGCCTCGCCGCCCGCGGCGTCGTCTTCGACCGCGCCTACTGCAACCAGGCCGTCTGCGCCCCGTCCCGCAACTCGCTCATGACGGGACGCCGCCCCACCACCCTCGGCATCTACGATCTGGGCACCAACTTCCGCAAGGCCGCCCCCGATGCCGTCACCCTCACCCAGCACTTCATGGCCCACGGGTGGAAGGCCGAGGGCATGGGCAAGATCTTCCATGTCGGCCATGGCAACACCGACGACCCCGCCTCCTGGAGCGTCCCCCTCTACAAGGAAAAGACCGTCGGCTACGCCCTCCCGGAAAACCTCAAGACCATGACCCGCGAGGAGGCCCTCTTCGCCAACCAGGCCGTCTCCAAGGACATGGCCCATGGCGCGCCCACCGAGGCCGCCGATGTCCCCGACGACGGCTACCCCGACGGCCGCATCGCCCAGGAGGCCATCCGCCGCATCCAGGCCGCCGCCGCCACGCCCGGCCAGCCCTTCTTCATCGCGGTCGGTTTCCTCAAACCCCACCTCCCCTTCTGCGCCCCCAAGAAATACTGGGACCTCTACGAACGCTCCTCCTTCAAACTCGCCGAGCGCCGCACCCCGCCCGACGGCGCGCCCGCCTACGCCCCCACCAGTTTCGGCGAGCTCCGCCAATACTCCGACACCCCCGAATCCGGCCCCGTCAATGACGAGACCGCCCGCCGCCTCATCCACGGCTACTACGCCGCCACCAGCTACATGGACGCCCAGCTCGGGAAGGTCCTCGACGCCCTCGACGCCTCCGGCCAGGCCGGCAACACCATCATCGTCCTCTGGGGCGACCACGGCTGGCACCTCGGCGACCACGGCATGTGGTGCAAACACACCAACTACGAGCAGGCCGCCCGCATCCCCCTCATCATCTCCGGCCCCGGCCTGGCCCAGGGCCACACCCGGTCCCTCGTCGAAACCGTGGACCTCTACCCCACCCTGGCCGAGCTCGCCTCCCTCCCCGCCCCCGCCGGGCTCGACGGCCGCAGCTTCGCCGCCACCCTGCGCGATCCAGCCGCCCCCACCCAGGAAAGTGTCATGCACTGCTACCCCCGCGGCGAACGCCTCGGCCGCGCCCTCCGCACCGCCCAGTTCCGCCTCGTCGAATGGAAGGTCCCCGGCGCCGCCCCCGGGACCGCCGAGTTCGAACTCTACGACTACGTCAACGACCCCCTGGAAAACCGCAACCTCGCCAAGGAGCAGCCCGAAACCGTGGCCCGCCTCCGCGCCGTCCTCAACCAGCGCTACCCCGAGGCCAAAAAACAGTGGCCCGACCACGCCGACAAGGCTGACACCAAACCCAAGACCGACCGCGTCGCCCTCTTTGAGAAAAAGGATAAAAACAAGGACAACCAGCTGACCCGCGAGGAGTTCCTCGCCGACCAGCCCGACCCCGACAAGGCCCCCGCCCGTTTTATCCAGTTCGACGCCGACAAAAACGGCGTCCTCAGCCGCGACGAGTTCATCTTCTCCGGCAAACTCCCCGCCCCCGCCGCCCCATGAGCACGCCACGCTGGCAGTCTTTCTTCCTCGCCTGCCTCGCCCTGCTGCTGGCGGCCAGCCAGGCCGCCGCCGCCGAAACCCGCCCGCCCAACATCGTTTTCTGCTTCGCCGACGACTGGGGCCGCTACGCCGGCGCCTACGCCGCCCTGGAGAAAAGCCCCTCCGTCAACCAGGTGGTGAAGACCCCCAACCTCGACCGCGTGGCCCGCGAAGGGGTCATCTTCCGCAACGCCTTTGTCACCGCGCCCAGCTGCACCCCCTGCCGCAGCTCCCTCCTCTCCGGCCAGTATTTCTGGCGCACGGGCCGCGGGGCCATCCTCAATGGCGCCGTCTGGGATAGTTCGATCCCGACCTTTCCCCTCCTCCTGGCCGATGCCGGTTATCACCTCGGCAAAAGCTACAAGGTGTGGAGCCCCGGCACCCCCGCCGACGCCCCCTATGGCGGGCAGAAACACGCCTTTGAAAAGTCCGGCCACGCCTTTAACAACTTCTCCGAAAACGCCACCCGCATGGTCCGCGAAGGCATGACCTTCGGGGCCGCCACCGCCACCATCCTCGGTGAAGTCCGGGGAAACTTCGCCGCCTGCCTCGCCGCCCGCCGGCCCAGCCAGCCCTTCTGCTACTGGTTCGGCCCCACCCTCACCCACCGCTCCTACGAGAAGGGGTCCGGCCAGGCCCTCTGGGGCATCAACCCCGACGATCTGCGCGGGAAACTCCCGAAGTTCATCCCCGATGTGCCCGAGGTCCGGGCTGACTTCGCCGACTACCTCGGCGAAGTCCAGGCCTGGGATGCCGGCATCGGCGTCATCCTCCGCCAACTGGAGGAAAGCGGCGAACTCGCCAACACCCTCCTCGTCATCAGCGGCGACCACGGCATGCCCGGCGTCCCCGGCGGCAAGTGCAACCTTTACGATTTCGGCACCGGCGTGGCCCTCCTCGCCCGCGGCCCCGGCATCAAGGCCGGACGTGTGGTGGACGACTTCGTCAACCTCATGGACCTCGCCCCCACCTTCCTCGAGGCCGGCGGCGTGAAGCCCCCCGAAGTCATGACCGGCCGCAGCTTCCTCGGCGTGCTCCGCTCCGAAAAATCCGGCCAGATAGACCCCGCCCGCACCTGGGTCGTGACCGGCCGCGAACGCCACGTCGCCGATGCCCGCGAAGGCAGCCTGCCCTACCCCCAGCGCGCCCTTCGCACCGAGGACTTTCTCCTCGTCCGTAACTTCGCCCCCGACCGCTGGCCCCTCGGCAGCCCCAAGTTCACCGCCGAGGAAAACGCCCCCTCCGCCGCCGAGGTCGAAAAGAGCACCTACGCCGCCTTTGCCGACATGGACGCCAGCCCGACCAAGGCCTGGCTCTTCAGCCAGCGCCACGCCCCCGAGTGGCGCTGGTTTTACGACTACGCCTTCGCCAAAAGACCGGCCCGCGAACTCTACGACCTGAAGGCCGACCCCGCCCAGACCGTCAACCTCGCCGAGGACCCAAAGTATGCCGAAATCCGCGCCGGCCTGGAGGAACGCCTCCTCGCCGAACTGAAACGGACCAATGACCCCCGCCTCGTGGACGGCGGCAAGTTTTTCGAAACCCCGCCCCTCGCCGGCCCCGCTGCCAAAAATCCCCCGCCGGCCAAACGAGCCAACTAACCGGCACCGTGTTCCTCGACACGGAAGGCCTCCCGTAAGTGGTCCCGCCTTCCGTCGGAATGCTTCGCCACCCTGGGAGCACCACGCTCCGCACTGGCCGGGAACGTGCGAAAGCCCCAGGGCACACCCGCTGACTCGACCCCGACTCCCGCTGACTCGACCTGTTCTCCTCCTGACCCGACCTGTTCTCCTCCTGACTCGACCTGTCCTCCTCCTGACTCGACCTGTTCTCCTCCTGACTCGACCTGTCCTCCTCCTGACTCGACCTGTTCTCCTCCTGACTCGACCTGTCCTCCTCCTGACTCGACCTGTCCTCCTCCTGACTCGACCTGTTCTCCTCCTGACTCGACCTGTTCTGCGGTTGACACAACCCGGGCGGAAATTGACTCGACCCTGGCACTCGCTGACTCAACCCGGGGAGCGACCTATCCCCTGAAGACGGGACAACGTGCCCAAGGCATTGCCTTTGTGCACACCGCGGATTTCGCCACCTTCCTCATTGAAAAAATTTCGGCTTCCGGCCGGGCCTCGAACCGATACATCCCAAGGGCATGAAAAACAAACTTTCCGCCGCCAACCTCGCCTTGGGCCTTTTCCTGGGAGCCTCCACCCTCCTGACCCAGACGGGTTGCCTCCTCGCCGCCGCCGCCGGGGCCGGAGCGGGTGGTGTCGGTTACGTCAAAGGCGACATGGAGACCTACACCAACGCCAACCTCGCCGGGACGGTGGCGGCCTGCGACAAAGCCATGCAGCGCCTGGGTTACACCAAGATCAAGGAGGAGGGCGACGCCGCCAAAAAGACCATCACGGGCCGCACCTCCCAGGACACCAAGATCACCCTCGTCATCACCCAGGTGGGGACCGCCACTTCCAAACTTTCCATCCGTTTCGGAGTGTTCGGTGACGAGGCCCTCTCCCAGAGTCTCTACAACGAGATCAAAAAGGCGCTCTGAGCGTTTCCCGATTCGGTCCCGTTTTCACAGAAGCGGACGGTTTCCAGGAGCCCTTTGCCTGGGCTGGGATCAGTTTGTTTGTCCCCTTCAACCGAACTCATGCCTGACCACCCCACCCCGGCCCCGCGCCTCCCGCTCTTTTTCCTGGGGCTGGCCGCCCTTCTTTTCTCCTCCTGCGCCAGCCCCCGACCGGCCTGCGCGCTGGAACGGATTGAAGTTTCCCCGGACCGGGCGGGCTTCGTCCTGCGCCCCTCCGGACAGGCTTTCCTTCCCTGGGGCGTGAACTACGGAAACAAGGGCCGGTTGCTGGAGGACTTCTGGGAAACAGAGGCCGGCACCGTGGCGGATGACTTCCGGAAAATCCGCTCCCTCGGGGCCAATGTGGTCCGCCTTCACCTTCAGTTGGGGAAGTTCATGGACGGTCCCTCCGAGCCCAACCGTGGGGCCTTCACCCGGCTGAAAGGCCTGCTGCGCGAGGCCGAGGCCGGCGGCTTGCATCTCGATCTCACGGGCCTGGCCTGTTACCGGACCAGCGACGTGCCCGCCTGGTATGACGCCCTCGGCGAAAAGGAACGGTGGGCCGCCCAGGGCGTCTTCTTCCGCACCCTGGCCGAAACCTGCGCGGACAGCGACGCCGTCTTTTGTTACGACCTGATCAACGAGCCCCTCGTCCCGGGAGGCACCAACGAGGCATGGTATTCGGGCAAACCCTTCGGCGGCTACGACTTCCTGCAACGCATCTCCCGCAGCCTGGCGGGACGCAAACGGGGCGAGCTGGCCACGTTGTGGATTGATACCCTCACCGCCGCCATCCGTGAAAAGGACCGGCGTCACCTCATCACCGTGGGCATGCTGCCCTGGGTGGAGGGATGGGGACACCTGTCCGGCTTCGTCCCCCGCGAGGTGGCCCCGCATGTGGACTTTCTGAGCGTCCACCTCTACCCCAGCTCGGCCAAACCCGGCGAGGTTCGCAAAGCCCTCGCCGAATGTGCCGGGCAGGGCCGTCCGGTGGTGATTGAGGAGACGTTTCCCCTGTCCTGCACCGGGGAGGAGCTGGCCGCGTTTCTCCGGGAATCCCGCGGCACCGCCTGCGGCTGGATCTGGCACTACGACGGCTCCACGCCGGAGGACTACGCGGCCCGGAAAGGACCTCTCGGAATCAACGAAGCCATCTGGTCCGGAGCCCTCCAGCAATTCCGCACGCTCGGACCCGAATTCACGGCCGAAGCGGCGGCGAAAGCTCAGCGGTAGCTCTTCGACATGTCCACCGGGGCGGCCTGGGCCAGGACGGTCCGGGGCTTGGAGGTGGCGACGCGTTTGGCCAGTTCGGACTCGTAGAGGGCGGCGTCGAGCGGGAGGTCAATCTCGCGGTTGAGCCAGGTGGAGAGGATGAAGCCGTTGGCAAACTCCAGGGAGGCGAGGCCGTCGGAGGCCGGGGCGATCATCTTGGCACCGTCCAGCACGCCGGCGGCGAAGTCGTTGAGCAGGGTGGCGTGCTGGTTCACGGCGGGCCAGTCGGAGAGGGTCTCGACGGTTTTGCCGGGCTGGCCGAACATCTCCTGGGTGGTGCGGGAGAAGCCCTGGGCGCCCTCGGAGTTGCGGGTCAGGGTGAGGACGCGGTTTTCCAGCAGGATGGAGCCCTTGTCACCGGCGATCTCCAGGCGGTTGGAGCCGGGGGCCTCGCCGGTCGAGCCGACGAAGAGGCCGGTCGCGCCGTTGGCGTATTCAAAGTAGGCGGTGCATTCGTCCTCGACCTCGATGTCGTGGTAGCGGCCAAACTTGCACCAGGCGCGGATCTTGGAGGGCACGCCGCAGATCCACTGGAAGATGTCGAGGTTGTGGATGCACTGGTTGAGCAGGAGGCCGCCGCCCTCTCCCGGCCAGGTGGCGCGCCAGGGGCTGGACTGGAAGTAGATCTCGGGGCGGAACCAGTTGGTCATGATCCAGTTGGTGCGCTGGATCTGGCCGATGGCGCCGGATTGGACCAGCTCGCGGATGCGGAGGTAGGCGGGATCGGAACGCTGGTTGAGCATGACACCCGCGACCTGGCCGGGCTTGGCCGCGGCGATCACGGCCTGGGCCTGGGCCTTGGAGAGGCCGACAGGTTTTTCGACCAACACGTGCAGGCCGGCCTGGAGCACCTTGATGGCCTGGGCGGAGTGGTCCTTGGTCGGCGTGGCGAGGAGGACGGCGTCGCAGCCGCCCCGGGCCAGGAGTTCGTCGAGGTTGGCGTAAAACGTGGCCCCCTCGGGGACGCTGGCGGGCACGCGGAAGTCCGAGACGGCGTGGAGTTTCACGCGCGGGCAGAGGCCGGTGGTGAGGTTTTTGATGTGGACCTGGCCGATGTTGCCGAGGCCGACGAGACCGAGTTTGATCATGGTTTTAGGGAGAAAAGGAATACGGGGGAGGAGAATTTTTTATACCGCAGAAAGACGCGGAAATGGCGCAGAAAAGAGAGGGGAGGAAATGGAAAACACCGTGATTTGATACGCTGAAAATCTTTAATCTCAGAGAAGTGGTCTGTGGATTTTCTGCGCCATTTCCGCGTCTTTCTGCGGTAGAGATTGCCTTGGAAATGTCACGACAAGGTCGGCTCACTTCGCCTCTTCCGGCAGGGGCTGGCCCTTCGTTTCCGGGAGGAACGGCAGGGCGAGGAGACCGAGCAGGATGGAGAGGCTCACCCACATGCCGGCGGTGCGGAAAGCCTCGATTTTCTCCGCGTCGTTGGTGGCGGTGGAAACGAGGTGCTGGGTGATGCGGCCGAGAGTGAAGGGGGCGGTGGCGGCGACGAAGCGGCCGGCGTTGTAGCAGAAGGAGGTGCCGGTCGAGCGCAGGCTGGTGGGGAAGAGCTCGGGCAGGTAAACGGCGTAAACACCGAAGGGGGAGAGGATCGCGAAGCCGTAGAAGGGCATCATCCAGTAGAGCTGGTCCATCGTGCGCATCGAGCTGAAGACCAGGATGATGGCGGCGAAGGAGAGCAGGAAGGTGATGCCGAAGGCGGTGCGGCGGCCGACCCACTCGGTCAGGCGGGCGGCGAAATACATGCCGAAGAAGGAGCCGATGTGCTGGAAGAGCAGGGCCACGGAGCGCCAGAAATCTACTTTGTTTTTCAGGTCGGCGGGCTCCAGGTTCTGGGTTTTGAAGTGGGCCGTCACGATGTCGCCCACGATGGTGGGGTGGAAGTTGCCGATGCCCCAGAGGCCGATGATGCCCGCACTGCACACCACCAGGCCGAGGAGGGCGTTTTTGCGCCAGCGGGGGTTGGTGAAAAGGGCGGAGTAGGAGCCGAACTGGACACCCTTGCCGGCGGTTTCGGCCTCCCTCTTGGCCTTGACCCAGCGTTCCGGCTCCTTGAGGCGCATCATGATCGGGGCGCAGAGCATGGCGGGCAGGGCCCCCACGAGGAACATGCACTGCCAGTAGGCCAGGTTGAAGGGGAGCATCTTGTTGAAGGCCAGGGCCCCGATGCCCATGCCGATGAGACCGGCGGTGAGGTTGCCCACGGCGGAGAGGGCCTGGAGCAGGCCCAGGGCGGGGGTCCGGGCCCGGGAGTCAACGGAGTCGGCCACCAGGGCCACGGCCAGGCCGAAGACGCCGCCCACGCCGAAGCCGGTCAGGAAGCGGTAAACACAGAAGTCGGCAAAGTGGAAGGAAAAGGCGCTGAGGCCGGTGCAGACCGAATAAAGCAGCACGGTCAGGGCCAGCATCTTGGCTCGTCCGAAACGGTCACCCAGCGAGCCCGCCACAAATCCGCCGCAGCCCCAGCCGATCAGGAAGATGCTGGTGGCATAGCCGCCGAACACCTTGGCGTCCTGGCCCTTTTCCAAGAGGGCTCCCATCGCGCTGTCGCGGGCCAGGTTGAAGAGCTGCTGGTCGAGGCAGTCGAAGACCCAGGCAAGGGAGGCGATGATGAAGACAAACCAATGCTCGCGGGTCAGGAGCTTTGTCCAGGAGGTGGAGGGTTGGGACATGGGGAAAGAAGAGGCGGTAGGGTGAAAGTTTCAGTTGTTGGACAGGACCATGCCCGGGCAAGGCAAAGCTCCGAAAACCTTTGTGGTGGAGGGAGGCGGGGCAGAGGTCGAGAAAGGAAACGCTATCGTATGACAGGTTCCCCCGGGGAATCAGTTTGAATCTGACCATCTTTTCAGTCGCCCCCGGACCGGGCTCCGCTTTCGTCAGTCTTTCCGATGCGCTCTGGCGATCCCTATCCGGACTTTTTCAACCCCATCCTGGTCAAGGAGCTCCGCCAAGGGCTGCGTTCCCGCGCCTACGTCCTCATCCTGCTGCTTTCCCAACTGGTGGCGGCGTTTTTCAACCTCCTCTGCGCCCTGGCCGACCAGTCCTGGCGGTCCGCCGAGCAAAGCGGGGTCATCGGCACGGGCATCTTTGCCATCTTCGTCGTGGCCCTGCCGCTGCTGTCCCTCAACGCCGTGGGCGGAGAGATCACGGGAGACACCCTCGGCCTCGTCCGGCTCAGCTCCCTCGACGGCTGGCGTGTGCTTTACGGCAAATGGTGCGCCCGGGTGGCGGAAACCCTGCTGCTGGCGGTGGGGCTGCTGCCGCACTTTCTCCTCCGGTTTTTCCTGGGCGGGACGGAGATCGGCGGGGATCTGTCGTTCCTGGCCGTCTGCCTCCTGGCCTCCGTGGTCTTCACCGCCGCGGCCCTGGCCTGCTCGGTCCAGCGCAACTGGATCCTGCGGCTCATCCTGCTGGCCGGCATCGTCGCCGGGGTCCTGTTTTCCAACTGGCTGATCTTCGTGATGCAGGCCATGGGGATGGCGGGCGGTTCCACCTACCTTCTCTCGTCCCTGAAGCCGGCTCTGCTGGCGGGCCCCGGAGCCCTGCTGATCTCCCTTCCGGTCAACCTCGTCGCCGTCCTGGCCCTCCTGCTCTGGGCGGCCGAACGGCTCGCCCTCAGTCCGGTCACCTTCCAGCCCCGGATGCGCCTCTTCTCGGTTGCGGGATGGATCATCGCCCCGGCCGCCTTCCTCCTTGATTGTTGGCTCAACGGGATGTCCGCCAACTTCAGCGGCCCTCCCGTCTTCTTTTTCCTGACCCTGCCCCTGCCGATGATCACCCTCCTCGTCGCCCTGCACGGGTTCTGGTCCGAACCTCCGTCCCAGGCCGCCCGCCCTTCCGGCCTGGCCCGGCTCTGGTGTTTCCGGCCGGGCTGGCCGGGCGGCATTTGGTTCGTGTGCCTCCTCCTCCTGATCACCTACGGGGCGGCGGTCCTCCTCACCGTCACCCTGGTTCCGGGACCGATCCCCGCCTCCACGGTGAACAGCCTGCTCTTCCCCGCCACCGGCATCCACACGATCCTCATGGGCTCGTTTGTCCTCTGGCGCCTGCTGGCCCGGCGCGTGCCCTGGCCGCCCTGGGTCTGGCTCATCATCTGGCTCCTGGCCGGGGTCGTCTTCCTCGCCTGGATGGCCATGGAGCCCATGCGCGGCCAGGACCTCGACCAACTGTCCTGGCGCGTCATCTCCCACGCGTTTTTTGGCATCGGTTTCCTTGATGTGATGGACTACCGGGGCGAGCACACCGCCATCATCCGGGCCCTCCTCCCCTTCTGGCTCATCTGGTCGGGCCTGCTGACCTACCTCGCCCTGCGCCTCGGCGTCCTGGGAATGCGCCCCCACCGGGCCTGAGCCCTTGGACCGCCCTCCGCCCGCTTTTCGTTGCGAGGTGGTGCGTTTTGACCCCCATGAATTTAGGGACTCTTTCCCCGAATTCCTTTCCTATCAACCCCATGCCCTCCCTACGCATCCTTTCCACGCTTCTGCTCGCCCTTTTCTCGGCGGTCACAGCCCTGGCGGCCGATTCCCCGTTGCGCGTCTTCATCCGCGCCGGCGTCAAAACCCATGGCCCAGGAGAACACGACCACCCGCAGTTTCTCAAGGACTACACGAAGGTCCTGGCCGACCGCGGCGTCACCGTGGATGGGTCCGAAACGTTTCCCTCCGCCGACCAGCTCGCCAAAACCGACGTCCTCATTCTCTACGCCCAGGACGGGGCCACCATCAAAGGTGCTGAACGCGAACTGTTTACCGCCTTTCTCAAACGCGGCGGCGGCTTGGTCGCCATCCACGACGCCGTCTGCGGCGACGACCCCGACTGGTTCAAGTCCGTCGCCGGCGGGGCCTGGCGACACGGCAAGGCCAAGTGGCTCATGGGGGAAAACTCCATTTCCTTCCAGGACAACACCCACCCCATCACCGAGGGGGCCTCCAACTTCCAGCTCAACGACGAGATTTACTACGAGTTGGACATGAACCCCGACGCCAAAATCCTCGCCTCGGCCTGGCTGCCCGACCCCAAGGGTTCCAAGGATGGCCGCCCCCGGCCCCACGTTTACGGCTCCACCCCGGAGTTCTGGACCTACGAGAAGGACAACTACCGCGCCTTCGTCTCCATCCCCGGCCACTACCTGAAAAACTTCTCCGTCACCCACTTCCGCTCCCTCCTCCTGCGCGGCATCTCCTGGGCCGGCAAACGCGACGCCAACCTCCTGCTCACCAAGGACGAAATCGCCAACCTGCGCTACCCCGAGGGTGGCCCGACCGAGCCTTCCAAGGCCGCCGCCAAAGTGGACGTCCACCCCGATTTCGAGATGAAACTCGTCGCCTCGGAACCCCTCGTCTCCAAGGTCATGTCCCTCGACTGGGACCCCGCCGGACGCCTCTGGGTGGTCGAAACCCCCGAATATCCCCAGGGCCGCCGCACCTCCATCAAAGAGGTCCAGGAAGGTGACTTCAAACGCATCGTCATCCAGCGCGTGGACCGCCCCGCCCGCGACCGCATCTCCATCCTGACCGATACCGACGGTGACGGCGTCATGGACAAAAAAGCGGTCTTCGCCGACGGCCTCGAACTCGCCACCAGCTTCGTCTTCTACCGCGACGGAGTCATCGTTTCCCAGGCGCCGCAAATCCTCTGGCTCCGCGACACCGACGGCGACGGCAAGGCCGACACCCGCACCGTGCTTTACGACAACCTCGGCAGCTCCGACACCCACGCCGTCATCAACAACCTCCACTGGGGCACCGACGGCTGGATCTACGCCACCAACGGCTACAGCGCGGGCGATGTCCTCAGCGCCGACAACAAGACCTTCTTCGGGCGCATGGGCAACGGACTCCTCCGCTTCAAACCCGACGGCTCCGCCTTCGAACAGGTCAACTCCAAGGGCGGGAACGCCTGGGGCGTGGACGTCGCCTCCAACGGCGAGATCTTCTGGACCCAGCCGACTTCGAACGACCTCCTCATGCACAACGTGCTGTCCGAGAAGGCCCTCTCCGCCGCCCGCATCGGCGAAAAACTCAACTCCTTCAAGGTCATGATCAACAACCGCGGCTCGAACCCGCTGATCAAACAGGACATGCTGCCCTACGTGCAAATTGACCTCGTCGGCAAGTTCACCGCCGCCGCCGGCTGCGCCATCTATGAAGGTGGCGCCTGGCCCGCCGAATGGAACGGCTCCTTCTTCACGACCGAACCCACCATCAACATCATCCACCACGAGAAGGTCACCGCCGATGGCGTCACCTACGCCGCCGCCAAGACCCGCGACGCCGAGTTTGCCGCCAGCCGCGATGATTACTGGTTCCGCCCCATTGATGTCCGTGTCGGCCCCGACGGCGCCCTCTTCGTGGTTGATTTCTACAACCAGGCCGTGATCCACAACGACACCCGCGGCCCCGTCCACAGCAAGACCTCCAACGAGGCCATCCGCATCGACCGCGACCACTACTTCTCCCGCATCTGGCGCATCCAGCACAAGCAGGCCGTCCAGCTCCCCAAGGTGAACCTGGAAAAGGCCTCTGTGGCCGAGC
>JANOBW010000034.1:0-5749 GCA_031411855.1 Opitutia bacterium
CGCCGAAGGTGGCGGTGCCGAGGCTGTGTGAGCTGGCCAGGGGGGTGGAGGAGGAGAAGCGGCCGAGGCGGGGACCGATGATGAGGACGGCGGCGAGGGAGAGCCAGCCTCCGACGGAGTGGACCGCGGTGGAGCCGGCGAAGTCCACAAAGCCCAGTTGTTTGAGCCAGCCCTGGTCGTTCCAGATCCAGTGTCCGCTGATCGGATAGATGGTGGCGGAGACCATCATGGTCATGAGCAGGTAACCCTTGAAACTCATGCGCTCCGCGACCGCTCCCGAGATGATGGTGGCGGAGGTGGCGCAGAACATCACTTGGAAGATGAAAAACACCACCGGCTTGACCGGCGGTTCCATGGCGAAAAGCCATTCGCTGGTGCCGACCAGGCCGCCGGCGGACTGGCCGAACATCAGGGCGTAGCCGAAGGCCCAGAAACAGATGCCCGCCACGCAGAAATCGAGCAGGTTTTTGATCGCGACGTTGATGGTGTTTTTGGTCCGGACCAGCCCGGCCTCCAGCATGCAGAAACCCGTCTGCATGGACATGACCAGCGTGGAAGCCACCACGACCCAAAGGAGATCAACGCCGGTTGTCATTGTTGAAGCTGTTGTGAACAGGCCGCGGCTTTGGCAAGCCCGGGTGTTACAAATTTCTTACCACGCAACTTGTTGGTCTGTGTATAATTGAGCAACCCGACGTGCTGGCGTGGTTTGTTTTGACCGTCCTGTTTCTGAAGTGTGAGGAAACGAATCCCCCGCTTCTTGAAACAAGGCCGCGAAGGGGAGTCGCGAGGAGGAAGGGGAGAGGTTCGGGTGGTGGTTGTTTTTGTCCACCCCGGGGTCTGGTCGGGAAACTTTTTTTCGCGACTCCGGGGGGCCGAGGCTCAAGTATCCGGTGGCTGTGCGGCAGTGGATTCGGATTTCACCCGCTTGCCAGGGCGGCAGGTCGGGTGGGCTCAGTTTGGCTTTGCCAGCTCCCTCGCCCCGACATCAGGATCCTCATACCGTTGCACTCAGAAACCCCATCCCTTGGTCCGGCCGGCCAGTCGCTTTACGATCCGACCCGGCCGGACTTCCTCGTCCAGCCCCACCCGGTTTACGACCGGTTGCGGTTGTCCGATCCGGTGTCTTGGTCGGAACGTCACGGGGAGTGGGTGCTGACGCGCCATGCGGACGTGAAATCCCTCCTGCGCAATGTCACCCTCCTGCCTTTTGACCTGGGAACCACGGTCGGCGAACTGCTGGGCCGTGATCCCCGTTTCCCCGCCGTGCAGGCGGTGGCGGAGGCCATGGTGGTGACCCGCACCGATCGCGGCCACGCCACGGTGCGGCGCTTTCTGAGCCGGGTCATGAACGCGCGTCCGCTGGCGGAGTTTGTTCCCTCGATTCAGGTCGTGGCGGGCGAACTCTTTGCCACAGGCATGAAACAGGGCGTCCTCGATCTGGTGAAGGGGTTTGCCGATGTCCTGCCCGTCCGCGTCATCGCCGCCATGCTCGGGCTGCCGGCCGAGGATGTGCCGTTTCTGACCGAATGTGGCGAGGGTTCGGCCTTCACTTTGCTCAACCGGTCCAGCTCGCCCGAGCATTTTCGGAGGATCAACTCCCGCATCGCGCTGGGGCTTGACTACCTGCACGGCCAGATCCGGGAACGCCGGGCGCGTCCCCGGGACGACGGGCTCAGCCGCATGATCCGGCTCGCGCCCGAGGATCTGCCCGCCACCGACCGCGAACTCGCCGTCCACGCCTTCTTTCTCTTCATGGCCAGCATGGACACCACGACCGCCTTCCTCGGCGGCGGTCTGCACGCCCTGCTGGAAAACGAGCCCGAGCTGGACCGCCTGCGCCGCGGGGAGGTGACGCCGGCGATGGCCACCGAGGAACTGCTACGCTTTGTCAGCCCGCTGCAGATGACGCCCCGTGTCGCCACTGTGCCGGTCGAGGTCGGCGGACACACCATCGGGGTGGGCCAGAGGGCCATGCTGATTCTTGCCGCCGCCAACCGCGACCCTGCCGTTTACCCCGCCCCCCATCGCCTCGACCTCGGCCGCAACGGAGTTCCCCATCTTTCCTTCGGTGATGGCGCCCACTCCTGCCTCGGCGCGGCCCTGGCCCGGCTGGAAGGGCAGGTCGCCTTTGACACTTTGGCGAAACTTCCGCGTCCGAGGATGACCGCTTCCACTCTGGATTTCGTTCCACACGACAAACTTCGCAAACTCCAGAGTCTGCCGGTGGAATTCGGGGAGTGAAACCAAGGGAATGCGACCATCTGGGTCGCAAGCGTTTCACTTAGGAGAGACAAGGCAGCCGAGGCAGAAGTTAACCACAGAGACACAGAGGCACAGAGAGTATCACTTTGTTCGTAAGTTCTTTGGACAAAACGACTTTCTATTTTTTTAAGTCCGCACAACACGATCATATCCAAGTTCACAGCGACTCTCTGTGCCTCTGTGTCTGTGATCTTCGCCGCCCAAAGGGCACCCGCTCAATCATCCCTTCAGGGACCACGCCAAGGCGTGTCTCTACGCGCTCTCGCGCTCGTCTGTGGTTAAAAATGCCTTGAAAAAACGATTCCTTATCAACGAAACGCCCCGTAACTCCGGGTCGTTCTCGGCCAATTCGCTTTCCGCCAACGGTTTGCCTCACGAATCAACTCTCGACAAACCAACGTTTTACCGTAAGTTGACAGTCATTCCATGAACGCCACCTCCCCGCTCGATAGCCTTCGTCCCCGTTCCCCGCTCCTGCCTGCCGCCACCGCTTTGGCGGCACTTTCCGCCGGGGGAAACCTGTCGGCCGCGATCGTCCATTTCACCGCCACACCCGGCCAAACCACCATTGCTTACCCTTCGGGCAACCACCTCTTTGTGGATCTGGACGGCGGTGTCACGGCCATCGGTTCCGGCTCTCCGACTCCGGGCACTGACATCACCTTCACCTGGGGCGGAGGCATTCCTCAAAACACCCTGCTGCGGGGCTCGGTTTCCGACTACAACTTTGCCAAGCCCCTGGCTATTGCCGGTTACGAAGCCAAACTGCCGGCCGGAGCGCTCATTGATTCCAGTGCAAACTTCAATGTGTTTGCCGACATGACCCGCGACGGAAACGGGGAATGGGTCGCCGGCGGAAACGGATACTTTGGTTTCGAAATAGACGTGTCCAACACCCCGCTCTACGGCTGGATTCACCTCGATCACGTCGCCACCGGGATTGTCGGCGGCAACGACACCCTGACCCTCGTTGACTGGGCCTACGACGACTCCGGGGCCGGCATCACCGCCGGGACGGTCCCCGAGCCCGCCGAATCCGCCGCCGTCATGGCCGCCGCGATGCTGGCCGGTTCCGCCTTCATGCTGCGCCGCCGCCGTCAGAAACTCGCGTCCCGCGTGGCCTGAGGGGAATGACGAAGGTCCTCCTCGTCGGCTGGGACAGTGCGGACCCTGATGTCGTCCGCGAGCTGATCGCCGCCGGGCACATGCCCTGCCTGGCCCGCATTATCGGGGCGGGAAGTTTTGGAACTCTGGACAGTTACGAGCCCTACCTTTCGCCCATGCTCTGGGCCACCATCGCCACGGGCAAGGACCCGGAACAGCATGGCATCCATGGTTTTGCGGCGATTGACCCGGAGACCGGAAAAGCCGTCCCCACCTCCCCCGCGGCGCGCCGTGCCAAGGCTCTGTGGACCCTGCTTTCCGAGCAGGGGAAACGCTGCGGGGTGGTCGGCTGGCTCGGCTCGCATCCGGCCGAACCGGTGAAGGGGACGTATGTGGCGGACTCCTTTGCCCGCCATGCTCGCGGGGATCAGACCACCGCGCCGCCGCCTCCGGGGTCGGTTTATCCACCGGAGCGGGCCGACGATCTGGCGGAGTTGCGGCTTGCTCCCTCCGACGTGGACTTGGGGCTGCTCGGGCTGTTTCTCCCCCGGCTCCGGGAGATTGATCTCAAGGCCGACCCGCGCCCCGGCAAACTCGTGGAGCACCTCGCCGAGCTCTACACGCTGCACAATGCGGCCGTCACCCTCGCGGCCGAAAACCAGCCGGATTTTCTCACCGTTTATTTCCACTTTCTCGACTGGGTCAGCCATGTGTTCATGCCCTTCCACCCGCCGCGCATGGCCGGGGTGAACGAGCGTGATTTCGAGCTCTACCAGCACGTCGTCACTGGGGCCTACCGCCTGCAGGACCTCTTGCTCGCCGACCTGCTCCGCCATTGCGCCGCCGACACCAACCTCGTGCTCGTCTCCGACCACGGTTTCGCCAGCGGCGGCCACCGCCCGGCCCACACCCCGCATGTCGCCGCCGGGATCGCGGCCTGGCATCGGCCCCAGGGCATTTTCGCCGCCAGCGGCCCCGCCTTTCTGCCTCAATCCCGCGCCCGGGGTGCCGCCCTGGTCGACATCACCCCCACCATCCTCGCCCTTTTCGGCCTGCCCCGGGGCGAGGATATGCCGGGCCGAGTCCTCACGGAAACCCTCGCCGCCGCCGCGCCGCTTCGGACCATTCCGACCTGGGAAACCTCCGCCCCCTTCGCGCTTCCTCCCGCCCATCCCGCCGCGCCTGATGCCGGTGGCGACGCCCTCCTTCGCCAGTTTGTCCAGCTCGGCTATCTGGACGCCTCCCTCCTCGACTCCCACCTTTCCGCCGAAACCAGCGAAGAGGTCCGCAGGCAAAACCAGTGGAACCTCGGGGTCGCCCTCATCGCATGGGGGCATCCGGAACGCGCCCTGCCCCATCTTCATGCGGCCTTCCTGGCCGAACCGGAGTCGGGCCAATACGCCTATCACCTCGCCCGCTGCCTGCTGCTTGTGGGGCTGACGGACGAGGCCGCCCGCGCCGCCACCACCTTGGAGGACAGGGGAGACGACCATCCCCGCGCCTGCCATCTTCGGGCTGAACTCGCGCTCCTCGCCGGCCGTTTCTCCGCCGTCCTCACGCTGGCCGCCACAGGCCGCCGGGACCCGGCGCTGGCCCGCGACTGCGACCGCCTCACCCGCACCGCGCTGATCCGCCTGCGGCGTTTCTCCGAGGCCCGGACCTCCCTCGAAACGGCCCTCGTTTCCGAACCGCGCCACGCCCTCCTCCACGCCGGCCTCGCCCTGATCAACTTCCACCAGCGCGACACCGCCGGAGCCGAGGCCGCCGCCCGTCTGGCTCTGGAGCTGCAACCGCAACTCCCTCTCGCCAAACGGGTTCTGGAAGCCGTCGCGCAGCGCCGGGGAACCTCGCGCCCCATCCGCCCCGAGCTGACCTGGCCGGAGCTCACCGTCCGCGCCCTCCAGCGCCGCCGTCTCCGCGAGGAGTTTCACCACCGGGAAAAACTTTGGTTCCAAAGTAAATTACAGAGCCGCCTCGGCCTCGCCCCCGTGGCGGCGGTTCCCCGGGAGCTGAAAGCTCCGGCCGGGCCTGCCGATGTTTCCCGGCACGACGATTTCCATCTCATCGTCTCGGGTGCGCCCCGCTCCGGCACCTCGCTGATGATGCGCATGCTCGCTATGGCCGGGATGCCGGTGCTGACCGACGGGGTGCGACCGCCGGACGACCACAACCCGCACGGCTACTTCGAGTGGGAGCTGGCCAAGCAACTGCCGCGCGACCCGCAGCTCATTGCCGAAGCCGCCGGCCAGGCGGTCAAGGTGGTGTCGCCGCTCCTCCGACATCTGCCGGCGAACCGGCGCTACCGCGTCATCTTCATGCGCCGCGACGCGGGGGAAATCTCCCGGTCCCAGCAGGCCATGCTGGGCGGTCCGGCGGTTTC